>DATIBX010000546.1:0-7412 GCA_035457105.1 Pyrinomonadaceae bacterium
CGTCTATCTGGCGCACGTCTGACCGCGGCCCCCGTCAATTGAGTAAGTGACGCCCGTAATCCATGAAGCTTCGTCAGAGGCAAGATAGAGGACCAGGGAAGCTATTTCTTCGGGCCGGCCAACCCTGCCTAGCGGATGAGTTTGCTTTGAGTGTTCAAGGAATGCTGCATACTTTTCTTCGCTCATGCCCCCACGTTTGTGTATTTCGGTGACTACCACACCGGGATTTACAGCGTTGACTCGCACACCTTTGCCCGCTAGTTCGAGCGCGCTGCATCGCGTCAATTGGTCCAACGCTGCTTTGGAGACGCAATATGCGAGTACACCCGGAAATGAGCGCAAGCCGGTTACGCTTGAGATATTGACGATATTACCTTTGCGGGCAATGAGGCTGGGAACTGCGGCCTGCATGAGATTGAAGACTGCGCGAACGTTGATATCCATCATCTTGTCCCACGATTCGAGAGCAGTATCTTCGATCGTTCCGCTGCTGATGTGGCCCGCCGCATTTACGAGGATATCGATACCGTCGAATGTTCGAATTGCTGCTTCGACAGCTTGTCTCGCACCGCTTTCAGTAGAGAGATCACTACTCACCGGAAGCATTTCTGAACCGGACTCTTTTAGCTGAGCAGCCAAAGCCGACAACGCTTGCTCATTCCGGCCAACACACACCGTTCGCGCGCCGGCGGCGCTGAATGCGAGTGCACAGGCGTGCCCAATGCCTGAGGTCGCGCCAGTAATTAATGCAGTTTTTCCTGCAAATCTTTTTTCCGACATCACATTGTTTCCAGTCTCAGGTTGTTTAATGGTTCGTTTTGGGGATCATATATTGACAGTCCAAAGCTAAAAAGCTGACTATTATCACCTCGACAGTATTTTCAAGCCATCCCCGGCAGCGACATGATACGTGGCTTTGAGGTGACCAAGGGGCTATCGTTGGAAAATAATTCGGCAGACCAGTTTTTTACAAGGGATCAACGGTCCTCTTCTTCTGGATCGTCGGCCGAAGCGCATTTGCGAACTCCACGCAGTCGGATGCCCTCGAGCTTCGGCTACTTGACCGTCGCAATCATCGTCGCGCTAGGGCTCTTCTTTGGGCTGTGGTGGATGCTGATTAGTGGGGGGGACGAAGCACCATGGCTACCGGCTGGTTTGGCTGCCAGCGTAGTTTTACTGGTCGCCTTGTCTGCACGGGAAGTCGTCATGCGGCGCGCTTGGACGCGGTACCTTTTGGAGAACGGCATCCCGCAACGGTCGAAACGTACCTCAACCTCACGAGCACGAACCCAGAAAAAAGGGTTTTCGGCTTCATATCATTCGGCGGCACTGCGTGCAATTCAGAAGCAGTCTGAAGCCGCGGATACATCAGGTCGACCGGAGTTGCACTTCGAGGCGGCCCAGCTATGCCACGATTACCTTGCAAGTACTGAAGAAGGCCTTCGTAACGGCAGCTATTCTACAGAGAAGGTGATTGCCGTGCGCTCAGGTCAGGAGCGCGTACGTGGACTAAGGCGTCATCATCTTTTGACCTGGGCCCGAAATCAGTCTCAAGCCTTAACTCGAGAAGCGCAAAATCGAGTTAGAACTTCCGATAAGATCGAAACTGCGAACAAAGCTCTCGACTGTATCGATCAGGCTCTTATAGCGTTTCCAGGTGACACGGAACTAAAGGAATCTCGGGTTGCGATTGAGGAATTCATTGTGTCGGTTAAGGTGGCCCATTGGGTTGAGCTCGCGGAGCGTTCGGCTTTCAAAGGCCATTATCGTCGAGCGATCGACCGTTACCGCGACGCGCTATATTACCTCAACCATGAGGCAGTGAAACCGGACGTAAGAACGGCAGGGGCGGCGAAGATTGAACACGAGATCGAGTCGTTAAAGGCGAAACAGCGGGAGCGACGAAGGGAACACTTGTCTAATAGAGAGAACCCAGAACCTGAGAGTGATAACCCAGCATGATTTTATTGAAGTGTCCTAAGTGTCGTAGTTCCAGGATACGACGCGGCTATAAGCGGACTCCCCTACCAATGCGAATATTTGGAATCTATCACTTGTTGTGTGACCACTGTAATCTGCTCTTTACTGGATTCGTCTTTCCGGGAGCACTCAAGGGTCACAAAAGACGAGGTCATGCGCCTAAGGCCGAGCAGGGAAGTGAGCGGACCGTTCCGTCATCATCTGCTGAGCTCTAAGCCAAAAAATCGACTTTCACTTACTTTGAAGGGGTTTGGCTCGGTCCAGACCTTTACTTTTTTGTGCCAGCACTTGCGGTTACCGCCAAATCAAGCTAGGTTTAGGGTTCGACGTCCGAGCATCCTTACCAGCATCCGGAACTTCCCAGATTCGCTGGTTTGCAACTTAGACAATTTGAGGTTTTGTTATGAGGATAAAATTGGTCTGGACTGCGACGATTCTGGCGGTCAGTTTGTCGAGCATCGTTCTTGCCCAACAACCACAATCGGCTCCAGTCGCACTCAGTTCGGCTCCTGGACTCGATAATCAGGGAATAAAGAACTATCTCCTTGGTCCAGGCGATGTGCTCGATGTGCGAGTGTTTGGCCAGCCCGACTTATCGAGCGTCACACAGGTCGATGGTGACGGTAACATTAGTTCATTGCCGTTCATTGACACACCGATTTCTGCTAAGTGTCGCAACGAGAGAGACGTGCAAAAGGATATCGCCGCCGCTTACGGTAAGTTTATAAACAATCCTCAAGTCAGTGTACGAATCACCGAACGGAATAGTCGGCAACCAGCCACAGTATTTGGCGCAGTAAGACAGCCAACCAAAGTTGATATGAGGCGCAAAGTGCGGCTCAACGAACTGGTGGCTGCTTCCGGAGGCTTTACGGAGAGGGCGTCGGGCACAATTCAGATTCTCCACACCGAACCGATCATGTGTCCCGAACCTGGAGAAGAAGTAGAGGCCCAACCGATTGATGCTACAAAGATTCCCTTGCAGATCGTCAAAATCGCTGACTTGCGTGCGGGCAAGCCGCAGGCAAATCCGCCTATCAGACCCGGTGATTATGTACTCGTAACGGAAGCTGAACCGGTCTACATCACCGGCAGCGTTGTGTCTCCGACAGGAATCTTCTTATCCGAAGATCTCAAACTCAGTCGCGCCCTGGCTATGGTTGGTGGTGCCAGACCCGAAGCAAAAACATCTGACGTTAGGATTTTCCGTACGGTTCCTGGAAGCTCTGAGCAGCAAATCATTCACGTTGATTTGGACGCCATCAAGAAGAGCCAAGCCCCGGATGTTAAGCTACAAGCTTATGACGTCATTGAAGTACCGGAAGCGAGCGTATTCTCTTCAAAGCGGCTCGGTACAACGATTCTCGGAGCCATAACGGGTGGTATGATGAGCGCTATTTCCACGAGTGGAACCTATTTACCGCAGCGAGTGATTTATTAATTTTAGATTTGGTTGAATAATAAAAAGCAATGAACAGAAAAACTATTACCGGCGAGCGTCGCCGCCGAAAGATGATTACCATGGGCTGGGTGATCGTTCTAACTGCGATCGTCATAACGTTGATCTACTTCGAGAAAACGGCAATTCTTTACATCCTTTGCACGCTCGGAGTAACTGCTTTACTGGTGATCGTTGCGCTTGCCGATCTCTCACATTCAGACTCGCCAGCTTCGTCTGCACTACAGACTGAAGGTGGCCCAAAACCAGATCGCGCAAGATAACTATTAAGTCTCAAAACGCCGCAAACACGTCCAATTTACAACGCTTATAGCCTCGATAAGTTTTAGGTGAGTATGCCTTGTAGATAACGTGCGAGCCCCTCCGTTAAAATTTTTGACCAGGTTGAAAGTTTAGTCGGACTATTGCATAATCCCGCTGCGTTCACCTCCCCGGTGGACGAAGTGGTCGCGTGGGGTGAGGACACGTGGCCTTAGGGTGGGGACTGTGGGAGGTCCCCGCCCGCTTTTATTTTTCGGCCATCAATTCCCTTGGACCAGACGCCATCATCTTCAGGTTCGCCGGTCGCGGATTACTCCGTCAAAAACCTTTCCTGAATTTCTCAGTTGCTATGTGACTTTCGCGAAGGTAACATCACTCGGTCTTGATATTTAGTAACTGCCGAAGTCGTTCGAGCCTTGCGCTTATTGAAGCGACACGGGGGAACCAACGTTTTCGCTGCTGCGAAATTAGGGGCAAATCGAGGAGTTGTACAGAGTCCTCGACGAACACTTCCGGTTCGAGCCCGTCAGCTAACCTCGTAGGTAAAATGGAAGGACAAGTCCGCGATTAATTTGGCGTGGGGCTTTGTGCCTCTCGCCATTTTTGTTGCGTGAAGTTTTACTGATCGGATCCTGATGTCGTTTGCTGAAAGCACCCCACGCGATTCGAAACCATTTGCTCGCAATCGATAGGAACTTTGTTGTCAGCCTTTAGAAATGCTTAATCGCTTAACCCGAAGGACTGCCGGCAGGCGGTTCAAGCTTTGGTTATTTCGTGGCGCAGCTCAAACTGACGCTGCTCACCCGACTCCCCACAGACAACATCCCTGGTGGCAAGTTATGTGTTTGACCGGAGTCGATTACTTCTCGACTCTTGGCTACCAACCAGGCATCGCTTTTCTTGCCGCCGGCGCGCTATCACCTATCGCTACCCTCATTCTTGTTCTTCTGACTCTCTTTGGTGCATTACCAATCTACAATCGAGTCGCTGAAGAGAGTCCACATGGCGAAGGCTCTATTTCAATGTTGGAGCATCAGCTCTCTCGTTGGAAAGGGAAGCTCTTTGTCCTGGTGCTGCTCGGATTCGTAGCCACGGATTTCATCATCACAATTACTCTGTCAGCTGCTGACGCTACAGCGCACATCATCGAGAATCCGTTTACGCCGGAGTTACTCAAGCATCAGATTGGAATAACCCTGGCCCTCGTCGCTTTTTTAGGAGTGATCTTTCTGCGCGGCTTTAAAGAAGCTATCGGAATTGCAGTTTCATTAGTCGGCGTCTATTTGTTCTTAAACCTGATCGTGGTCGTATTTGGCCTCTATCAACTTGCCATACATCCTTATCATTTCCCGGAGTGGAAAACTGCCTTATTGCGCCACCCAAGCGTTCACGGTGACGCCTGGTTAATTCTTTTCTTCTCAATCATCCTTTTTCCAAAGCTCGCGCTTGGCTTGTCCGGATTTGAAACCGGCGTTGCTGTTATGCCACTGGTGAAGGGTGACGTTGAATTAACCGAAGGGGATTGGGAGAGCATTCATTCCACCCGAACGGGCGACCGCACTCAAACAAGAGCGCAACAGCTGCTGCAAGGTCGTATCACGAACACCAAAAAACTGCTGCGGTCTGCGGCGCTCATCATGAGTGTGATGTTAATTAGCAGCAGCTTGGTCACCGCCATCCTTATTCCTCCCGAAAAATTTGCCGAAGGTGGAGAAGCTAATGGTAGGGCAATCGCATACTTGGCCCACCACTACTTTGGAGACATATTTGGAACTGTCTACGACCTCAGCACGATCATGATTCTTTGGTTTGCCGGCGCCTCAGCGATGGCCGGACTTTTGAGTATTGTGCCTCGCTATCTCCCTCGTTATGGCATGGCCCCCGAGTGGGCCAGAGCCGCGCGGCCACTCGTGATCGTGATTACTGTGATCGCGTTCGCAGTGACGTTAATCTTCAACGCCGATGTGGACCAACAAGGTGGCGCATACGCCACGGGCGTGTTGGTACTAATGACCTCTGCCGCAATCGCGGTGACTCTGGCAGTCCGTCGAAAGCAAGGGAATTGGTATCCCTATCTTCTGATAGCGCTGGTGTTCTTGTACACGACTGTTCAGAACATTCACGAGCGTCCAGAAGGCATTAAAATCGCGTCTTTCTTTATCCTGACGATCATTGTTGCTTCACTGGTCTCGAGGGTCTGGCGTTCAACCGAACTACGGGTCGAACAAATTGAATTGGATGACCAGGCGCGTCAGTTCATCAAAGATGCGGCGAAGGGGACCATCAGGATAATCACCAATCGCCGTGACAAGGGCGACGCTCCTGAATACGAGCTAAAAGAACATGAGAAGCGCACCAACAACCATATTCCAGCCGGCGAACCGATTCTTTTTTTTGAAGTAACACCCGGTGATGCTTCAGAGTTTTCGGGAATACTGAAAGTAAGAGGCGAGGCCATCAACGGCTATCGCATTCTGCGAACCGAGTCAGCCGCAGTACCGAATGCTATTGCGGCGTTTCTGCTTTACTTGAGAGACGAAATGGGTAAGCTTCCACACGTTTATTTTGGGTGGAGTGAAGGCAATCCAATCTCATACTTATTGAAGTACATCGCCTTCGGCGAAGGCGACACCGCACCCGTTACTCATGAAGTCCTACGTAAAGCGGAAAAGGATCCAACTCGTCGTCCTATTGTGCACGTTGGTGGATGAGTTTAGGTATTTGAAAGCAGAGTTTGCCGAAGTGTCGTAGTGAACTAGCGAACGACACGCGCGGGAACCACAGTCTCAATTATTGAGACAGGGGCGAAGCGTGAATTTAACCCACGGTTAAATTTCATGTCAGGGTACTTCCAAGCCGAGCCCGTCACCTAACCTCGTAGGCCTTTAAAGGAAGCAATGCCTCCGCTGTCTGAACGCCGACTCTACTTTGCGGTGTTTCATCTTTTGGGGTGGGGGTTCGACACTCTGGAGGTTCGAGTGATTACGAATTTGAAACGCTTGCTTATAGGCAGTGCGTTGCGCACTTAGCAAGCAAGTCACGAACGTCTTAGCAAGAAAACCGCACTCGCTGTCTTCTCCTCCGACGCTCTCTCATCAGTCGCCTATTCAACTGAAGCCATTCTTCTGGTCTTACTAGCTGCTGGTAGCGCAGCGATTGTATACCTGCCGTTCATTGCTATCGGAATAACCCTCTTGCTCGGCATTTTAGTGATTTCTTACCGCCAAACTATTCACGCATACCCTTCGGGCGGGGGAGCCTACATAGTCGCAAAAGACAATCTCGGTACCCTCGCAGGTTTGGTTGCAGCTTCGCCGCTGCTAGTTGATTACAAACTGACAGTCGCTGTCTCAGTGACGGCTGGTGTGGCAGCCATTACCTCAGCTACCCAGGGCACTCGGTTCGCCGGGTTGCAGGAATAGAGAAGTATTGCTTTGTATTCTCTTCGTCGTTTTCATTCGATCGTAAATCTCAGAGGCGTGCGAGAGTCTGGTTCGTTTTTTGCGGCCCAACCTATCTTTTTATTATCTTGATGCTGGCACTGATTGTAGTGGGTCTGGTACGTTTCGCGACAACCCATGAGGTTATGCAAACTCCTGCAACAATTCATTTTGATGAATCCGTTGGCGCGGTTTCTCATCACGCGTTAACGTCGGCGGGCCTGTTGTGGTTGTTGTTGCGTTCGTTTGCGGCGGGATGTACCGCTCTAACC
>DATIBX010000547.1:0-3167 GCA_035457105.1 Pyrinomonadaceae bacterium
TTATGCTGGCATCAATCTCCGCGACCAAATTCTTCGCATTCCAGGTATTGCCCAGGTCGACCTATTTGGAGGAACCGACTACGGAATGCGCATCTGGATACGGCCCGATCGGCTGGCAAAGTTGGGTCTGACTCCTGCTGAGGTGATTGCTGCCGTCAAAGAGCAAAACCTCCAGGCGCCTGCGGGAAAGATCGGCGGCGCACCCACGCCAAAGGATCAGGAGTTCACTGAAACTCTCAGCGCACCTGGTCGGCTCATCACTCCAGAAGAGTTTGAGAACGTCATCATTCGTCAGACTGCTACCGGTGCGGTGGTACGCGTCAAGGACATTGGCCGTGCCGAACTCGGCTCACAGGATTACAACTCTTTCGGTCGACTCAATGGCAAGCCTGGTGGAGCAATGGCCGTCTATCTTCTTCCCGGAGCAAACCAGTTAAAGGCCGCGGAAACGATCTACGAGACGATGGAGCATGCCAAATCACTGTTCCCGTCAGACATGGATTACAAAATCGTTTACGACACCACGCCCGCAGTAGAGGCTTCCATCCATGAAATCATGAAGACCTTTGTTGAGGCGCTGATTCTCGTGACGCTGGTGGTCTTCATCTTTCTACAAAATATCAGAGCAACAATAATCCCTTTGATCACGATTCCCGTTTCACTCATTGGAACATTCATCTTCTTTCCTGTCCTGGGCTTTTCAATCAATACACTCTCAATGTTTGGGTTGGTGCTCGCTATCGGTATTGTGGTCGACGACGCCATCGTTGTTGTTGAGGCTGTCATTCACCATCTTGAACATGGCTTGTCGCCGAAGGAGGCAACCTTTCAGGCGATGAAGGAAGTCTCCGCCCCGGTCATAGGAATCGCTCTCATTCTTTCGGCGGTATTTGTACCGGTGGCACTCCTTGGTGGTCTGGTCGGCAGCATGTACAAGCAATTCGCTCTGACGATTGCAATTTCGGTGCTTCTCTCGGCCTTCAATGCACTATCGCTGACACCAGCGTTGTGTGCCATGTTGCTCAAAGAACCGAAACCTATGCGTGGACCATTCGGGGTCTTTTTTCGCGGCTTCAACAAAGTTTTTGATGTAACTACTGGCGGCTACGTTAGTGTGGCCCGCCTCCTGATACGGCGCTCGATTATCACCATCGGTATTGTTGGCGTAGTCGTACTGGGCGCCTTGGTATTCGCGCGTGCTATTCCC
Source organism: Pyrinomonadaceae bacterium (assembly GCA_035457105.1). Classification (GTDB taxonomy): domain Bacteria; phylum Acidobacteriota; class Blastocatellia; order Pyrinomonadales; family Pyrinomonadaceae; genus PSRF01. The sequence continues at coordinate 1,208 of DATIBX010000547.1, forward strand.
TCCGGATTCATCCCTGATGAAGACCAGGGTATTTTTGGCGTTAACGTGCAACTTCCGCCGGGCGCCTCGCTTGCACGCACGAGCGCAGTGCTCAAGCAGGTGGAAGATATTTTGGCAAAGACCGAAGGGGTCGAATCCTTCCAAACAGTCGGTGGCTACGGTGTGGTCACAAACACTTACCAACCAAACTACGGCTCGTTGTTCGCACGTCTCAAGCCGTGGGAAGAACGGAAAGGCCCAGCCCTTCACGTCAAAGGAGTGATGGCTAAATTGCAGCAGCAGTTCGCCGCAATTCCCGAGGCTGTGATCTTCCCATTCAATATCCCGACACTCAGCGGGTTTGGTGCAGCTTCTGGTTTTAACTTTTTGATTCAGGATCGCAGCGGAACGATGTCGGTCCAGGACCTTGGTGAACAGACGCGAAAGTTCCTCGCCGCGGCTCGTGAGCGACCCGAACTCGGGAACGTCTTTACTTCATTTGATCCAAACTATCCGCAGGTCCGAGTCGAACTGGACCGTGAGAAAGCACGTACGCTGGGCGTTCCTGTGAATGAAGTTTTTCAAACGATGTCGACCGCAATGGGCGGAGCGTTCGTCAACGACTTCAATCGCTTCGGGCGGCTCTATCGCGTTTATGTTCAGGCTGAGTCTTCAAACCGATTGAAGTCGGAGGATATTGGGAAGATTCACGTCAAATCGAGCACGACCCATCAGATGATTCCACTCTCGACGCTCGTGAGTATCAAAGATCTACCCGGTACCGAACTCACAACACGATTCAACTTGCTTCGCTCCGTAGAAATGCAAGGCTCACCCGCCCGAGGCTATACCTCGGGCCAGGCGTTGGCTGCGCTCGAGCAAGTCTTCAATGAGACGATGCCGAAAGAGATGGGTTTTTCATATTCGTCACTGTCGTATCAGGAAAAGATCGCGCCGCCACCCGCGCCAACTTTGATCCTGGCGATCGTGTGCGTTTTCTTGTTGCTTGCAGCGATGTATGAGAGCTGGCGGCTGCCCTGGGCAGTGCTCTTAGGTTCGCCTCTGGTGGCGCTTGGGGCCTTGGGCGGCGTCTGGATGATGGGGTTCGACAACAACGTGTATGTGCAAATTGGCCTCGTTATGCTGATCGGCCTTGCCGCAAAAAACGCAATCCTGATCGTTGAGTTTGCCAAGGCGAAACACGAAGAGGGTTTATCCCTGGAGGACGCTGCACTTACTTCGGCTCGCTTGCGCTTCCGTCCAATTCTGATGACGGCATTCGCCTTCATCCTGGGGGTGGTCCCATTGATGCGTGCGTCTGGAGCCGGGGCAGGAGCGCAGAACGTGATGGGTACGGGTGTGTTCTGGGGGATGATGGTCGCAACCGCGCTGGGCGTGTTCATCATTCCCGGCAATTTCACTTTCATGGAAGGAGTAGGTCGGCGAAGTAAGAAGAAAGAACAAGTCCCACAAATTGCAGTGCAGGCAGAAGCCGGAGGTGGGCACTCATGAAGAAGAGCTTGATAGTTCTGATCATGATTATCAGTCTCCTGCCTAACTCTGCACTCGCTCAAAAATACGAGCGACCGAGGGTAGAGACGCCAGTGGCGTATCGCGGCGGTCCGGCCCAACCTGATGCGCAATCGCTGGCGGACGCCAAATGGTTTGAGGTCTTCAAGGACGAGAAACTTCAAGAGTTGATTCGTGAAGCGTTGAACAATAACTACGATGTGCGTGCAGCTACCGCCAACATAAATCTGGCCCGCGCCAATCTCGGCATCACACGTTCCGATCAGTTTCCCACCTTCGTCGGCAGTGCAGACTTAGTAACCCAACGTCTATCGAGAAGCGGTTCATTTGATCTTCCCGAGCCAGTCAAGCGCGACCGCACGTTTGGCAGTGTTCTATTAAACCTACTCAATTTCGAACTTGATATCTGGGGCCGTCTGCGAAAGGCTACAGCGGCGGCGCGAGCAGATCT
>DATIBX010000548.1:0-9552 GCA_035457105.1 Pyrinomonadaceae bacterium
CAAAAAACTTGAGTGTGACATCCGGTCGCTTCGCTCGCGGCACTGTAAATGGGCTGTTGAGAATTTACGCGACTAAAACTTCTCGCGATTCGATTGCTGGTAGTGGACCAGTCGTGCGAATCTTGTTCTCAAGATTGCAGCTGGCAATGAACTGGTCCAATTGTCTCGCACCCAACGGTGTCGAGAACAAGTATCCCTGGCCATTCTCGCAGTCCAGCTTACGCAGCATCGTAACTTGATCTTCTGTTTCGACACCCTCCGCGACAACGTCCATCCCAAGGTTTTGAGCGAGCGCGACAATCGTGCGGACAATCGCAATATTTTCTTCGTTATCCATCATCTGCGTTACAAACGATCGGTCGATCTTCAGAGTATCGATTGGGAATCTCTGTAGATAGCTCAAACTTGAGTAACCGGTTCCAAAATCGTCGATGCTCAGCTGAACTCCAAGATTCCTCAGCTGTGTCAGGAGACCAACCGCGGCTTCGATATTGTCACTGAAGACCGATTCAGTAATCTCCAGCTTCAGGCAACGTGGGGGAAGATTAAATTCCCCAAGGAGATCGGCGATGTTATCTACCAATCCCGGTTGATTAAACTGCTTAACCGATAAGTTTACACTTACGAAGAGCGGTGGTGTTGTTGGATAAGTGAGTTGCCACTCGCGCGCCTGACGACAAGCGGATTCGAGCACTGTTTGGCCGATGGTCAATATCTGGCCCGTCTCTTCAGCGACGGGAATGAAGTCTTTTGGAGCAATGATTCCAAACTCGGGATGTCGCCATCTCACGAGTGCCTCGAAACCCATCAAGCTGCGGGTGGCAAGAGAAACAATGGGTTGATAGTCGACAAACAATTCTCCACGTTCACATGCATGTCTAAGATCCGTTTCCATTTTCAAACGGCTCATCAATTCACCGTGCATGTCGCGGCCAAAAACTTCGTATCTCGCCTTGCCGCACTCCTTGGCCCGGTGCATTGCCGTTTCTGCATCACGCAAGATGTCTGATACTTGTTCAGAGTGGCCTGTACCCATGGCGATACCGATACTCATGGTTGAGTAGACTTCCTGCCCGAACAAGTTGAACGAGATTGCGAGTGCCTGTTGAATGCGAGTGGCGACCGAACAAGCCTCCTCCTCGCCCGTTACGTCATCAAGGAGCACTGCAAACTCGTCTCCGCCGACGCGACCGAGGACATCCCCTTGTCGCATACAGGTGCTGACCCGGTGAGCAATCTGCATGAGCAGTTGATCGCCGCTGGAGTTGCCGAGACTGTCGTTAACTAACTTGAAGCGGTCGACATCTAAAAGGAGCACCGCAAATTTTTGATCTTTATTGGATTGCTTGCGTGCGACGCGCAATTTAACCAGATCGCTAAATCTGGCCCGATTGGGTAAACCGGTGAGCGTGTCTTGCGTCAGCTTTTCTTCGGCTTTCTTTCGATCGCTAATATCCTGGACCTGGAAGAAGAGACGCTTCACTCCTGATTCAGAATCCTTGAGCAACGACACGTGCCATTGGACCCAAACCGCGTGGCCTTGCTCGTGTATATATCTCTTCTCCTGCTCGTGACTCTGGATGTAGCCTTCGATCACTCGCTGGATGTACGACTGTACCTGTTTCAAATCCTCCCCATGCGTAATTCGCTGAAAACTGGTAGCGCGCAATTCCTGCTCTGAATAGCCGAGTAGTTTGCAAAGTGCTTCGTTAACTTGCAGCCAGCTACCATCGACTGACACGACGGCCATACCAATCGCCGCATTGTCGAAGGTTCCGTAACTTGCTTTGTAAGTTTGCGGTGTCGCTGATAGCGCAAAGGGAATTGAGTTTGGATTTACGAGCGGACCTTGAGAATCGGACTCTGACGAGCCCAGTTTGTTTTGGATGCGCTCTGATTCTCTGCGTTTCTTCATTCGCTTCTGTTCATACATAGCCTGATCGGCTTGTTCCAGGAGCTCTTCAAAACATGTCATGCGTTGGGGCTCGAGAGCGGCGACGCCGATACTGAAAGACAATTTGTGGCGGCACTGTTCGCTGGCGTTATAAGTGCGCAGGCTGTCGGTAAGTCGTGCGATAGCGTCTTCTTTTTTGGCGTTCAAGTCGGTTACGACGATCGCAAACTCATCACCGCCGAGTCGGGCAATAATGTCAGAGTTGCGAAAACTTCTATTGAGGATCTTTGCGGTGGCAACGAGCGCGTTGTCGCCTTCATTGTGGCCGAACTCATCGTTGATGCGCTTCATTCCGTCGAGGTCAATGAACAAGAGAAGTAACGCTTGCTTTTGACGGCTCGCAAAGTCGAAGTAGGGTGCTGCATGCTTTAATAGGCCGCGGCGATTATAGAGACCGGTCAGATCGTCCTTCAGTGAACTATTGCGAAGTGTTTCCTCTGCTTTCTTTCGCTCAGTGATATCACGTACTACTTGGACCAGTCCGCCACCGTCGACGCTGGAAAGGGAGATCTCGAGCGGGACGCTGTTACCATTCAGCGCCAGGCCCAATGCTTCGCCGCGCCATGAGCCATCACGCCAAACTGACGGCATGATGTCTTGCTTGAGGCGTCGCAGTTCGTCCTCAAAATAGAACATTTCCCAGCTTGCCCCGATCAAACGCTGTGGATCGGTATAGCCGAAGACTTTTGCATAAGCATCATTGAGATAAATGCAGACACCGGTGTGATCGATAATTGCCATGCCATCCATGGATGCTTTCATCGCGGCAGCTTGTTGGGCAAGAGAGCCGGCGGCACGTTTGCGTTCAGTGATATCTCGAGCAACGACGGAGGCGCCGGTGATTTGTTTGGCATCGCGGATGGGGCACACGGTCACGGATACGTCGATTGGAGTGCGGCCCTTTTTCAGGTGGACCATCTCATGCTGCTGAACGTTCTCGCCGCGCGAAACCTTTTCAAAAAGTGCGTTAGCCTCTTGTCCTCGTCGCAGATCGAAAAGCATTGAAATTGGTGCACCCAGTGCCTCTTTACCGTTGTAGCCATAGATACCACGGGCGCCGCTGTTCCAGCTCATGATGACTCCATCAGGGGTGACGCCGATGATGGCGTCTCGAGAGACATCGACAATTCCCTGAAGGCTCGATAATTCTTTTTGCACTTCATCCAGTTCAGAAAGAGCGACGCTGCCACTGCGCCAAATGACGAGGGCTAGCGCGAATTCAGCTAGAAATAGCGCGACGACTACTGGACTATGCAATGCGCCCAAGAGATCACCGGCGACAAAACACAAGACCAGGCCTGCAGGCACGACGAAGATGGGGAGAGGCCACAAATTGCGGCTACTTCGAAGCTGGGAAGGTTTTAAGTCGAGAAACATTTTCTGGGCACATGGACCAAATGAGGAGGTCCACCTTTCACACCGGATTATTGAAGAACTGGGAGTGCGTTGGGGGCTGCCCTTGAGAGCACACGCACTGAAATCTCAGAGAGTCGTTAAGCCAATCCCGTGCCAGAGCCGAAGGAGGGTAAATATGAGTTTTTGTTTTGTTTGCCTAATCACTATAGCGAAATATTAATCAAATTGACCGAGCCCAAAGCATTCTGGAAGTACCGAAAATTCTGGAACTGCCGTAAGGAAGTATCAACTCGTCATCCAGAAACGACACAAAGTGGCAATCAGACACCGCCGGCTTTAGAGACTGAGTGAAAACTCAGCGAGATATAAGATCATCCACAGATTGCGCCGATCACACAGATTCCTTCTGGGAAGGCGCAGCATTCACCTGTTCTCTGAAAGTATCTGTGTAATCGGCGTAATCTGTGGATGATCCTTGCGTTTTCACACAGTACCGGAAGTCGGTGGTATCGACCCGGTTGGTGGGGACGGGGTGAAGCTGAAGTACCATTTGAGGTGGGAATGGATGGAGAATACCAATAACAGGCGGGTCGGGTGTCAATATTTCCCGACCCGCTCAACGGGATGCGCGCTTACACTAGTGCTGTCTCCTCCTGATTGATCGCACTGCGCACATCCAATCTCAATGGGCAGCTGCGGCTGACCGACCATCTTACTGTGTCAGCACCACGCCATTTCGCATAGCGACATGTTGTTCAGGCACCGGATACCCCGCTGTGGTACACGTTTCTCGGATTTTCAAACCAAAGGCCACGAGCCAAACACCAAGTGTGTCCGTGATGGTTTGCAGATTCATTAGTCAATCCTCCGTTCAATAGTTGGGGAGTAATAACGGCCCATGGATTTCCATTTTTCTATGTCAAACTTGCGTCTCATCCCGCAGCGCAAACAGGTACGATAGGTTTCTCGCTCATGAGTAAACGGCCGGCTCATCTTGATATGCCAGCACGAAAAGAGCCTGCTGACGAAGTATCCAATCGAATTCAATTGCGATTTTGTTTCTAACGGAAAAGAGCGTGACGCTGATGACAGTACCTCGATCTGCCGGGTGCTCATATTCATCCCTCCTAATCGCGCGCAAGCATTGCGAGCGTTCGGTCGCCCTCTTCAGCGCTCAAAGACGTATGAACAATAGTGTCACCGTAGTTGCGCAACTGCTCGAGCGCGACGGAAACGGTCGCCGTTCGCAACAACATAAAGATTGCTGAACCTCCTGGTCTAATTAGTGCTGCTACATCACGAGTGAAGTTTTCCGACAGTCGCAGCCGTTCATTCCACCACTTCTCTTCGATCGATCTTGAGTCATCTCTTGACGACCCGTTGCACCCTCGTGTCTTGAGTGCAATGGCATTTGCTGCTTCAGACATGCCGTTTGTCAGGGGAATAAAGAGAGTGGTGCTGAGCAGTGAACCCCAAATTCTGGGCCAATTCGAGCCACAGGTGTCTTTGGTCAAGCAGACACTCAAATGCGCGGTTGCGTTCCCCTTGTCATCAAGAGTGACCACCACCGCATCATTCAGATCGTTGACCCAAAGCCACTGCCTGCGACGTAGCTCGTTCAATACCTCTGGAGCGCGGTACTGATCTCGAAAGACAAAGACAACTAGTTCACTCACAGTTATTTGCCCAATCTGAATGAAATCAGGGCGAGACGCTTTGAGCCTTAAGTCGTGCGTCGCGCGTGGACGATTTGCCTCAGATATGAATGGTGAAAGGTCTACCCGGTTACTGTTCCAATAGGTAACTCTTTGTTGGTTTTCGCCGTGAGGATAAGTGTTTTATGACGGTTTAAGGAATACGGTAGAGTGTGTATTTCAGGGTAGGATGATTATGTAAACCTCAGGGCGGAGATAATCATATTACGCCTCAACTAACTGATTTCTTATCGCATAATGGACCAATTCCACGATCGAGTTAATTTCCAGCTTACGCATAACAGTCGCGCGGTGGGTTTCGACCGTTTTGACGCTGATAGAAAGCTGTGACGCAATTTCCTTGTTGCTTTTACCCTCGGCTAACATTTGCACAATTTCGCGTTCTCGATCAGTCAATGTCCGGAAGACCGAACCCTCATCCGGTGCCACGTTTGATTTCAAAAATGCATCGAGCAAAGCCTCGGAGACCTTCGCAGTGAAGAAGGGCTTATGATGGGAAAGTGCCTCTACCGCACTCGTAAGCTGACGTCCAGCGTCAGACTTTAGTACATAGCCACGAGCTCCTGCCGCCAATACTTCGCGAATCAGCTGCTCCGTTTCGTGCATTGTGAAGATCAGTACTTCAGTGCGTGGCAATTCGCGTCGAATTTGACGAGTTGCTTCGAGCCCGTTAAGTTCGGGCATCGAGAGATCCAAAACCACGACGTCAGGCTTGAGCTTTAACGCCATCGCAACCGCTTCTCGGCCATTTGTTGCCTCGCCGCATACTTCCCAGCCCTCGTGGGTGGTGAGCTGATCTCTTAGACCACGACGGACAATGTCATGATCATCCGCCAGCAGAATTCGCATAGGCACTCGCTCCGTTTGCAACCGGCACTACCGCAATAATCGAAGTTCCGCGTTCGCTTGAAGAGATTTCGAGCTTGCCGCCCAATTGACGCAGGCGCTGTTTCATTCCGGGAATGCCTACCCCCAGTTCGAATAGTCCGTCAGATCGGGATTCCTTAATTGGCGGAAGGCCTCGTCCGCGATCTTTTATTTCGAGCTTAATTTCACCCGTACGTCGTTCCAGGCGGATGCTGGCAGTTTCACTACAAGAATGACGGCGCACATTTGTAAGCGCCTCCTGGACTACGCGGAAGAGCGCAGTCTCAACGTCCGAAGACAGACGGCCAATTGGTTGAGCAATCACGTCGACATAGATGCCGCTGCGCTTGCTAAACCCTTCAGCGTACCATTGCAAAGCCGAAACGAGACCTGACTGATCGAGTAATGGCGGATGGAGCAGATAAGACAGTGTGCGTATCTCCTTAAGCGATTGGTCCACCAGCGACTGGCATTCCATCAGCAATAGTTCGGCCTGGTCCGTTTTGACCTGATCACCTTGCATGAGTTTTGCCACATCGATCGAAATTGCGAATAGGTTTTGTGCCGTTCCATCGTGCAACTCGCGAGCAATGCGTCGTCGTTCTTCATCCTGAATGTTAAATAGTCGAACAGTGAGTTCAACCAACTCTTTCTCGGCGCGCATGCGATTGGTAACGTCTTCGCTGATGGTCATTACCGACTCGACGTCGCCAGTCTTGCTGAACTCGGGAATGATACGCGTCCAATAATTTCTTTCTTTAAACACGAAAGAACGCGTGACAGTCTTGCCTTTTTGGAAGGCGGCCCGACAATGGGTTTCGAAATCTCTCCAGTCATAACCTGGCAAAGACGCTTCCCGCTGAGTTTTGCCGATAAAGCGTTCGGTTGGTGCCCCGGTGATACGCTCGAGCGACGGGCTGATATAGATGTACCGCAGATCGCGATCCAACCGAGAAATAATGTCAGGTGAATTTTCAACCAGCGTCGAAAACTCGCGTTCGCTCAAGCGGAGATTTTCTTCAAGCTGTTTGCGTTCTGTAATATCGCTCGAAGCTACGAGGACGCAACGTTCGCCTTCGATGTCAAGCAGTTCTGCGGAAGAGAGCAGCACTCTAAACTTGCCACTATTTGTGCGGAACTTAAGTTCCACATTTTTGGCTTCGCCTTTTAGCAAGAGCGGCTCGATCAGCAACCCGCGATGGGCAGGTGTTTCGAAGATCGAAAGCTCAAGAGAAGTGTTTCCGATCACCTCTTCGCGAGTGTACCCACTCATTTCCAGGAAGCTTTCATTGACATCGATATAGCGACCCTCATTCAACGTTGTAAGCGACATAGGCTGGGGATTGGCGTTAAAGGCTTTGGCAAACCGATCTTTGCCTCTCTGAATAGCTTCGGCGGCCAGCTTTTGATCAGTTACATCACGAGAGATGGCGAGCAACCGTTCGACTTTGCCGTCTTCGCTTCTAATTGGGGTGAGCACGGTATTCCACCACTTGAGGTGTCCGCCCAAAGTAGTTCCATCAGCGAGAAAAACCGCATTTTCGCCACGAGCTGCCCTTTGGACAGCGTCAGCTGCCGCCGATTTTGCTGCTCCATTCCACAGGTCGATCCATGAAGAATTCAGATAAGGCTCGAGATCAGTCATACCCAGCATCAGCTGGCCGTTTTGACTGATGTAAAGGAGGTTGCCGTGCAGGTCGAGTACTTTTATACAATCAGTACTACTTTCAACGATACGCCTGTTGAATTCTTCGCTTTCTTCCAAGGCAGCTTCGGCCGTTTTACGTTGAGTAATATCACGCACTACGGTGAGAACTTTGTTACCGTTGCAGGGTGCGGTCCGCACCTCAAACCATTTCCGTTTACCGTCAATTTCGGTCGTGCAGTCAGAGAGTTGCAGGCTCGCTGTACTAATAGCGCGATTGAAATTCTCTTGCATCGGCTTCTCGAGTTCCGGGGGCAGAACTTCTGCGATGCGTTTGCCGACAAAGTTTTCTTGAGGCAGGTTTAGTTGATTATTTTCCTTGGGGTGGTAGTCCAGATAAACGCCATCCTTGTCTTGCAGGAAAATCAAATCAGGAATCGCCCGAAGAATGGCGAGATTCCGTTCCTCTGCATCGCGCAGCGCAATTTCAGTGCGCTTTTGTTGTGTGATGTCTCTGCCAATGCCCTGAAGTTCCATGGTTCCATCAGTCCGAGCAATGACGTAATCGGTCCATTGTTGCCAACCAATTGTCCCATCGGGCAATAAAACTTCATGTTCGTAGATAACTGACTCGGGGCATTCGATCAGTTTCCGAATGTGAGCTCGAGTCTGAGCCCGGGCGTCTTCAGGTAGTAAGTCTAAAAAGCGAGATCCCACTAACTGTTCGCGGGACCTGTCAAAAAACCGGCAGTAGGCGTCATTGACAAAAGTCAGGGTCGTGTCAGGCAAATAACGGCAAATCAACTCGGTTTGCGTCTCGAGCACATTCCTGTAACGAGCTTCGCTTTCAGCCAGTTCGCGACTGGCGCGCCAGTGCTTGCTGCGCTCGACCAACAGGGCCGCAATCAGAATCGACTCAAACAAGAGCAGAACGCTAACAACGATTATTCTGAATTTAAACCGATCCCAGAAGGGAACGGATTGATTAATATTGCTTTCCTGGTCAGGCGGGTTCAGGGCGTTTGCCGATTGGACCACTTGAGGGTCACTCGCGGTGCGATTTACTGCTGGTTGAATCGCAGAATCAAAAGCAAAAACCGCGGTAACCGATACGACACACGTTGCGAGAGTGAGAGATAGAAATGCGATTCGTGGGGAAAGCGTTCGCATAGTTGCCGCGCAAATGGCCGGTTTGGCTCAGCTGGCCTCAGTACTTTCATTAGGCCCCTCATCAAGATTCAATTGAAGAGGGGCGATATATAGGGGAAATTAGTCTGGGGCCTTAATTGTCAGTCACACGGCAGTTGATTGAATTTCAGCTGCTCGATTCTGAGATATCTCTAGAGCGAGTTGGGGAGACACGAAGGCGTTGAAGCTACAGGATCGTCTTCGTCTACCCTTTCATCTTGTCAGCAATGGCGTGAAGTTTACGCTGGGAACCATCGACTTTCAACCCGAAAAAATACTGTAGTTGGTTAAAAGTCCCCCATAAATCAGTACTATTAGCCTCCGTAACTCGTTGGGATTTGAACGCCCGTCAAATTAAATCAGAGTCTGGCACATACAGGCTGGTTTGGTAATTAAAGGCGCTCGAAAGCGTGTTTGCAAAACTACAGATTCTCCCGACCCGAAATACGCAGTTCACCTGATTACTTCACTGATACCAATTACTTAACCTACAAGTCACTCAGGCTATAGGAAATACCTTGTAGTCACTCTGGTGACGCAAGGAAACCAAGATTTGCCGTCCTAAATAGGTCGAGCCAGGCGAAGTTAACACGCAGTCCGCCGTGATAGTGTGGCCACCTTTTACCGGAGACGTGTCTTTTGGAGAACCGAATACCACCCAGCCATGCGGGCACCAGGCGTTTCGTGCTCTGGTTCTCACTGATTGTCTACCTGAACCTCTGCGCTTTGGGGACGAAAGGGCAACAATGCGAGCGAGCCCAATTTGAGAGTTGCAAGTTGTGTCAAACAGTGACGGGATTCGCATCTAAATACAACTGGTTTACGAG
>DATIBX010000549.1:0-6687 GCA_035457105.1 Pyrinomonadaceae bacterium
AGAAGCAGGTCAGGAGTTAGACAGAGTCTCAACTCTGTACGGTGTTTGGAGTTCGACCATGAATGGACCTGAGTTTCAGGCGGTCCAACGAGAGATGGCGCCCCGGCTGGCTGCCTTCGACGACCAGATCACTCAAAACGAGCCACTCTTCAAACGGATCGAAGCGATCTACAACTCTCCTGCGAAGAGTAAGTTGAACCCGGAACAGCAGCGTCTGGTATGGCTCTACTACACCAACTTCGTACGAGCCGGCGCCCGGCTCTCGCCAGGGGCAAAAGCTCGTCTTTCGGAAATCAATCAAAAGCTCGCGGGCCTCTACACAAAATTTAGTCAGAACGTACTGGCTGAAGAGACTGACCAGTTCATCCTGCTCAAGAGCGAAGACGAATTGGCAGGATTACCACAATCGATTCGCGATGCCGCTGCTGCAGCTGCTACGACAAAAAAGCAAACTGGTTGGCTGATCATGAATACTCGTTCATCAGTCGATCCGTTTCTTACTTACTCCTCTCGGCGTGATCTGCGTGAGAAAGCCTGGCGGATGTTTATCAATCGTGGCGACAATGGTGATGAGCATGACAATAACTCAACCATCACAGAGATCCTGCAACTGCGGGCCGATCGCGCAAAATTGTTGGGATTCAAAACTCACGCCCACTGGCGCTTAGAAAATTCGATGGCTAAGACTCCAGAGCGCGCTATGGAATTGATGGAAGCGGTTTGGAAACCAGCAGTCGCGCGTGTGCACGAGGAAGTCGCGGACATGCAGGCCCTGGCCGACAAAGAAGGCGACCAGATCAAAATCGAACCGTGGGATTATCGTTATTACATGGAGAAAGTTCGCAAGGCGAAATATGACCTGGACCAAAACGAAGTAAAACCTTACTTACAACTCGAGAAGCTTCGCGAGGGAATCTTCTGGGTCGCCGGCGAGCTGTTCAGCTTCAACTTCACTCCGGTGACGATTGTGCCAGTCGCTCATCCGGACATTCGCGTTTGGGAAGTCACAGACAAGACAAGCAAACGTCACATTGGATTGTGGTATTTCGATCCTTATGCGAGGGCTGGAAAACGTTCGGGCGCCTGGATGAACGCTTATCGCACTCAGAAGAGAGTGAACGGCGAGATCACGACAATCGTCTCGAACAACGCTAATTTTGTAAAAGGGAAACCCGGTGAGTCTCTGCTGATTTCATGGGATGACGCAACTACGATGTTCCACGAATTTGGCCATGCACTTCACGGTTTGAATTCGAATGTAACTTATCCATCGCTGTCTGGAACTGCTGTGGCTCGAGATTATGTCGAGTTTCCGTCGCAGTTGATGGAGCACTGGCTTTCAACGCCGGAAGTTCTGCAACGATTCGCGCTGCACTATCAAACTGGCAAGCCGATTCCGCAGTCACTCGTCGACAAGATCAATCGGTCAGCAACTTTCAACCAGGGCTTTGCTACGGTTGAGTATTTGTCGGCCGCCCTCGTTGATATGAAATTGCACCTTGCCGGAGATCGGAAGATTGATCCCGACGCCTTTGAACGCGAAACTCTGGCTGAGCTGGGAATGCCGAAAGAGATAGTAATGCGTCATCGCACGCCGCAGTTCTTGCATATCTTTGGTAGTGATTCTTACTCTGCCGGTTATTACAGCTACCTTTGGTCCGACGTGTTGACTGCGGATGCTTTTGGCGCGTTTGTAGAAGGGATGGGTCCTTACGACCGAGCAGTAGCTGAGCGCTTGCGGAAGTATGTGTTCTCAGTCGGCAACACTGTCGATCCGGCAGAAGGTTATCGCGCCTTTCGTGGTCGCGATCCGAAGATCGACGCGCTGATGAAAAAGCGAGGATTCAGTCCGAGTTAAGTTTGGATTGGGTTTATTCGCGGGGACAGTAAAGGTTTCTGTCCCCGCGATTATTTTTAGCTTCTTCGGTTTCCGGTGAACCTTAAGAGGAAGAAGAAGAGGTTAATAAAGTCGAGGTACAGCGCGAGGGCTCCGACAATCGCAAGCGATGATGTGTGACCTTCCGGAGTGGAAACTGCCATCTGTTTTAGTCGTTGGGCATCCCAGGCGGTGAGACCAGTAAAGACCAGAACGCCGACGACTGATATCACAAACTGTAAGGCATCGTTCTGCCAGAAGATGCCAACCACCATCGCCAGAATCAGACCGATCAATCCCATGAACATGAACTGACCTAGTCCGGCGAGACTACGTTTGGTTACTGTGCCGTAAAGTGCAGTTGCGCCGAACATGCCCGCTGTCACCATAAATGTCGTAAAAATGGAAGTCGCCGTGAACACAAGTAGGATCACCGACGAAGTCACACCGACGAGAGCAGAGTAGAGCAAAAATAGCGCTGAAGCCGTAAGGGGCGCCATCTTCGTGACTCTCGCTGACAAATAGACAACGAGTCCGAACTGGGCTAACACGATTACCCAGAATGCCAGGCGATTACCGATTAGCGTCTGGACCAGCAGCGGCGACGAAGCGACTACCAGCGCAGTGCCGGCTGTAATCAGGAGGCCCAGAAACATCCAGGCGTAAACTTTGCTCAGAAAAGCACTAATGCGTTCATCCCGTATATCTGCCGTAAGGGGTGAAGGCTGGTTCCAACTCATAAAGTCTCCTCTCAAATCTAACGCTTTCCAATGTTGGGGTGACGTGTAACTTGGAATGCTGTTGGTATTATACGTGAAGAGGTCCGCAGTCCGTAGGACGTAAGGCGGCTATCAAACAACTCGTCACCTAAAAACCTCAACCTGCGTCAGAGTTTGACCAGATAATGGCAATTCCCATCGAAATTCCGGGGAACGGCGCTACAGTCCCACCCGTCCCAAACTGCCTCAAGTATTACAGGAGGAAACATGAAACGAAGAAGCTTTATGACCAAATCTGCCGGATTTGCCGCGTTGGTAATCGCTTCAACTCTCCCCGAGTCGTTTGCGCGCCCGCTTTCCACTTTGAGTTTCGCTGAGTCGACGGCCTCGAAATTGACGCCGCCTGCAAAAGGAAAAATACCGGTGGCCTTCGCTATTTCTGAGGGAGTTACGGTAATCGACTTCGCTGGGCCATGGGAAGTTTTTCAAGACGTCATGGTCGATCAACGTGGTTCCGATCATGAAGACCAAATGCCTTTTCAGCTCTTCACTGTATCCGAGAAGACCGAAGTGTTGACCGGGTCGGCCGGACTGAAATTAGTGCCGGATTTTACCTTTGATAATGCGCCCCAGCCGAAAGTTGTTGTGATACCCGCACAGCGAGGTTCACAGGCGCTGCACACCTGGCTAAAGAAGGTTACTCCCAAAACTGATGTCACTATGTCCGTCTGTACGGGCGCGTTTCAGTTGGGACGCGCGGGACTACTTTCGGGAAAGTCAGCTACTACACACCACGATTTCTTCGACCAGTTTGCCAAGGCCTTTCCCGACGTGAATCTCAAGCGAGGGCTGCGGTTCGTAGAAAACGAAAAGATCTCAACGGCGGGCGGTCTTACTTCAGGCATCGACTTAGCGCTTCGCGTTGTCGAACGTTACTTCGGTCGCTCAGTTGCTGAGACCACTGCAACTTATATGGAGTATCAGAGCAAGGGCTGGATTGTTTGAGCATTAAGGTCCGACTTTGTCACGACCCTGGTCCAAACGCTTAGGGTTGCGCGACCGGCGGCGAAAGTAATGCGAGTCAAAAGTGTGAGCAACGTCGCATTCCTTTGGACCAGAGTGGTGACAAAGTTCTCCTGCACATTCCATTTGCGCTCCGGCTTTCACGCAGCAATCAAAACACACTGTCAGTGAAAGTCACGAAGAAAGGGAATAGAGGCCAGGAGCCAGGGAAAAGGTCAAGACGTAGATGTCAGAAGCTAAGCACTTGAGAATTATAAATTGAGAATTTTCAATTCATAATTATCAAATTGTCCTGTTCTCCTGATCCCTGACCACCAACCCACTGATCCCCATTAGGAGCTTTATGAGAAAACAAGCACTGCGTTTTGTCGCAATTGGAATAGTCACATCGGCATTAATCACGGCCGCAACGTTTGCGTTTGGTCAGCAGAAAACTCGCATCAAGAAAGACAAGGGAACAAAGGTCAGCGATTCAAATTTGAAACGCTATCAGCAGTCGATATCAGCGGATAGTCTCGCGGCCCAACTATTTTTCCTCGCGTCAGACGATTTAGAGGGGCGCGAAACGGCAGCGCGTGGACAAAGACTTGCGGCGCATTATCTTGCTTCACAGTATCGGCAACTTGGACTAAAGCCGTTAGGACCAAAAGGCGTTGAGACACCCGACACTTTTTTCCAGCCATTTACGGTTTATCTGCGTGCGGCGAAAGAGTCACAACTCGAGCTTCTGAATGACGGGCAGGTGGAAATCACGAGCAACTACTCGACGGCAACCCAGGACGACCTGTCGTACTTTCTAGCCGGCGACCGGGTTAAGGCAGCTGAAGGCAATGTTGTTTTTGCTGGATACGGAATCTCCGACGAGAAACTCAACTATGACGACTATGCAGAACTGCGGGCAAAGAACCTGTCGGTGAATGGGAAGTGGGTTCTGATATTTGAAGATGAGCCGATGGCTGACGCCACGACCAGTCTTCTCAAAACGGCAGAGCACAAACCGTCAAGATGGAGCGCCCAATTCATCAACAAGCGAAGCGTCATGTGGGCGGCGGGCCAACCAAAAGGCGTACTGGTAGTTTCAGGCATCAGTCCTCGAACACCCTTGTCGTTTTCCGAGAGGGCACAACAGGCCGCACTTAATGCACAGCGCGTCGGTGGGCTGTCGCTATCTGAATCTACTTCCTTTCCACCCGTATTCGCTGTCTCGCGAAAGTTTGCTGATAGTTTGCTTCGAACTACGGGACAAACTGTCGCTAGCTTACAAAAACAGATCAACCAAACTCTAAAACCGGTTGTCTTCGATCTTCCGCAGACCGTTAAATTACGAGGCTCGGTTAATCCATTTCCAGGACTTAAAACGGAAAATGTGATCGCGTACCTTGAAGGAAGTGATCCAAAACTGAAAGACGAGGTCTTGATCATTTCCGCTCACTTCGATCACCTTGGGCTGAACCCCACATTGAAGGGCGATCAGATTTTTAATGGCGCTGCCGATGACGGCTCAGGAGCAGTCGCCTGTCTTGAGTTGGCCCAGGCGTTCATGAAAGCGAAACAAGATGGGAATGGTCCAAGGCGCTCGATACTGTTTGTGAATTTCTCAGGCGAGGAGAAGGGGTTGCTTGGGTCGGGATACTACAGCTTGCATCCAACTGTCCCCTGGGAAAAAACGGTAGCAGACATCAACATGGACGGCGTAGCGAGCTTTGATCAGGCCCATGCTGCAAACAAGAATTACATTTACAGCGTTGGTACGGAAGACTTGTCACGGCAGCTGCTCGACACGACGAAACTAGTTAATGAGCAGTACAAAACAAATCTCACGCTTGTGGAAGGGCAACGGTTCGGCTCGGATCACTACAACTTTGAAGCTCAATTGATTCCCTATATTTACTTTTCAACAGGGTTAACTGAGCACTATCATCAAACATCGGATGAGCCTGACACGATCGATTACGCGCAGTTTGCTAAAGTAGTCCAGCTAATCTTTGCAACAGCCTGGCAAGTTGCAAATCAGCACAGTAGACCGCCAAGCGTGTCACGCAGTGCGTTGGTGCTGGAAGGGTATAGTTGTCCCGCCTGTCCGTTTGAGTGTGACGAGACTGTCTATAAGCATCCCGGCGAGTGCCCAGTCTGCGGAATGAATCTCCTCCCTAAGTACAAACGGACTTAAGAGGCGTTTCCTGCTCGTTCGTGTAGTTTCGTGGATCATTTTGACGGATAAATATTCCTTTGAGCATGGATCAGTTCCTCGGAGTCCACTCAGGCAGTGGCTGATAATTCTTGGTCTGTGGACGCTGCTCGGAGTCCTTTACGCCGGGCCAGTCTATTTCGAAGTTCGCGCGGAAGGGATGGGCCACTCGGCGTGGAAGATCTTAACCTGGGGTGTGCTGACCTGGTTAGTGTGGGCACCGCTGACTCCCGTGCTGATGTGGTTGGCGCGGCGGTTCTCGCTTATCGGTGAGACATGGAAGCGCAGTCTCGCAGTCCACATTCCCGCATTTCTTCTCTCATCGGCAGTACATAGCGCAGCGGCAACTGCTATTACGCTCATTGTTAAACCTTTCGACAATATGGGTGACAGTCCGACTGGATTTTGGCCTCGTTATTTTGGCAGATTGAAAGGTTCATTGGTTCCTGACTTGATGGTCTACAGTGTGGTGGTGGGCAGTTGTTATGCGGTCGACTACTACCGAAAGTACAGAGAGCGAGAGTTTCAGGCGGCCCAACTCGAAACTCAATTGGCCCAGGCGCAGCTCGACACGCTGCGCATGCAATTGCACCCGCATTTCCTGTTTAACACGCTCAATGGAATTGTCGGACTTGTACGAGACAATAAGAACGATGCAGCTGTAAATATGCTGGTGGGACTCAGTGATCTTTTACGGCATACGCTCGAACACTCGGACCGGCAGGAAATTGAGCTGCGAGAAGAGTTGAAGTTCATCAATCTGTATTTGCGAATTCAGCAAATGCGATTTTCTGATCGCTTACGGATCCACATGGACATCGATCCGGCCAGTACCAAAGCGCTGGTGCCGAATCTTTTGCTTCAGCCCATTGTAGAGAATG
>DATIBX010000550.1:0-7163 GCA_035457105.1 Pyrinomonadaceae bacterium
GGGATGGCCTCGCCAAAAGGCTGAAAGTCGTGTCTGCTAATCGCACCGTCAGACGTCATGATGGCCCTGTTAGAACCAAGATTGTCAGTGGTAAAGTAGCTGGTCCCTCCGGGTGGTGCTGGTGTGGAATCAGAATACTCAGCGAGCAGTTGTCCACTGATATTGTAAACAAACACCGTCGTGACTGTGCCGGCCAGTTTCTTAACCCGCTTACCCTCACCATCATAAATGTAGGTTGCACCACCGCTGCCTGCCCCACCGCCAGCCGTTGTCAATCGGTTGTCGGCATCGTAACTGTAGTAAGCGGGAAAAGGTGCATTTGCGCCGCATGGATGCGAGGGATCGCATTCCAAATTGCCGGCACTGTCGTATCGGTAGCCTGCGCCGGAAATTCGATTATTAGTGCCGCTGATTTCAGGATTGATAGTGTTCTCACTCCCAGGTGGAATTGCAGGCAAAGTTGTACCCGAATCAAAACGACGATTACCAAACTGATCGTACTTGTAGACCTGCGCCCACGTAGGAGTAGCACCGTTCGTCTCTGTCGCGGAGAGCAAACGGTTCAACTCGTCATAGGTGTAGCTTTGCACGAGAACCATTCCCGGAGCCGTAATGGTCTGTCTGTAAACATTGCCATTATTTTTCGAATTGTCGGGTGTGCCGGCTACCAGTAATCCATAGTCATAGCTCAACTTTAATTTACTGGAGTCGCTACTCGAAGTTCCTAATCCGATTTCAGTAGTCTGAAGTCGGGAATTAAACGCGGAATGTTCCCAGAAGGTATTACCGAACTTCATGGTCCTGATGGCGCCATGAGCTGCGTACTGGATCGCATCAGCGTCACCCGGTGCAGCACCCGCGTAGTACACCCCACTGCCGTTCTTTATACCGGCGATTCTGCCGGCGTTGTCGTTCTCAGTGTCGACGATTTTTCCAGAGGGGTAAGTCTGCCTGATGAGGTTTCCCGCACGATTGTAGTCGTAGCTCATCGTGTAGGAAATCCCATCGGTAAGCTGAGTGGAGGTTTTGACTCTGCCGGAGCTATCGTCGGAGGGGATCGAAAGAGTAGTGGCGCTGGAAGTAACACTGGCTAAACGTCCGACACCGAGCGTGGCTGTGTCGTAGCTATAGGTGACAGCCGGTGTACCGTCGCTGTGAGTCTTCGATTGCAGGCGTTTCAAGTCATCGTATTCGAAAGTGGTAATCACTCCGCGGGCATCGGTCTTTGTTTTGAGATTGCCGTTCTCATCATAGTCGTAAACGGTCGTACCACTCTCTGGATTTGCGGCGTTCTTGAGTCGATTCAAGGAGTCATAGTTAAACACGCGCGCCGGTTGAGAACCTTGCGTAACTTTCTTCAAGTTATTCGATGCGTCGTATTCGTAGTTCGTAAGATAGCCATAGAGAGTTAGTGTTCCGAACGTAATAGTAGTAGTGAAGGGATCAGAAGGTTTGATTTCCCAAACGTCAGTCAAATTTCCGACGCCATTCCTGCGACTCAAGCGTCTATTCGACTCTCACGACCTCCACAAACACGCGTCCCCCGCTTGTTGGCCTCGATTACAAGACAGCCGAAACAACCGAAACCACTAATAAAGCGTAACTCTTTAGCGCCAACAATCACGAGCATCACTAAAAACGTGAACTGGCAAATGAGTTCGTGAAGTTTCTGCAAAGCCGAGCAGGGCCACGTGGTGTTTCGGAAGTGAGGATGGAAACAGCCGGGTGGAATCCCTTTTCGCCGAGCTGCAAGTATCAACTACTCAGGCTCTGCGCTTCGCCAGCGGCCTCACAAATTTTGCGAGTCGGCCGAAGTTTTCAGCGTATAGGTCGCAAGGGAAGCGTTGCCGAATCGTTGGATCCCGGAAGCCTTCGCCGCCAAGCACGACCGACGCGCCCAGTCTGGCCGTGACCTTGCGCAGTTGCGCATACTCAGAAGTGGCTCGATCTAGATCGGCAATGCCCCGCGCAGAGATGCAGACAAGTTGCGGCCGATGCTGAGTGACCATCTCGCGCAGTGAAAACAGCGGTGTGCTGGGGCCGAGGTTCCGCGTGTCCCAACCTTCGGTCTCAAGAATAATTTCCGCCAGGTGAACCGGCAGCTCATGCAGGTCGCCATCGATGCCACAACAGATGGCCTTCATTCCGGTGGGCTCGGCAGGCACAACTACGCTGCGCAACTTTTGCAAAGCGCTAAGTACGACCCGAGTCGCCAGATGCTCATCGGCAACCGTGATAGTTCCGCGAAACCATAGTTCTCCCACCTCATGCAAGGCTTCAGTGATCGTCTTATCAAACAGCGCCACAAGCGACACTCCCTCCATGTAAGCATGAATCAGGAACGCCTCGGCTTCCTTCTCTTCGCCCCCCAGGAGCAGTTCTGTAAACCTCGTCGCTGAACTCCGACTCAGGGCGCGGCCTTTCATTGGCGGGCGCGGCGAGGCAGGAGCAGTTCCGATGCCCTTTTCGCGGCGCAAACTGGCGATGCTTTGAGTGCTAAAACGGCGATGACCGCCGGCAGTCTTACTCGAACGCAGCAAACCATCGTCCGCCCAACGCTTGACGGTGGCTTCGCTAACCTGCAGCAGGCGAGCGACTTCTTTAGTGGTTAAGTTGGTCGACGACACTGTTTAGCCTTTAGCTCCTCCCCACTTTACCATCAAACCGTGCAAATCGTGCATCAGATTTTAATTGTTTCGCATATTTGACAGATATTCTCTTCGTCTGTAGGATTAAAACGCTCAAGCCGCTCATTCGCTTAGTGGGCCACTTCTGGTTCCTTAGGTGACAAGCGGTCCAGACGCCGAAAGGAATGTTACTAAACAAATGCCTCTTCGCGGAGGCCTTAATCAGAAAGGAAAGAGTTTTACCGATGAAGCTTAACGATTCGACACGAAAGAGACATTTTGCGGGTGCGGTTTTGTTTGCAGTCCTGGCAATCGCGGCGGCTCCGGGTTCGACCCGCGCTGAAGTCAACGATCGGCTAGAGCCAGCAGACATAGTGGAGACAGCGGTCGGCGCCGGACAGTTCAAGACGCTGGCGGCGGCACTCGAAGCAGCGGGATTGATCGATGCATTAAAAGGGGCGGGACCGTTCACCGTTTTTGCGCCAACTGATGAAGCCTTCGCAAAACTTCCGGCGGGCACGGTCGAGTCTTTGCTCAGACCAGAGAACAAGGAGAAGCTGAAGTCGATTCTGCTTTATCACGTGGTGTCGGGAAATGTGCCAGCCAGCAGAGTTTTGAAACTGAATGGCCGTTCGGTCAAGACATTGCAGGGCAGCGCGATCAAAGTGCGAACAAAACACGGTGTACGCGTGGGCGATGCCAGGGTGGTTCAAACCGACGTGATGGCGTCCAATGGTGTCATTCACGTAATCGATACGGTGCTGATTCCAAAAATGTAATCGAGTCAATTGCCTCAACATCTGACCGAGGACTAAACGATTAACTAAGTTGCAAAAAAGGAGAGTTATGGAAAAACAATTCGACATAGTTGACACCGCGTTATCGGCGGGAAACTTTTCGACGCTGGCCGCGGCGCTGCGAGCCGCCGGTTTGCTCGAGGCGCTAAAGAGTGAGGGACCATTCACGGTCTTCGCACCGACCGACGATGCGTTTGCGAAGATTCCGCCGCAAACATTGAGTGAACTGCTTCAGCCTCAGAACAAGGAAAAACTGACGGCGATTCTCACCTATCACGTCGTGCCAGGAAGAGTGACCGCGCACGACGTGGCTAATCTAAATTCAGCGACCACACTTCAGGGTCAGACGGTGAAGATTAGTAAGCAGGACGGGGTGAAGATCAACGATGCAAAGGTGATTGCCCCGGACGTTGAAGCAACGAACGGCGTGATTCACGTTATCGATAGCGTGTTGATGCCTGCGACCACAGCCAAAGCGTAGCGATGCACGGCGTACGGCACTTGGAGAGAAGGGTCAAGATGTGGCAGGCAAGCTCGACGGCCCTTCTCTCAGTTTCCAACGCTCATTAGTTATTAAAGTCGAACTTTGCATCGAGGAGTTTAGATACAAATGATTATGAATCTTATAGTGTTAAGCATGCTCGCTTCGACCTTGTTAGTTGGAACCGCTGTCGGCAGCCGGAAGGATGAGCTGGAAGTTGTTCCGGAGGTGGATCTCTCACGCTATGTTGGTCAATGGTACGAGATTGCGCGATTGCCGAATCGCTTCCAAAGGAAATGTGCCGACTCAGTCACAGCCAACTACATGCTTCGCTCGGATGGAAGTATTCAAGTGGTAAATCGCTGCCGCAAGGCTTCAGGCGAGTTCACCACTGCTACAGGAAAAGCGAAGATCGTCGACAAGAAAACGAAAGCCAAATTAAAAGTTACTTTCTTCTGGCCGTTTTACGGCAAGTATTGGATTCTGGACCTTGGTCCGAACTACGAGTACGCCGTGGTCGGCGAACCGGGGCGTGACTATCTCTGGATCCTGAGCCGTACGCCCCAAATCGACGAAACGCTTTATCAGCAATTGCTGGCGAACATGCAGGCGCGCGGGTTTGATACGACGCGGATGATCAGGACCGCACATCCTCCTGTATCGGCGCAATGATAATCGCGTGAGAAAGCGGCGCGTTACAGTTAACGATCTGATGCAGAGGGGTTATGTCTATTACGGCACCGAGCGAGCCGGTAAAAACTTTCATTGCGTATTATTCGCGAAAAATCCAGATGATTGAGCATCAACAAACACAGTTAGAACGCGAGCCTGGATTGATCCTGCTCACGGGCGCGACGGGTTATGTTGGCGGCCGCTTGTTGCAGGCACTCGAGCAACGGCAGCTTCGCGTTCGCTGCCTGGCGCGGAGGCCGGAATTTCTGAAGCCGAGGGCAGGTGAGGGTACAAAGATCGTCAGTGGCGACGTGCTGGATCGCACCAGCCTCGAAGAGGCCATGCGCGGAGTCACGGTCGCATACTATCTGGTCCACTCAATGGGTTCGAGCGGATCGTTCGAAGAAAATGATCGAAACGCGGCGCGGAACTTCGGCGCGGCGGCAAAAGCCGCCGGCGTCGACCGCATCATCTATCTCGGCGGACTCGGAAATGATCAAGAGACGCTGTCCGCGCATTTGCGCAGCCGTCAGGAGGTGGGAAAGATTCTGCGCGAGTCCGGCGTGGCAGTGCTCGAATTTCGCGCGTCGATCGTCATTGGTTCAGGCAGTCTTTCATTCGAAATGATTCGTTCGCTGGTTGAGCGCCTGCCGATCATGATCACGCCAAAATGGGTTTCAATGCCGGCGCAGCCGATCGCCATCGACGACTTGATCGGCTATCTGGTGGAGGCGCTGCGCCTTCCGGTCTCTGACTACCGGATCTATGAGATCGGCGGTGCGGATCAAGTTTCATATGCCGACATCATGCGCGCGTACGCACGGCAACGAGGTTTGCGCATCAGGATGATTCGCGTGCCGGTGCTCACGCCATTTCTATCGAGTTTATGGTTGGGTCTGGTTACGCCTTTATACGCGCGTATCGGAAGAAAATTGATTGAAAGTATCGTTCATTCGACTGTTGTCCGCGACAAGTCCGCGCTTGAAGTCTTCGACATCAGGCCCATGGGCATCGATGAATCAATAGCGAAAGCATTAGCCAAAGAAGAGCGAGAGTTTGCGGCGACACGTTGGTCTGATGCGCTTTCCTCCTCGGGCGCGACACCTTCGTGGGGCGGCGTGCAGTTTGGAACTCGTCTCGTCGATTCAAGAACCGTGCAAGTGGAACGATCGCCTGAAGTCGCCTTCCGCCCGATTCAAAAAATCGGTGGCGAGAGCGGCTGGTATGCGTGGAATCGTCTTTGGCGTGTGCGTGGTTTTCTGGATCTGTTGATCGGCGGCGTGGGTGTAAGGCGTGGACGTTCCATGAATAATGAGCTACACGTCGGCGACACGATCGATTTCTGGCGAGTTGAGAAGTTTGAGCCAAATCATTTGCTGACCCTGATAGCTGAAATGAAATTACCCGGGCGCGCCTGGCTTGAATTCGAAGTCAGCGGAGATGCCTACGCTTCCACGATTCGGCAAACGGCAATTTTTGATCCGGTAGGATTGTTTGGTCGGCTCTATTGGTATGCGCTGTGGCCGCTGCATCAGTTGGTATTCAGTGGAATGCTGCGCCGGATCAGGGAAGCCGCCGCCGAGGCGGTTCACTGAGGGGTTATTCAGTGTCCAAGGCGTCGGTCTCAAAACAATTGAACTCGACTGAGGAAGCTAGGAAAATCGTAGGACGGATTGATGGTGGTGGATTGATCTGAACGAAAAATCGACGTGCTCAACTGACAAAACGCTGCCAGTATTCTGGGGCTCAAGGCGGTGAGGAAAATTTCAAGTTACGCCCGAAATCTGTAGGAAATTCTCACGTTATGCCGGACAAGAATTTCATTTAATGCCGGAATCGTCCTCGTAAGTTATTGATTTCATTAACAGGCCAATTTCACTTTATGAAATTTGTCGGTCATAAAGTGAATTGCTCCGAGGATCTCATTGGTCCCATGACCAGTAATTATGGAATTCACCCGTGTGGGCGTTTTGTGCGAAGATTACCCATCCTGCGCCACCACCAAGAGCGTTGGCTGTTTTCTTAAACTCATCTTCCCACTGCTCATAACTACCGAACCACTGCTTGATAATTTCGAGGACCTTACCGTCAGGTTTTGGATCGCTCCCGAGATTTGCAAAGTACAACTCGTGCAACACAACCGATCCGGTGCGTACTAATTCTTCTCGCTTGAGATCACCGTACAAGTACGGTGGTAGGTCTTTCTCTTTGAGCATGACGGCGAGTCGATGCTCGACGGCGTTGAGCGCCTTAACGGCGCCGACGTAATTGTTCTCCCAGTGAGAACGAATCAGTTTTCAGAGAGCCCTTTGAGTTTTGCCGGATCGAAGGGCAATGGACGAGGCTGATGTTGACCGCTAAACGCACGCCCTGCCGTTCTGTCAGCGGTTGAACTCTGACTTGCCTTTAAAAGCTTACGGTAAGCAGGTACTACCCCTAAATCCGCACTGCCGACGGCTATCCTTTAACTCCTCGACTTAATTGCCCGAGGGCGCCAATTTACGATCGTGCGGATAGTCACGCGCGGGAAGAGGTACCTCAGCTCTGCCGTACTTCAGATAAAGCGCTGGAATCACGATCATGTTT
>DATIBX010000551.1:0-7937 GCA_035457105.1 Pyrinomonadaceae bacterium
TAACGTTCCGCAGCGGCAGGTCGAAAAGATTGATACCACCTGGGCCACACTGGCCGGCGGTATTGTGGAAACTCGTAGCGTCGAATAAGCACGCACCCGTTCCCGGATCGAGCAGTAGCGGAGCGCCTCTCGTCAGGACTGGAGTGTCGTTGCCAAGACCTGGAGGCAGATTGAGTACCCTGTCGAAGAGAATGTTGTTGATGATATTCCCATCGTAAAAGATACCACCACCACCGCGGATGACAGTCTTGCCATTACCCTTGATGTCCCAGGCGAAACCAACCTGAGGGGCAAAATTGTTGACGTCGTTATTGACAAAGCCGCCCAGGACCGGACTGAACTGGGCCAATTTATCCGTGCGTTTGAGATCACTGTCAGCAAGCGCACTATCGTAGTCGTAGCGAAGACCCAGCGTCAGCGTTAAGTTACTCTTCACTTTCCACGCATCTGTGAAGTAAACGCCAATGCGATGGTTTGTCGTGCCGCCATTGGGAAAGCCAAGCGCCGGTCGCTCGCTAAATGCACCGAGCCCGTTGCCGAGCACGATCTGATTGAGTTGATAGCTGAGTGGATCGTCGGCTCCGCCATGTGTAGTGGCGAATGGTTTGCTGCTGATATTTCCGCGGATGCGCGCCGATAAGCCAAAGAAATCGGCAAACACGGCTTCTTCGATATGGTTGTAAGACAAGCCAAAACGAAAAGTATGGTTGCCGTAACTCAGACTCGCGTCGTATTTACCCTGCAGGTTATCCTGGAAAGTCTGCTGTGGTGCTAAAAGATCGGGTCCAATGTCCTGGACGCCACCAGTGATGCGGACCAGGATTGGACCACCAGCGGGATCTAGCGTTTCGGGTGTTCCTGCAGCTGAGTTGGCATCCACGATGAAGTTGTTAAAGTTCAGGTAGCTGAACCTTCCTGAATGCGTCCAGCGGCCCGCTGAAAAGTCGAGACCGGCGACGTGGGTGTTCGTGTTGTTCAGATTTCCGAACGCGCTCAGGTCCGTTCCGCCAAATCCGGTCACGCCAAAATTGTAGTTGTGGTTGAAGCGGTAAAACGCGCTCAGGCGATCGTTGATCTTCCAATCCGCGCGCGCACCGGCGAGTCGCTCGTCAAGCGGTACGCCAAAGGCCTGGGTGAATTTAGTGAAATTAGGAACGCTGGTGAACTGCTGTCCGTCCTGGTTGTTGTTTTCGAACTCAGCGTGCCAGAAAAACTTATTCTTTATTAAGTAACCGCCCATGCGGCCACCAAGAATCTGGCGATCAAAAGGAGGCTTTTGAGTTGTAGGAGATTTCTTGTTAAGACGTAAGTCGGATGAATAACTTTCATCACGGAAGAAACCAAAGCCGGCGCCGTGAAACTCATTACCGCCACTGCGAGTCACAATGTTGATGGCGCCGCTTGAAGTCAGGTCAGTGCTGGCGTCAAGCGTCGAACGACTAACCTGGAACTCCTGGATTGTCTCGTTTGAAATATTGGTAGTGGTTGTTCCGACAGTCTCGTCGGTGATGTCGACACCATCCACTTGAATGCGAGTTGAGCGTCCGCTGCGACCGCCCATGGAGACGCCGACCATCTGATTCTTCGTCGGATCGAAGTCGCCACCATCACGAACCTGGACTCCTGGTTCTTGCTGGGCCAAGTCAAGAAAGTTTCTTCCGTTCAAGGGAAGATTCTCGATTTGTCTTGGAGTAACAACGCCGTCAACTGTTGGTCTGCTGGTATCAACCGTGGCCTCAGTGGTGGCCATCACCTGTACAGTCTCGGTCGTATTACCAACTTCGAGTGTGGCCATCAGTGGGGTGACGCTTCCAACTTTGACGCTGATGTCGTTGACGACGAATTTTCTAAAACCCGTCTTCTCGACTGTGATTGAATAAGCGCCGGCTAAGAGGTTCTGGAAATTGAATCTCCCGCGGTCGTCAGTGACCGCCGTAGTCTCGGCACCGGTGCTAACGCTTTTGAGAGTTACTGAAGCACCTTGAACGACCGCGCCATCGGCGTCGGATACGGTTCCTTCAAGAGCGCCCCTGATGTGCTGACCTGAGGCAGAGGGACTGAGCACAAATAACAACAGAAGCCCTAACACCCCATAGAAGATTGAGATCTTGCCCTTTGATTTATTCATGATCTCTCCTTTGGTTGCTTGCTGTTTGTAGGACTGCGGTAATCGACAACTGTTCCGCAGCTTCTCACCCCTCGAGCCGGGAAAGTCTGGAGAGGTGTCTGACCTAAGTTCTGGCGACTGGGCCTTAGAAGTAGAGGCGGGCCAACCGCAATAAGAATGTCTTCATTTTTGAAACCGCAAATTGCATGCCCGCAAGATGGCGGCTTTCAACAGTTTCGATCCTTAAGCATTTGTAACACTTGCCATAAAACTTGCAGAGGATAATATACGAAAAAATGAAGAATGCATCCGGAAAATGGATTTACTCGCTTGGACTCGACAGAAATTTCTTGAGGGCGAGTTCGCCAAAACACGGACGAATTTCGGGTTTGGCTTTGAAAATGACCGTTCGCCGCTTCCAACGTAGTAATCAGAAAGGAGCGCTTAATGAGAGAGGCTTTTAAACAGATTTTTCTGGTTACGGCGGCCTCGCTGTTGTTGGCTGGGCTCGTGGAAGTGCGTGGACAAACTGTCTACGAGATTGAAGGGACGGTGTATGGACCCGACGGGAAGGCCATCGGGAATGTGGTAATGACTCTACAGAACCATGCGGGCGCCCAGGTCGATCAGGACATTACCAAAAGCGATGGTCGTTATCGCTTCAGCGGAGTGGTGGCCGGCATTTACTACATTTCGGTCAAGGCGTCAACTCCGGGAATTCAGGCGCAGCTCCAGAGAATCGAGCTCATCAATTCCGGCGTTAACATCAGCAACTTTTCCAAAGAGCGCTTTGACTTTAGTCTGAAGAAAGCACCGAACGCAGATG
This sequence comes from Pyrinomonadaceae bacterium, assembly GCA_035457105.1. Classification (GTDB taxonomy): domain Bacteria; phylum Acidobacteriota; class Blastocatellia; order Pyrinomonadales; family Pyrinomonadaceae; genus PSRF01. Next base: position 2,934 of record DATIBX010000551.1, read on the forward strand.
CTCCACCCATCGTGGGAACAGTCTTCGCTCAAGAAATACCACCGGCGGCTGAACGAGAATTCAACAGTGCTGTCAACAGTATCTCGAAGGGAGATAAAGACGAGGCAATCAGAAAACTAAAAGGAGCACTGGAAATATTTCCGCAGTATTTTCTGGCGTTGCAACAGCTCGGACTGCTCTACGTCGAGACTGAGAAAGATCAGCAGGCTATTGAACCGTTGAAGAAAGCGATCGCTATCAATCCTAAGAGTGCGCAATCACACCTTGGGTTGGGTATGGCTTACATCAATCTCGATCGGGTGAGTGATGGTGTTAGCGAATTGAATGCAACGTTGGGATTGGATTCACGACTTTTTAATGCGCACCTTTATTTAGGGATCGCTCTTAGTACGATGGGCAAGCTCGATGACGCTGAGAAAGCGTTTAAAGAGGCTTATGCGGTCGGAGGAGTTCAGGCTCGAGCGGCGCATTTATACTTGGCGTCGATCTACGATAAGCGTAAGGATTATCAAAAGGCGATTGATGAATTGGAAGCATACCTGCGGGAGAATCCTAAGGCTCCCAACGCCGGAAAAATTCGCGAGGCCGTCTCGAAGTTGAGGAGTAAGTTGTGAGGGAGAAGGAAGATCACCGCAAAGACCCTCTGCACAATGCTCAACTTACTAGAATCCCGTAGTTGCAAGTGAACAACTCACTAGAATCTCGCAGTTGCAAGTGAACAACTCACCAGAATCCCGCAGTCAGGAAGGGTGGCAGAGCGGCACATACACTCGCCATCCTTACTTGAACCTAGCGACGCCCCCGCTCTTCCTCCTCAGATACTCTTTCAAAATCAAAGGAGTTATTGACATGATTCTTGAGAGTTGATCATTGTCGCAGGGGAGGCAGAGCGGGGGCGGCGCTGGATTCGAGCTTTTGAGGTTTGACTTGGGCCGCTCTGCCACCCTTCCTGACTGCGGGATTTCTGGTGAGTACCGATGTTCGCAGCTCTGCCACCCTTCCTGACTGCGGGATTCTGGGAAGTTGAGTAAATGGCAATGATCCAGAAATGAAAAATGAGATATGGAAAATGACATATGGAAAATAAAGGCCTTTTCTGACTGAGGGATTCTGGTGAGTTGTTGCGGTAGCCGGGCTGTCACCCTCCACAATTCTCTCCAAAGGGTTGCTAGACTTTGGCTGCATTAGTATTGTTACGGAGTCACGCCTCGTAAATATGTTAGAGCCTGGTACTTCTCTTGGTCCCTATGAAATAAAGTCTCCCCTCGGCAAAGGCGGCATGGGTGAGGTCTACCTCGCTCATGACTCGAGATTAAACCGTTCCGTTGCTCTGAAAGTCCTGCCCAGGGATCTCGCATCAGACCCGCAACGGATGCGCCGCTTCTCTCAGGAAGCTAAGACTACTTCCGCACTGAATCATCCGAACCTGTTGACCATCTACGAGATTGGACAAGAAGACTCGATCCTGTTCATCGCCACCGAGTACGTTGATGGTGAGACTCTGCGCACGAATTTGTCTGCGGGTCCATTGCCGTATGGCGAAGTGTTGCGAATTGGATCCCAGGTTGCCGAAGCCTTAGCAGCCGCTCATGAGGCCGGGATCGTTCACCGCGACATTAAACCCGAAAACATAATGCTGCGGCGGCGCGATCACATCGTTAAGGTGCTCGATTTTGGTCTCGCAAAACATACGGACCAGTCGGCTCAGCGTCGCTTGACTGACTCGGGCGCTTCGTCCAGCACCATGATCCAGACCGAAGCGAACGTCATCGTGGGTACGGGTAAATACATGTCGCCCGAACAGGCACGAGGACTTCCGGTAGACACACGCACCGACGTCTGGAGTCTTGGCGTAGTCATCTACGAGATGTTGGCCGGTTATCCTCCCTTCACGGGCGAGACCGGTAGCGATCTCATCGTCGCGATTCTTGATCGAGAACCGGCGCGACTCCCTGAACGCGAGCCTCCAATTCCGCTTGAACTGCAACGCATCATTAGAAAGGCCCTGTCGAAAGATCGAGAAAAGCGTTATCAGACAATTAAAGATCTCGCGGTTGATTTGGAGAGTCTGCGTTTGGAGTTACAGCTGAGCGCTGAACACCAGCGCATCATGTCGTCGGCCTCAATTGAGCGACCGTTTACCGGCCAAAGCGTTCAAACATCACGTTCAGTGCCAATCAACACTGCGGAACAACCAACTGAAGCTATTCCGCGGTTCTTGGCCAAAAGTAATAGGCTGAAATGGGTCATTGCCGGTGCTGCTGCACTCGTCCTCGCGGTCGCAGTTGCCACCTATTTCTACTTCCACCGAGCGACTAATCCCGCGATAGATTCAATCGCAGTATTACCGTTCGTAAACGTTGGTCTCGATCCGAATATGGATTACATCTCCGACGGTATAACGGACAGCATCATCGACGGCATATCGCAATTGCCAAACCTGGCCGTCATCGCTCGGAGTTCAGTTTTTCGGTACAAGGGACGCGAAATTGATCCGCAGGCGGTGGCGAAAGAGCTCGGCGTGCATGCGGTCTTGACCGGCGTGATTACGCAACGAGGAGACAATCTGTCGATCAGCGCGGAACTGGTGGACGCGTCGAACAATCATCGCATCTGGGGTGAACGCTATGAGCGGCAACTCTCGGATATTCTGCTGGTCCAATCAGATATTGCCAAAGACATTTCAGAGAGCTTGCGTTCTAAGTTAACTGGCGAAGAAAAGAGACGGGTAGTTAAGCGCTTCACGGACAATCCCGCAGCTTATCAAGCTTATTTGAAGGGCCGCTATCACTGGAACAAACGAACGGCTGCTGATCTCAATAAGAGTATCGAGTACTACAACCAGGCGATTGCGATTGATCCCGAATACGCGCTGGCTTATTCGGGATTGGCCGATTGCTATCTCGTCCTACCTGATTATTCGGACGTACCTGCTCAAGAAGCTCATCCAAAATCCAAGGCCGCGGCGTTAAAGGCACTGGAACTTGATGAGACTCTGGCTGAAGCTCATGCGGCGCTCGGCGGTGTGAAGATTGATTCCGAATGGGATTTTGTAGGCGCCGAAACAGAGTTGAAGAGGGCTATTGAACTCAATCCAAATTATGCGACGGCGCATCATTGGTACGCGCAATATTTATCGGTGATGGGCCGGCATGAGGAAGCCGTTAAGGAGATCAGGCGAGCACAAGAGCTCGATCCGCTGTCGCTGATCATCAATGCTGTTTTGGGCGATACGTATACGAAAGCGCGGCGTTACGATGAAGCGATTTTGCAGTTGCGGAAAACGATTGAGATGGACCAGAACTTCAGTCGCGCGTACCGGTACCTGGGGAACGCCTACGTCGAAAAAGGAATGTTTGCCGACGCAATAGCAGCTTATCAAACTGCTGCGACTCTTGGTGGGGAACCAGCGGAACAGGCAGCGAAGAGAGCTACGGAATTGAAGGCGGCAGTGGCGGCGGCGGGAGCGAAGGGTTACTGGGAAAAGCAGCTGGAAAATGCGAAGGATGTGAAGGTGTCGCCGTATGGGATGGCGAGTATCTATGCGCGGCTTAATGACAAGGAAGAAGCTCTGAATTGGCTCGACAAGGCGTATCGCGAACGCGATCCATATGTCGTGTATATGAAGATCGACCCGCAGTTTGATAGTCTGCGTTCCGACCAGCGCTCCCAGGATCTAATGCGTCAGATAGGTTTGCTGAAGTGAAGGTGTCGGACAAGTTCTAACTTTCTGGTAGAAGTCTGTTTCATTTCTCATTTTTCGCGAAGTGCGAGCATGCTCTGAGAATTGAGAATTGAGAAATGAAAATTGAGAATCCACACGGTCCCCCGAAAGGGGAACAAGAAGGTAGCCAGGGGTGCAGCGCAGCAAACCCCTGGATCCAACGAACCGACAAATTCCGCTGAGCCCCGCAGGGGCGACAGAATCTCAGGGCCGCACGAATTGACAACTACTACTCATTCCCTACTGTTTGAGATCCTCTATCGCCCCTGTCGGGCTCACTTAAATAGCCTCTGCTCGATCCAGCGGTGCAGCGCAGCAAACCTCTGGAACCACCCATCGCCTCAATTGCGAAACGTTTGGACCACCAGCGCGCTACTCACCACAGATACTTCTCGTCGTATTCAATACGGCTCAACTTTAGCAGCTCGAGGTATTCTTCCTTGAAACTCTTTCGTCTGTGATGTTGCTCCTGATTCAATATATAACGCTTAACTTGTTCAATCTGAGATGTACTGACCGTCAGACCAAGATAGCCACCTTGCCATTCAAACTTCCTCTGGCCCACAGTCTTATGTGCCCATCCTGACGAGTTAGCCTTGATGTCTCGTAACACATAGTCCAGCCGATGTGTTGCACGCAGACCAACCAACAGATGTACATGATCTTCAACACCTCCAATCGCTAATGGAACAGCGTCGAGTCCTTTCACAATTCCGCCGAGATATGCGTGCAGGTTTGAGCGCCAATCCTTGTTAATAAAAGGAAAACGTTCTTTGGTACTGAAGACAAGATGGTAATGAAGACTCAAGTGAGTTGCCGGCATGAGGTTACGCTCCGTGAGTTTTGAGGTTTGTTAGAGCGGCGGAATTCTAGCAATGGAATTCGTTTTTGTCGCCATTGGATTTCAACATTTACTTTATTAGGGAAGGTTTGGTAACCGAGGAGCAGATCCTTTCTGGCGCCCCTGCGGGGCTCGATAGATCGAGGGGCGGGCGATCCAGGGGTTTGCTTCGCTGCACCCCTGGCTACCTTCTTGTTCCCCCTTCAGGGGAACCCGTGGGTTCTCAATTCTCAAATTCCCAATTCACAATTCTCAAATTCTCAGTTCTGGGGAGTTGAGAACTCGCAATGATTTGGCAAATGAAAAATGGAAAATGACATATGGAAAATACTGAGGAGCAGATCCTTTCTAGCACCCCTGCGGGGCTCGATAGATCGAGGGGCGGGCGATCCAGGGGTTTGCTTCGCTGCACCCCTGGCTACCTTCTTGTTCCCCCTTC
>DATIBX010000552.1:0-5209 GCA_035457105.1 Pyrinomonadaceae bacterium
CAGGTATTCCGGATCGGCAACGATACCAACGCTCGTGATGTCATTTTCCAATGGGATATACCAGAACCAACCTCCGCTGCCGGGTTGCGTGCGCAAAACAAGCGTCGCACCGCCATTCAAATCTGGCTCGCGATGAGCGCCCTTGAAATACGAATACAGGACGGCTTTCTTTAACTTCGGATCGCGGACTCGCCAGCGAAACTTATTTGATAACATCGCGCTCTGGCCCGTCGCGTCAATAATAACTTTCGCAAAAAACTTTTCCCGCGAACCGTCCGCCATTTGTACTTCAACACCGACCGCCTGATCGTTTTCGAACAGGACCTCCTTAACCGACACACCCTGATAAGTAGTCGCGCCCTGATCGCCTGCATGCTCAAACAACAATTTGTCGAACTCTGATCGGGTAACTTGCCAGGTGACTGCACTTTCGTGATGTTGGGCCTCAAAGAAATAGAAAGGCCGCGACTCTTTACCGGCGGGGTTTGCAAATTGGACGCTGTACTTTCGCACGAAGGGACTGGCTTTGAGCTTGTCCAGGAATCCCATGCGACGAAAAGTCCAGTAGGTGTCAGTCATTAGTGACTCACCGATATGGTGTCGTGGAAAAATTTCTCTCTCGAACAACACGACCTGCCGGCCTTCACGTGCGAGAATGCTTGCGATAGAACTACCCGCTGGTCCACCACCCATTACAATGACATCAAAATTATTTGTATTCATGCGTACCTAACGGTCCTCAATTCAGGTTCGAAAAATTCCAGGAGAAAACGATCAACTTCCAACAGGCCTTGCCGAGTCAGCACGATACTGTCGTCTGATCGATCAAGGAGCGCCTTATCGCGCAATTCATTATAAATAGGATGAAACTCGTCCCAAACATCTACTCCAAACTTCCGGCGAAAATAAGCTGTATTAAGGGTGCCGGTCTTTAGTTGGAGGATCATTTCACGTATCAGTAGCTGATGGGAAGTCAGGCTCACCGCTCGCAATAGAGGCAATTCCCCGTTGTTCACCAAACGGATGTACTCTTCGAAATTGTGAGCGTTTTGGAAATTTACGCCGCCGAAGTGTGAGAACGAAGAGACTCCAATGCCGATCATATCGCCGCCGTGCCACAGCGCGTCCGTGTATATAAAACGGCAGGGTTTGTTTTTCTTAACCACAGTGTACGTACTGGCGATCTCGTAACCGTGAACAAGAAATTCATTGAAGGCGTAGTCGAGCCAATGTCGCTTGGTCTCCCAGTCGGCCACTGGTGACGCGATTCCCTGCTTCAGCATCTGTTGGGAAATCACCGTGTTGTATGGCAATTCCATTTGATAGATCGTGACTGAGTCTGGATCGAGCTCGATGGCTCGGCGGATCGTGTCGCGCCACTTCTCTTCTGTCTCACCCATCATGCCGGCGATCAAATCGATATTGATTTGCGGAAACCCGACCGTCCGTGCCCAGTCATAAGCCCGGTAAATTTCGGGTGAAAGGTGGGCTCGACCATTGGCTTCGAGCACCTTATCGTCGAAATGCTCAACACCCAAACTTAACCGCGTCACACCAATTTGTTTTAGGGTTTCCAGTTTTGTTTTTTGCAGTGTGCCCGGCTCGCACTCAAAGGTCACCTCTTCCGCATTTTCCCAGGTGACGTGTCGATTAAGACCGTCGACCAGATAACGAAGCTGTTTATCGCTGATATATGAAGGAGTTCCTCCACCAAAGTAAGCAAATCGCAGTTGCCTGCCTTGAAACGCGGCCGTTCGACTGTACAGCTCGTTTTCTTTAATCAGCGCGTCGAGATAGACCTCAATCTCCGATGCATTCTTGTCGGTATAAACCTTAAAGTAGCAAAACAGACAGCGCTTGCGGCAGAATGGCACATGAATATACAGGCCGAGAGGCTCGGAAATCTTGGGCGGCTGGTCCAAAGCTTCCAGGGCATCTGAAACAAGTTCAGGTTTCCACTGGGAGAACGGCGGGTAGTTCGAGACAAAATAATTGCCTACTTCAGTACTGGTTTTCGCGGTCTCTGTGGTCATGGGATGTTTCGCGAAGTGTTTAGCCAGTGGCGATTCAGCGTTCCAATTAGCAGACTAGAATGAGAACAATTTGTGACCCAAGCCGTATTATCAGCAGTCGATAACTTCAGCCATTCAGCAAACTTAGCATCATTACAGCAGTTGAGCAATTGGATGGATTTCGATCCACCTGGCGATCACTGGGGTCCTTAAGAAAGACCCCTGCTATTACGCGAGAATAAGAGTTTAAGTTGCGCGCGATTGGCTAGACGTTGTATTTGAAGTTCTAATCCGCAGATAACATGGCCTGCTGAGCTTAACCATGGTGCGTCGGCACCTTTGCTGGCCAGGCTTTTCGTTATAGTTATTAACCTTGAGCTGCTTACTTGGATTCTAATTGAAGTCATAGAACGGAACTGATTCAGTTTAAAATTTTGATGTCTCATTCACTCAGGGCTGAAGAGATTGGTTGAAACTCAACCTTCTCATGCTCGCCAAGCTTCAGCTTGGGGTCAGTTGCACCTGAACTGTCTTCGGTAACCGTTTTAACGGTTTCTTGGCAATTAGTCAGGACTTGGAGGGCCAGTAAACCGTTAAAACTGTTGACGGGTTCTGGTCAATTTCGAGTGCCCCCAAGCTAAAGCTTGGGGAAAATGAGAGGCCTGAGTTTCATCCAATGTCCTGAAGCCCGGTCTGGAGGAGACTTCAAAGCTTAAAACTGAACCAGTACGCATAGAACCATGAGTTCTTTACCTGTATCCACTTTCTCGGAAGCCAGAACATACCTGGTCTATCTATTTCTCCTCGTGTTTTCCCTCGCCGCCATTTGGGGAATACTGGCCCACGGTAGCCATTTAGTTCCGAACCAGACTACGGCCCACGCCGGCTCCGTGGCCGGCAGAGTAGGAGTAAAGCCAGCGGCCGCCGCACCAACTCAAGGCCTTGCTGGAGAGTTTTGGACCAATCTTCGTAGTCCACTGGGAATTCTCTTTACTCAAATTATTGTGATCCTGATCGCGGCCAGACTTTTCAATCGCCTCTTCAGGCTAGTGGGCCAACCTCCGGTCATGGGAGAAATGGTTGCAGGTATTGTGCTGGGACCCTCGGTTTTAGGTTTCCTATATCCAGAGGCAATGAATTTTGTCTTTCCGGCCACATCGATGGATACGTTGCGCCTCCTGAGTCAACTCGGCGTTGTTCTTTTCATGTTTGTGGTTGGTATGGAATTGAACCTGACTCACATCAAAGAAAAGGGTTCGGCCTCGATCATGATCAGTCACGCAAGTATTCTCGTGCCGTTCGTGATGGGTACCACTCTCTCGCTGTTTCTCTTTCAGCCTTTAGCTCCGGCCGGTACGTCGTTCACAGCTTTCGCATTATTTATCGGGGTCGCGATGAGCATTACGGCCTTTCCCGTTTTGGCTCGAATCCTCGAAGACCGTGGGCTTTCCAAGAGTATCCTGGGAAGCATTGCCATAACTTGCGCAGCAGTTGACGACGTCACCGCGTGGTGTGTTCTCGCTTTGGTGATAGCAATTGTTAAGGCCAGTGGTATTGCTGTGTCGCTCGGTACAATCCTATTCACTGGCTTGTTCGTTCTGGCAATGTTCATGATCGTGAGGCCCTGGTTAGGCCGGACAGTAAACCACGAAACCTACGACCATTCGGGAAACCGGCGCATGATTGCTACCGTGATGGTAATCGTCCTGGCCTGCTCTTTGATCACCGAGGTGATTGGTGTACACGCACTTTTTGGGGCGTTTATGGCTGGCGTCATCATGCCTGAGTCCATTGAATTTCGTACTTTCCTGCGAGAAAAACTCGAAACCTTTAGTTCATCCGCGTTATTGCCATTATTTTTTGCTTTTACCGGATTGCGTACAGAGATTGGACTACTGAATGACTGGTCCAGTTGGCTTACTACGCTCATCATCATCGCCGTCGCGATAGCGGGAAAACTTGGTGGCAGTATGCTGATGAGTCGTTGGACGGGCATGAGTTGGTCTCATGCTTACGCGATTGGTGTCCTGATGAACACGCGCGGCCTGGTTGAGCTGGTAGTTTTAAACATTGGATACGATCTGGGCATCTTGTCGGGCCGGATTTTTGCAATGCTCGTCATCATGGCACTCGTTACGACTTTCATGACCGGGCCGTTGCTATCGCTTGTTAAAAGACAGATTGAAGATCCCGTCGACCGTGCACAGAAAGCAATATGACAACGATACAGTACCGCATCAAGCGCAGAAACCGGATGGTACACTCAAAGAAGGTTTATCGGGATTCAGCTCTAAATTTGAGTGTGCCATCCGGTCGCTGCGCTCGCGGTACCGTACTCATGGTTCGACACCACGCCCAGATTGGAGTTTGGTGTAAATCCATTAGGTAACAACCTGAGTTAGGAGGAACGAAAAATGAGGAGAACCGTTTTAGGAAGCTTAGTCTGTTTGTTTGTTCTTTCGATCTTAGCTGCAGCCGCGAGTAAGCCTAATTTCACCGGCAGTTGGACCATGGACCGCAGTCGCAGTTTTGGCCTCCCTGCCGACATGCAACAAACGATGACTGTTACGCAAAAGGACGAGACGATTGAGCTTGAAACAAAATTGATCCAACCCAATAACGAACGATCGGTCAAAGACACTTACATAATTGACGGCAAAGAGCACGAATTTACCCCGCCCGTCCAGCCGGGCCAACCACCAGCCAAAGGCAAACGGACGACGACATGGTTGCCAGCTGGAAATGGAATCATGGTGTCTGAAGTCACAACTGCAGAAACGCCAAAAGGACCAGCTACTACCCAGATTGTGAGGAAATGGACGCTCTCTGCGCAGGGCGAGTTGGTTATCGACATGTATGTCGACAATCCTAACGTATCTTACGAAGCAAAACGGATCTTCCTGAAGAAGTAACTCGATCAGTTGGAGGCAATGTTGTAGGCCGCCATCTCATTCGAGTTTCGGACAAGGATTCGACCAGCGGCGATGGCTGGATAGTTCCAAGTCTTTCCCTGCAAGGCTGTGAAGCGCGATACTTCTGTGTATTGATCTGGGGTGGCTTTAACCAACGCCAGATCTCCGTTGTCGCTAATCACAACCAGGTGGCCACTCGCCAGGATGACCTGGCCGTAGCCATATCTGCCGCCTTTCCATTTACGCTCGCCTGTGTTGACGTCGAGGCAAGTCAAAATTCCTTCA
>DATIBX010000553.1:0-9493 GCA_035457105.1 Pyrinomonadaceae bacterium
GTTGGGCGACGGCATTTGCACCTAGCCCTACTAGGTGATTTCACTCACAACAAAAGGCATCGAATAAAGTTATCCTTGATGCTGGCTAACAGATTCAACCAGAGCAATCTTCCTGACAATTGATTGCGGCGTGATGGGCAAAGAGCATATTTCCGAAGGTCTTAAGAGATTCATCAGAGAGCAGATCCAAACCGTCTCCAGATTGGAAGTGCTGCTTTTATTGCATCATCATCACCCGCAAGCACTATCGCTTGCTGAAGTTGCCGATGAACTCGGGTTCGAGGATGACAGTGCCGCAGCACAATTGGCTGCGCTTGAGGCACTGGGACTTGTTATTCACTCAAACACTGAACAATTGAAATACGAGTATCGTCCGCGTAACGCGGCAGTTGGATCGATGGTCGACCAGTTAGCAGCGAGTTACTGCAAACAACGAGTGCCTATTCTAAGCATGATACTGAGTGAACATCCGGATCGAGTTCGTCTCTTCGCGGAGGCATTCAGGATGATTAGAAGAAACGACTGACATTCCGAACTTGCATTTAACCGCTTGATCTATTTTTCGATCCGCTTTTCGGCGACCAATACTTCAGATGTCAATCCGAATCTGGACGCCTGGCTGACGTGAAGCATACGCCATTTTGTTTGCCCGACGAGTTCCATGAGCTCAAGAGGCCTGCAACCGCCCATAAGAATCGGATTGATTTGATGAACTCGTGACCACATTGAAGTAAGTATTCGACCGAAGAGCTGTTTGCTTTTTGTGAGGCTTACCAAACACAGTTTTCCCTCATCGGCCAAAATGCGATACGCCTCAGCTAACAATGACTGAATCTCAATTGTCGACATCAGATCAAAAACGTATGTGGAGACAAAGCGATCTGTAGCGCCGTTTGGCAATTCAATTCCGACCGTGCTATCCGCAAGCGCGACAGTGGCCCGGCCACCAAAGCGCTTCAAACGGCTTTGCGCTAATTTGACCATGGTGGAACTCAGGTCAGTTCCATGATAGACAAGTTCAGGATTGCTGAGAAGAATCTTTTCCGCGAGCCGTCCTGTGCCGCAACCTAGTTCAAACACGTAGCGGGCATGCTGAAAATCTGAATAGTGCAGCAGTCTATTGAGGGCCGGGGCCTTGAAAAAGCGTTGCGTGTCGAGCCAACCACCAAGGCGATCATAAAAACTTTCAATCTCTTTGTGGGAGCATAGTTTTTCATTTGCTTCTATCTGCATTGAATGGCTGCCCGCTGCGTTGCAAACGCCCGTAGTCGCTACTTGCTTTTGTTATAGTGGGAACATACTTTCAAAGCAAGGAAATGAAGTTCATCAGACACTCCTATCGATGGAATGGATCTTGGCATAAGCTAAACCTGACACTGCTTCGGCTGTTCCTGCGGCGGTTCCGGTTCCTACAGAAACACATCGTGTCTTTGCCGTGGCGCTGGTCGCAGGCGCATTGTGCGGACTCGCAGCAGTTTCCTTTGACTGACTGGATCTGGTTTAATTACAATCGCTCGCCAAAACTAAAACCGAGCCTCGGCCTGGCGAAATTCTTAGTCACTTATCCATTGACTTGCCTCACCAATTCACTTATTGGCTTGAATTGAGTTCGTGCTGAAATCACCTGTTTCTAGTTCTGCCTTACTCAGGTCTGCGTCGGTAATCCAGACTTCGGCTGTAGTAAAATAGCCAGTAAGAAATCTAACCGCAGGCTTACTTGTCTGCTCAAAGCTACTCCAATTCGAGAAAACGCTGTAATGATCGATCAAGCCGCTTGTTCCTCGTAGTACCTGTGTCACGGCGTCATCTATAGCCGTTGAGGCTTGGCTCACACCCTCTCCCTTCTTGTGACGATCTTTTATTGGAAACCCGAGATGAAAAAGCCGCGCTGTGTATACGCGTAATGCGGTCTTTGAATTACGGTTTGATAGTGTTGGAATCGAAGGTGACCGATGATTACTTCATTTTCGGATGCATACCTTCGCGTGTATGGTGACGAGGCAAAACACCATATTGCTTTGCCAGGGTCGGCTCTTTTGCATTCCGCCACGAGTATTGTTCGATCATTTCTACTGCGTAAACAAACTCGATGTGAGTGACATAACCTTGAGTCACGACTGGAAATTCAACAGCATCAAAGAGCCACTGCGATCTCTGTGAGGAAACAACTCCTCTCCTCGTCGGACTACGGCATAGTGAAAACCGTACCCGTGAGTATTCAAAAATTTTAGGTAAGTGGGCAGAAGCCTCTTCTTGTTGTGATTCTGTGCTCAGAATCTTTTGGCAACTAATCCACGAATTCGAAAACAAACTGATCGTTGAATTGCAGTGTGACCTCAGCAGTTTCGGAGTGTTTCAGCGACTGCATACAAACGAGCAGTGGCCGGCTCGGGTGTCGGACTGGCTCCCTGCGGGAATAAAACACAGTCACTGCGGGTATTAAGTGTGGGCCGAGTCGGCTCGGCCGCACACTAAGCCCTCGATCATGAAAAAAGAGGGCGCCGCTTAGTCTGGTGATTGGCAACCAGTTCACAAGAGAATTGGCCGCCGAGCGATCACTCAGGACTTTGCACGCGTCAGCCCAACAAGGTGCGCACAATGCGCAAGGAGAATGGTAATGAAGAATTACAGTGCACCGGAAAATCAAATCATGCGTCGTATCCTTCTCATCGCCTGCGCCTCTGCTCTCGTGGTGGCTTTCAAGGTACCGCTCGCAGCTCAAGGAAACAAGAACGGTGCTGCAGGTCAGATGCCAGCTCTCTATGATGGTGAGTTATTCACCATCAATCTGAAAGAGCTGTCAGACACCGCGTCAGATTCGACAATTGGGAACAACCCGAGCGTAAACAATATCTATGTCTCGAACGATTTGGACGATCAACAGGATTTCATTCCAGTCATCGATGCCATCCAGGGTGACGGATTCAATCCCTTATGGCACCAAATCCTCATCGTTTTCAATGAGGGATTTACACCTCACCAGTTCTTCTCTGACGACGAAGTCCTGACCGCTGCCGCCGGAGCCAATCCCGAAATCACTCTCATTGACACGGGTGAAGTCTATCGTTGTTCAGTTGTTGGCCAGAAATAGAAATATGTCACTGTTCGTGTCGGGCACCGATGATGTGACGGACACCACATTCAATGATTCCGGTTCAATACGGGCAACCTTATCGGAAATGTGAACGCGGGCCGCATCGGCCAGTGCCAGCTTCGGTATGTTTTCTAGTAGGAAGGAACGACAGAACAATCGGGCCGACCCTGAGAACAGTAACGACCTCAGCCTACAGTTAACAGATTTGAATTGTCGTTACCAACAACTCGATTCGGGCCGCATGACGGTGAACGCTTACGGTTTAATGTCGAAAGGCGGTCTTCTTATCATCGCCACACGCTGCCGTATTTTGTGGTCTCAAATTGCTTGAGGCGATATCAGAGGTGGCAAGACCGACATTTCGCGCTCTTCACTTCTGTCGCTCCTTCAGAGCTCCCAAGACCTGTCTGCGTTTGTAAAGCGTGCTAGCCTGAGAACTGTGGGAGTGTGGTTACAGTTGTTAGTTCAGATTGGACCATTGCGTCCTCGCCCGGCTGGGTTGCGACAAAGATGCGGCTGAGTTATGAGCGTACGCGGCGACTACTAAAGGTCCGGGCAACTGAGGTGGTAAGAGCACTCGAGGATACGTGCATCGTTTACCGGAATTGGTTTTTGTGACGCTTCCGTTTTAGGTGGTCCAATTCTCTGCTTCACGATTGAGCGACGGACGTAGATTACATTCTTGTCAAGTTCACATCCTCCCATATCAGTCCAACACCCGTCGCGCGTATTGATCGACGCCGCTTCGACCGTGGCTTCGACCCGTGACTTGGTCAGGTCGCTTTGCTCCAGCGTTAACACACCGGTAATAGGAGTGAATTGGCCTTTCACATTCGTAACCATCATGTGTTTGACCTTGAACTCGGCAATGGAGTGAACCAGATCGATGGTCCAAGTGGTAGCCGACGTTTGCGCCGCAGTTGTGCTCATTGTTTCGCTCCTTATGTGTAAATATCAATTTCAATTTCTGGTTGGCATGTGCGTGCCATTACGGTCGTTAGCCGTCCACTGGTAAATGGACTCGGTGTTGATGGTGGTGAGTCCAATCGTCTTTCGTCGAGGGGACCAAGAACTGAGTTAATGCAAAAACGAACCGACTGGTAGCGGCGGTCGCTGGTGTGTACAAATAGAATTTACAGTTTTGATTAGGCGAACGCTTGGAAACAGTCGATTGAGTCACGTGGCGCGGCCTTGATGCAATCGGCAATGCAAATGCCTCCGAAGCGTCAGCTCCTACTGCTGACGCGAGCGAGCACACATGATTTAATATGTGTTCAATAAACAGACTTCAGTCTTTATAGTGGTCTAATAATGACTGTAAGTTACCGATTCTAAAGAACTTGCTGCTGGGCTCAGCGGTAGGCGACACTCGCAAGTGTCGCCTCTTCTTGTGTTTGCAGATGATAAGAAAATGGGTTGTGCTGTTTTTGGGGGTATAAATCAGAGCGTCGCGTTCGTAATGGCGGAGGTCAGGTTCGGCCCTTTGCTCCTCCAAAAATGAATTCCCACTTGGCCGTCGGGATCGACGGCTTTTTGTTAAACTGGCCAATCTGTCTTGAATTCGATTGCAGCGTCAACTTGAGGCACGCTTGCTCTTACTGTCCGCACACAAAGCAGTGTCATATAAAAGACCATTAACGGCCCTTCGAAGTCGATCCGAATAGTGCAACCCCGACAAATGCTTTATGCCCTGAACTCTATGAGTGGATGAAAATCGAGAACGGAACAACTCTCAACCAATACAAAATTCTCTCGCCAATTGGGAAGGGCGGAATGGGTGAGGTGTTTCTTGCTCAGGATACGCGTCTGGATCGCAAAGTTGCATTGAAGATTCTGCCACCGGAGTTTGCCGACGATAAGGATCGGATGGCCCGTTTCGTACGTGAAGCGAAATCGGTCTCAGCCCTCAATCATCCAAACATCATCACGATTCACGAAATCGGCGAACAGAACGGAACCCATTTCATTACGACCGAATTTATCGACGGCCTAACCTTAGGCGACTATGCAAAGTCTAAGTCACTCGACTACAAAACCGTGCTGGAGATTGCTGTTCAAGTGATGTCCGCACTCGATGAAGCGCACTCGGCAGGCGTCATTCACCGCGACATTAAGCCGGACAACATCATGGTGCGATCCAACGGGCTGGTGAAGGTTCTCGACTTCGGCATTGCCAAACTTGCTGCGCCAACCGAAGCGGGCGAAGAAATCGCAACCGCCATAAAAACGCCGACTCAAGCAGGAATGATTATCGGCACGCCGAAGTTCATGTCACCTGAACAGGTGCGCGGAAAAGATATGGACCATCAGACCGACATTTTCAGTTTCGGTGCTGTGCTCTATGAAATGTTGTCGGGCGCGTCGGCGTTTTCGGGAGAGACAGCCAGCGATGTGCTGGCGGCGGTCTTAACCAAAGAGCCTGAACAGTTGCGGGGTGTGCCGGCCGCACTCGAACAGATCGTCAGTAAAACTTTACAGAAGGATAAGCGTCAACGTTACCAAACGGCGAAGGAGCTGCTGCAAGACCTAAAAGAAATCAAGCAGGAATTAGAAATTCAAAGTCACTTGGAAAGAGTCTCATCGCGGACTCTGAAGGAGCAGCCAACGCAGATGCGCCCTGCGCCGACGACCAGAGAGGCACAACCAACAGCTCCAACGACCAACCCGGAGGATGGTGAGCTCCTGCAGCGAATCGGACTACCGCCGATTGAAACAAAACAAATCGACGAATCACTCGAAGCCAAAACTGCGATGCTCTCAACGGGCAAAGAGGTTTCAGAGGCACCCCTCCAGCCTCGGATAATTACAAATGCCGATGTCGTACCCGACTCCAAGCAACCAACCAATCCACAATCCGCAATTCCCAATCCGAAATCAAAATGGTGGCTGTTCGGCTTGCTCGGTCTGCTCATCCTCGTCGGCGGATTATTCGCCTACAAATATTTTTCACCAGCTTCTAAACAAATAAATTCCATCGCGGTACTGCCGTTTGAGAACAAAAGCGTCGACGCTGACACCGATTATCTGTCGGACGGTTTAGCGGAGTCTCTGATTTATCATCTCTCGCAACTTCCCGATCTGAAAGTCAGCCCGACGAGTTCAGTTTTTCGTTACAAAGGTAAACAAACGGATCCGCAGGTTGTCGCAAAAGAATTAGGAGTTGATTCGGTGATGACCGGACGCATCACTCAACGTGGCGATAATCTCAACATCAGCGTGAATCTGGTTGATACGCGAAACAATAAATCACTGTGGGGCGAACAGTATGAGCGCAAGATGTCGGAGTTGCTAGGAACGCAGCGCGAGATCGCCACCGAAATTACTAACAAACTCCAGCTACAACTTTCCGGCCAAGGAGAAAAAGCATTAGCTAAGCAATACACAACAAATCCGGAAGCGTATCAACTCTATCTTAAGGGCAATTATTACAAGTCTAAATATTCCGACGAAGGCTATAAGAAAGCGATCGACTATTACCAACAGGCTATCAAGATAGATCCGAATTACGCCTTGGCTTACACGGGCATCGCCAACACCTACTTGTCCGTCGCTGAGGTGTATTTCCCAATGAGTGAGGGGATGCCTAAAGCTAAGACTGCAGTGTTGACGGCGTTGAAAATCGACAACTCTCTCGCCGAAGCGCACGCTCTCCTCGGAGCAATTTCGATTTGGTATGACTGGGACTGGGCAGCAGGTGAAAGAGAACTAAAACGGGCCATCGAACTCGACCCGAATAATGCCGAATCGCACCATCAATACGGTTGGTATTTTGCGATGACGGGAAAACTGGACCAAGCAATCGCCGAAGGAGAGCTCGCGCATCGCCTCGCACCACTCGATATTAACATTAGCGGCGATCTGGGGGGCTTCTACTATTTTTCAGGGCGTAATGATGATGCTCTCAGACAGTCTCAAAAAACGATCGAGATCGATTCAAATTCCGGCATCGGCTACAACGGTTTGGGGATCGCTTACGCGGCGAAGCGACAGTTTCCAGAAGCCATTGCGGCGATGGAAAAGGCGCATTCCTTAGACGATAGTCCGTGGCTCAGCGGATTTCGCGGGTATGTTTACGCAACGGCGGGAAAGAAAATCGAGGCGCAGAAGGTTTTGGATGAACTCGGGGAATTATCGAAACGTCGGTATGTTCCCGCATATAACGTCGCATTTATTTATGCCGGACTGAATGACAAGGACAAGGCATTCGAACTATTGAACAAGGGTTTTCAAACACATTCCGGGCTATCAGTAATAAAGGTTGAAACATGTCTAAGTAGTCTCCGCGACGACCCGCGCTTCAAGGACTTGCTGAAGCGTATGAACCTGCCGGACTGAATTTGCATGAATACTTTTCGTTTGTTGGCGCCGATGAGATAACCAATAAGCGTGGGAAATGGCTCACTTCTTAATCAATATAAGATCCTCGCGCCCATCGGCAAAGGCAGGATGGGTGAGGTGTTTCTCGCTGAGGACACCAAGCTTGATCGAAAAGTCGCCCTCAAGATTCTGCCCGCTGAGTTTGCCGCAGATGCCGACCGCATGAGTGGGTTTGTTCGCGAAGCAAAGTCCGCTTCCGCTCTGAATCATCCGGTATAAACATATAACTTGGACTTAAAAGCCCTTGCGAAGACGCTTGCTCCTACCACTGGCGCAAGCGAGCACAGATGACTTAAGATGCGTTCAAATCAATTAGCTTACGGCTAGCTCACTAGACCGATTATCACTGTAAGTAATTGACTCTAAAGGACTTGCCCGCTTGGCTCAGCAATTGGGGTTCACCCTCAAAAGGCCCATCTTTTCAAAAACTTACAGATGTCGATTTCAAGGTTGACGGCAAGGTTGACGGTCACACTTAGTATCACTCACTGACGTCAACATGCCGCGCGAGAGCAGGTAAACACGACGTTGACGGAGCTGCCGCAACGCGATTTCAACCATTACTGACCAAAACCAAATGTAAGGACACTCCTACATTCAGCTAGTTATCTGTACTTGGACCATGCGGACTTTGGAAGTCTATGCATTTCCGCAGAGGGATCGGTTGTGCAAACTCCGAACCTGTCTCAACCTTAATCCATCTCATCTCACTTTATCGGGGTGCTCTCACTTCCGCTTTCGGTGGTTGCTTGCGAAGTTCTAATCATCAACTCGGTGTTGAAGCCTTGTGCCGCCATTTTCTGTAATAACTGCTGGTAGAGTGTCTCGTCCATCTGAGGTGACCTGCTCAATATCCAAAGATATTTGCGACCAGGCTCGCCGACCACGGCGTATTCATAGTTTGGGCCAAGATCTAGAATCCAATAGTCACCATAGAATGGCCAGAAGAACGTGACCTTCAATTTGGCGTTTGTTTTCTTATCAACAATTTTTGCCTTGCCTTTGGCCGTAGCAAACTCACCTGAGGCTTTACGGCACCGATTAACGACTTCGATTTTTCCGTCCGCACGCATCGTGTAGTTAGCTGTCACCGCCTCGGCGCATTTCTTTTGGAATCCATTCGGCAAGCGTGCAATCTCGTACCATCGGCCCACGTAACGCGACAGATCCACTGATTGGACCACCTTGAGCTCATCTCTTCGACCTTCGATTGCTACTGCTGCGAATGCGGTCAAAGTAAGGAACGTAATTAAGAAAATATTTGCGGACATAATTTCCTTGCAAGTTCTAAGAATAAGTGCAAACAAACCCGATGAGAAAAGAGCGGGAGGTTTCTCTGCCCCGAGAGACCACCACTCTCTTCTCATCCCCCTTGCTCGAAACCTTTACGCGGTAGCCGCAGCTGGTGGAATTAACACAGCGTCAATGATGTGAATGACGCCGTTCGTTGCTTGCACGTCAGGAGTTAACACATTCGCGTCGTTAATTCTGATTCCATCTTGGGTGCTGATCTTCAGGGTCTGCCCCTGTAGCGAGGTTGCCGATTCCAAGTCAGTTACTTCATTGGCGCTCACCCTTCCACTTACGACGTGATAAGTCAGGATTGCCAGCAGTTTTTCTTTGTTCTCAGGTTTTAGCAACGCGCTCAATGTCTCGTGCGCAATCTTTGAGAACGCCTCGTCAGTCGGAGCGAAGACAGTAAAAGGACCGTCTCCTTTTAGAGTTTCTATGAGTCCTGCAGCTCCCAATGCTGCAGCCAACGTTGAAAAGTTACCCGCCGATAATGCGGTGTCGATTATGTCTAGCTGTTTTTCCATCACCTCTCCTAAGACTTGTCTGGTTGTTGTTGAGTTGGTCCTTGTATAAAACTGAGATCATCAAGGTTCACATCTTTGGCATCAGCACGGTATCGATAACGTGAATGACACCGTTTGAAGCCTGGATATCCGTCTTCGTCACGCGAACATCGTCAACCGTTACGCCATGCATTGTGCTGACTTTGATCGACCCGCCCTCAAGTGT
>DATIBX010000554.1:0-7313 GCA_035457105.1 Pyrinomonadaceae bacterium
TTCGGTTGCTGCTAGCTGAGAGTTGACTAATACCTAAAAGATCTGGGTACTCAGCGATTGACGCAGAACATATGCGCCCTGCTGCAGACAGTTGGAGCGTCCCTTTGACTTCAGAGGAGAGTCACGGCGAACGACGGCGAACGAGGACGTACGCGGTCCGACAGAGGAGCTTGAGTGGAGAATTGGATGGGGTTAAGGCAGGGCGAGGTGTTCCTTGTTCATTGCGGTTGCCAGGAGCAGGATGGTTCCGCTGAAAAGCAACGTATCGAAGAAGAAGTTCAGGGCCACCACGTCTGTTGGCGCGGCAATGAGCATCGGCAGATAGATCCACAACACAGTCAACAGTATTGTGAGCCCTAAGACTAGTGCCGCCAGTCTCGTTTTCTTATTAACGAGCAAGCAGACGCCGGCGAGAATCAGGATCACACCAACAAAATAGCTCAAGAAAATTCGTCCGGGAATCCAGTCAGGAGTGAGCTTTTGCAGCGGAACTCCCGGAACATATTCCGGGTGCAGCAGATGTTCTACGCCATAGAATAGCGAAGGAAGACCGACGAAGAAACGCGGAATGGCTGCCAGTAAAGAGCTCGACCTTAGGCGCAACGGCTGTTTCGTACGAGTGCTCGACGGTGACATCGCGAAAGCAAAAGCGCCGCCGCTGAAGGCGAGTTGTCTCAGGGCCAGCGCCCAAAAGAATCTGTTCCCAGGTTGCGAAACAACACCAGGCACATCCATTACGAGGACAAAGATCAGCATCGTCATTCCGACGAGCGCCGCTGCTAACCGTGCCTGGACCAGGACGGCAATACTGAGCGCCGCACAAAGAAAAGCGATGCCTACCAGGTAAACCAAAAATGTGTGGGCAGGAATCCAGCGTGGAACAAGGCTCGCGACGTTCGCTGCGGCCGTGAAATGCTCCGAACCAAAAACCGCCAGCGGAATCGCAAAAAACAGACGGCCAAACGGCAAGATCTTGTCTAGCCCATGTTCATGCGGCAGCTCTCCGAAAATCTTGATGAGGCCAATGATGAAAATCAGCAAAGCAGCGACGTAGATCCAGAATGATATCGCCGGTATGCCAAACAGCGCGACAGCCAGCGCCGGTACGACGCCAACGAACTGTTGGAAACAGGAGAGTTGGATTTGCAACGTGAGATGCCTCTCGGATTGAATTAGGGTGGTGACATTATTGTAGGGGCGGCACTCCGTGGCCGCCCCATCTGCGTAGGTCGTACGGCACCCTTTCGTCGCCGCCCCCTCTTCTCAAGCCATCCCATTACGGAAGAGGGGGCGTCCACGGAGGCACGCTACAAAAATGTTGTCGTGGAACACTAGAACTTAAACAGTTACAAGCGGTAACGTACGATAGCGTTTACCCGTTAGTCGCGTCACCGCATTCACCACTGCCGGCGAAATCACTGGAACCGGAGGTTCACCACAGCCGGTCGGTGCTTCACCGCTCTTCACAATGTGAACATCAACCTCAACCGGCGCATCAATGATGTAAGGAAGGACATACCCGTCAAAGTTCCTCTGCTCCACTCTTCCATTCTTCAAAGTGATCGCGCCTTTAGCCATCAACTGCGTGAGACCAAAAGCCAGTCCTGCTTGAAACTGACTCTCGACCGATAGAGGATTAACGGCGAACCCACAATCCACCGCTACCGTGGCGCGATGAATCTTTGGACGCTTGTTCTCAATCGACACATCGACAGCACATGCCACTCCGGTCCCAAAACATTCATGACACGAGACTCCGAGAGCATGTCCGTTTGGCAGTTTATTGCGCCAACTCGCACTAGCCTGGTCCAACAACTCAAGGGCACTCAGCAGCTTCTTGGCTTCTGGTTTTAGCAGCTTGCGACGGTACGCGAACGGATCCATCTTCGCCCGAGTGGCCAACTCATCAATTAACGTCTCCATAACAAAGGCTGTATGTGTATGTCCAACTGAGCGCCACCAAAGCACTGGAACATTAACTTTAGGATGATGAGCCGAGACATGAAAATTCGGAATCGCATAGCTTGTATCCGCAACACCTTCCGTGGCCGTAGAATCGACTCCGTTTTTGACGACGAAACTCTCGAATGGTGTGCCAGCCACTATCGATTGGCCAACGATAATGTGACGCCATGCGGCTGGTAATCCATTTGGTCCAACACCGATCTCGATGCGGTGAAAGTGCATCGGCCGATAGTAACCACCCTGTACGTCGTCTTCGCGTGACCAGACAAGCTTGACCGGAGTGCCGCGCAAACGTTTAGCAATGGCTGCTGCTTCACGTTGAACGTGAGAGTCGGCAACTGCGCGACGGCCAAATCCACCACCCGCCATCTCAGTATGAAAAGTCACCTGCTCCGGTTTTAGTCCCAGCACTTCGGCGACATTCATCTGGTCCCCCGTTTGAAACTGAGACCCGGCCCACACTTCGGCTCGATCACCATCGAAGCGAACTGTAGTGTTCAGCGGTTCCATCGGCGAGTGTGCGAGATACGGAAATTCAAACTCCGCCACGATGCGATCACCGGCGGCAATCTTATCGAGCGCAGTCGGGTCGCCCTGCGTTACAGCAACCATTCCTGGCTTTTGTCCAAGTTCTTTGTATTTGGTCCATAATTCAGCCGTGTCAGCCAATTCCAGACCTGCCAGATCCCATTCGATCTTCAGCAGGTCGCGTGCCTGTTTGGCCGGCCAATATTTATCGGCAACGATCGCGACGCCACTGCCTTTCGCGAGCGGAATCTCAAACACCTCGCGCACGCCCTCGACGCGCCGAGCATCAGTGTCGACAATGCTTTTCACACGCCCGCCAAATACTGGTGGATGAGCTACGACAGCTACTTTCATCCCCGGCAAATCCAGATCGAGTCCAAACTTGAGCGTGCCATCACACTTCGAAGAGCTATCCAGTCGTTTTGTTGGTTTGCCCACGAATCGAAATTCATTGGGACTCTTTAATCGAACATTTGTTGGAACAGGTTTGCGTGCTGCTTCGGCCGCAAGTTCTGAGTACTTCGCCGATTGTCCGGATGGGCCGTGGACCACACTTGCTTCGGTGCGACACTTGTCTGGAGTTGTTTTCCAGCGTTCTGCAGCAACGGCGACCAGCATAGCTCGAGTTTTTGCACCCAGTTCCCGATACTGCTGAAAGGAATGTGCGATGGAACCAGAGCCACCAACCATTTGAATGTTGAATAGCGGATCTTTGTAAACATCCGCTGCCGGTGCGAGTTCAGCTATCACGTTTGACCAGTCAGCGTCTAATTCATCGGCAAGGACCATTGGCAGACTGGTGTGAACTCCCTGGCCAAACTCGAGGCGATTAACCTGAATCACAATCTTACCGTCGGGTCTGATGTTGACGAATGCGTCAGGAGGAAAAACTTTCGGTTGTTGTCGCGGCGGAGTCGGATTCCCTTCTTGCGCTAGGGCTTCACCAGGCGGATTTGGCTGGAGGTAGAGCGAAACGAGTAGACCACTTGCAGCACCGAATGAAACTTGGAGAAAACCTCGTCGATTCAGGCCGGGACGATCATTGTTTCGAAGCAAAGCAACCATCACTCGCCTCCTTTCGGTAGTTGGGCCGCCGCCGCTTTGATCGCCTGCCGAATACGTGGATACGTGCCACAGCGACAGAGATTTCCACCCATCGACTCTTCGATGTTTTGATCCGTCGGCTTAGGTGTCGCCTTGAGTAACGCACAAGCAGACATGATCTGACCGCTCTGGCAATAACCACACTGCACCACATCCGTTTCGACCCACGCTGTTTGGACCGCGCGGCCAACTGCGTCTTGCCCAATGCCTTCGATCGTAAGAATTGGACGATCGCCGATGTGCGAGATTGGCACGATGCACGAACGCGTGGCGACTCCGCCAACATGTACGGTGCAAGCACCGCACGCGCTGATACCACAACCAAACTTCGTTCCCGTCATCTTCAGATCTTCACGCAACACCCACAGCAAGGGTGTCGAAGGATCGACGGTTACCTCACGCATCTGCCCGTTAATGTTCAGTCGATAAGTCGCCATTTTAAACTCCTATTTTGGACATGGTGTACCCGCCTCTACCCAACGACGCGTGGCAGCGACAAATTGTTCATGAGTGAGCGGCGGCAGCGTTCGCATCGTTCCATCGGGCCGGCGACCCGGATTCCACGCCCATTTCACCAATGGTTCTTCTTCGTGATGTTTCAACAAACCTGGTCCATCCAGATTGTGGTTTAACGATCGATTAGTAATAGCCTGACAAACAGCAGAACTCGACAGAGGCTGATCGTTTGTATCCTGCCAACGCATGGACAGTGGAGCTAAATGCCAGTTGTGCCCGCCGGGAACACCGGTGCTGTCAGCATTTGTTTCCTGATGGCATCCGGCGCAGTTCAAACCGGGTACACCGTTGTCTTCAGGACCACGCACTACGTTTGCGACATGGCGATGTCGATCATCTGCTTGTTGAGGATAGTTTGTTGCAGTGTGACAGTTGATGCACCTTGGAGAGGTCAATACTGAGTAAACCTGTTCCCAGGCGGCGAGCCCCTGCGCAGTGTTGCGAGGATCGGAAGCATCGCCGCCAGGAAGCGCATTGATGGAGAATGCCGTCGCAATAACGGCTGCCAATGACAGGACACCCGCAAGAATTCTCCGCATCAGAATCCTCCAATTGAATTGATGATTTTTTTGGGAGTATCCGTTACCTAAGGGACCATGTCAATTGCTATTTTTGAGCGGCTTTGCAAAGAGTGGTTGAGGTATCACTCGTTTTTAACCGCTCCGGAGGGGCGAGATGTTTATAGTTCCTAACCGAGCGCCACAGTCTGGAGCTCCCGAACTATAAACATGCCGATCCTCCGGAGCTACGCGGAGTGCGACTGTCTTACCGCTGCACATAGCCCGTGCCGATTGTTCTAAAGATGGCGGGATAAATATTCCACCACTCGTTGAATGAGCCCCTTATTCAATTCGCAATGCAATCTTCCCCAGATGATGTTTAGCAAGCGCCTCGTGTGCCTTGCCGGCTTCTTCCAGGCGAAATGTTCTGTCTACTTGCACCTGAAATGGACCAGATTCAATCAACTTGTTGAGTCTGTCGATGAGTTGCGGGCTCGTTTCTCCATCGTAAGCCTCAATCGCGACACCTTCAGGAGCAGTCGGCTCAGGCATCACGCCATGTGGAAACGCGATCCTTCCTCCTTTGCGAATAGCTAACACGGCCTCATCAGTTTCCTCGCCTCCCGATGTGACAAGAGCGGCATCCAGTCCAGCAGGCGCGAAATCCCTGGCCGCGTCCAGAACATTAGGTCCATGTCCATCGACTACACTGTCAGCTCCCAGTTTTTTGGCAAGCTGCACACCGTCGGCACCGGAAGCGATAGCGAACACTTTGGCGCCGATACGTTTGGCGAGTTGTATAGCCAAATGTCCAATGCCACCACTTGCGCCGAATACCATCAATGACTCGCCTGCTTTCAAACCGAGTACCTTTTCAAGGCCAGTTAACGCGGTCAACCCATCGCTCGGCAACACTGCTGCTTGTTCAATCGACAAGCGGCCGGGAATCAATGAAACATTATCGGCCTTCACCGCAGTGTATTGAGCGTAGAAGCCACCTTTTGGATTTGCTAACTCTGCGGCGTAAACACGGTCACCCTCCTTAAAGCGAGTTACGTCTTTACCTACGGACTCGATCGTTCCTGCCCCATCAGTACCAAGCACGTACGGGAATTTCGGTTTGACTCCCATGATCTCGACAAATCTGCCTTCTCGCTCATACGGATCCCACGCTCCGACCCCGGCAGCTTCGACGCGAATCAAAACCTCTCCCGCCTCGATTTCTGGGATCGGTAAGTTTTGTACTTTTAATGCTTCGGGACCGCCAAACTTATCGAGTGCCACGGCCCGCATTGTTTGCGCCTTTGCTTGTGATGTTTGTGCCATGATTTTACGTACACCTCCGTCTCTAATAGTTCAAGGCATTTCGCCAGTTCATTATTTATCGGGAATCATCAATTCATCACGCAAGCATGGTGCCTGTGGATTCTGCTTCAACCTCTCATTCTCCCTTGGCTTTAGCCCAGGGGCATATTGCTCCCACGCATTGCTGAAACCGTTTCAACGGTTTGCCAAAGTCTTAGCAAATAGCTTGTTCTGTGAGAGCCAGGAAATCGGCGTCAGGCTCCAACTTCCGAATCTCATCAACGGGAAGGCCATTTCCATAAACAGTTACCGAAAGATTGAACAACGGCGACCTGGCCCAAAGGAGCGGGCAACACTTTTGAGCCTTACTCATTACAAAAAGCCGACGCAAACGCTATTGGATGAGCCTTCAGAAATAATGATCCACTGAACTACACGAAACGGGACGAAACAAATCATTACCAAGTCGGGTGGTCTAACGCCTCGATGGTCGCCGGCTTGCTCGTCAGTCCTTGCGTCTATAAGTGTCGGAACAGATACTAATGGCTACCATGCGAAACTACACGTTTGTTCTTGCCGTCATGGCTGTTTCATTTATCGCTGCGAGCTGTTCGGATGCACAGGTTGCGAAACCTGACACAACGCCGACCGTAGCGCATTCAACGCCGTCGAAAAAATTCACAACCGCTGACGTCGCAAAACTCAAATGGATCGAAGGCACATGGCGAGGTATGGATGGCGACAAGCCTTTCTACGAGCGTTATAAGATCGAAGAAACGGCGATGGTCGTCGAGTCGCTAAGGGCGGATGGTTCCGTTAACGGCGAGCCGGACCGTTTCGAGCTTAAGGACGGTGAATTTGGGAAAGACGAAGGCGACCGGCGTTCGGTCGCGAGCGAAATCACGGCTGATCATATTCAGTTTGTCCCGACGGTTCCCGGTAAGTCGAACAGTTTTCGTTTCGAGCGGCAACCCAACAACACCTGGCGCGCAGTTCTCGAATGGCCCGCGAAAGGCGACAAGCCGGCGGGTCACAAGATCTACATCATGGAGCCGTGGAACCCCTAAGCATCAAAGGTCGCAAATCTAATGAGCCAGGTTAGGGCCACCCCTGCAAATCTCCGATCGTCAGGTGTTGTTTTGTGTGAATTCGTGAATCGTCTAGTCCCAAAAGCACCCGTCCATGAAATCACACGAAATAACACGAACTGCTCGAACTTTAGATCAACTAGTCCAGAATCATTGACTAATCGTGAACTGGTAACACTGGCTCGTCAACACAACTGCTCCGGTCGCCTCCTCGAGAATGCGAAAGTGAATGTCAAACTCCGAACCAGGCGGAAAAGCTGCCACGCTGCGAAACAGCTGTTCTTGTCCCGTTCCGGTCCCGTCCGTC
>DATIBX010000555.1:0-2503 GCA_035457105.1 Pyrinomonadaceae bacterium
CTACAAGAATGAAGTAGGGTTCGAAAAAATCAACCTGGTAGCACTCGCCGGAAGTTCGTTCTCCAGTGATCTAAAAATCGAGCTGACCTTAGTTGGACACACTGATACTGTACCGTTTGACCCCAATTGGTCTGAGGCCACCAGCTTAGTTGAACGTGACGCCAAACTCTTTGGGCGCGGGTCGTGTGACACAAAGGGCTTCATTGCCGCTGCACTCACCGCAGTTACCCACATTGATCTCAAGCGACTTGCGCATCCACTAGCATTAATTTTTACGGCTGACGAAGAGATTGGACTGCTCGGCGCGAAGCACCTGGCCCAACTCCAACCTTTTCAAGTTCGCTACAGCATTATCGGGGAGCCAACTTCGTTGCAACCCATTCGCGCCGGTAAAGGCTATTCATTGGCTGACGTGATTGTCCGAGGTCGTGAAGCGCATAGTGCCTACCCTGCTTTAGGTGCGTCAGCTGTTTTTCGTGCTGCCCGACTTATTAATCGCCTGGAGACGATTAACGAGCGATTGAAGATTGATATTCACGACGGATTTGATCCACCGTTCACTACGCTGAATGTTGGAGTGGTAAATGGTGGTACCGCGAAGAATGTAATCGCCGGAGAGTGTCGCTTTACACTAGAGTGGCGACCTGTTCCTACCCAGAAACCAACGCTGGTTTTGGACCTTCTTCAGGATGCCATCGAGGATGAGAAAAAGGCTGATCCGGATTTCGATTGTGAGGTTAGGTGCGATCGAAATGATTCAGGTTTCGAGACGTCCTCGAATTCAGCGCTCGTGACCTTCCTCGAGGGTGCCACGGGAAAGAAATCGGGCAGCGTTGCATTTGGAACAGAGGGTGCACAAATGACGCGACTCGGAAGTGAAGCGGTAGTGATGGGTCCCGGTGACATTCGCGAAGCACACCGCACCGGCGAGTTTGTTCCTATCGCCGAATTGGAGCGCTGCACGGAGATTCTAATTGCCGCCATCCGAAACTTCTGCTTTTAACTTGCGAGTGGGCTGGCGGTGGACACCTCCGCTCCCGCAGGAAATCCCCGCTTTATGAGCAAGTGCACTTATGGAAAGTGCCGGGCTTACGTTAAGCTGTGCCTCAAAGGCAACCACAACTGGCGGAAGTCCATCGGAAGTCTTGTAACCCAAAATCTTGTTCGGTAAGGTTCTCCCGAAATGCACGTGATCCGTAGCTTTACGTTTTTATTGGCGCTTTTATTCTCGTTCTCATTCCAGCTTCTCGCGCAAACACCACAGCCCCTCACCAGTAAAGAGGTTGTATCTCTGCTCTATCAGATACAGCGAAATCCAAGCACTCGTGACGAACTTGTGGAACAAATCCGAACGCGCGGGATCGGATTTCCACTGACCGACGGTATGCGGTCTCTTGTTGCAACGAAAAGCGGTAACGATCCCGTCCTTCGGCGAACCCTGGAAGAAGCCGAAAGACGCCGGCTGAATCCCGCCGGCTCTACACTTCCACCATCGACCGAGGGCACTGAACTTCTTGAACGGACGCGCAACGTAACGCTCGCTGCCGCTAATGCAATGCCTGACTTCATCGTGAAGCAACTCATTCGTCGCTCAGTTGCGTACGGCACCACTACTAACTGGATTCCACAGGACACGTTATCAATTGCCGTCGGTTATCGTGCGAACCAGGGTGAAGAGTACCGTCTTTTATCTGTGAACGGAGTCCCCTCAGCGGAAGAGGTGAAAGAGAGTAATAACTATAGCAAGTACGTGAAGGGTGCGACGTCGAGCGGAGTCGAATACATTTCGGCACAGGCTGATATTTTCAAGCCGGAGTCACAAACTGAATTTCGCATGGTGGACACTGATGTTGTTCAGAATCGACGCACCATTGTTTATGAGTTTGTGGTTAAGAAAGAGAATTCAAAACTGACCCTCAGTGTTAGCGATGGTGGTGGCAGCACTGTGGCCGGGTCGCGCGGACGACTGTGGATCGATAGGGAGATGGACCGTGTTTTGCGGTTCGAACAGATTGCGACTGAGATTCCAGCCGGGTTTCCAATCACGGCGGCAAGCAGCGTGATCGACTATGACTGGGTCAACATCAACGAGCGCAAGTATCTATTGCCTACGCATTCTGAAATCCTGATGACGACGGCCCAACCAAGGTTTGTTCTGCAAAGTCGTAACGATGTTCGGTTCCGTGGTTACCAGAAATTCAGTGCTGAGCTGAAGGTGATTGACGAAGTTGGCGAAGACGATGACCCGACGGATAACACGCCACCTCCGGCGAAAGCTAGACCTGACAAACCTCTCGAAAGCACCCCGGTTCCAGTTGAACCTAAACCGGAACCCGCAGCCGATGGGGCCCCGCCACCGATGAAGTTAAAGCCAAAACCCGGCAAACCCTAAGAGTTTTGTACTCAAGTGAGTGGGTTCCTCGCCTGCTGTATCTCTCCAACTCTTTCATTCTCAGGGCAACCTTAGCCCGGTGACCGAGTCGCTTTTTGGGTGTAGGAACCG
>DATIBX010000556.1:0-11684 GCA_035457105.1 Pyrinomonadaceae bacterium
CCTGCTCGCGCGCTGTGTCCGACGCTTCGTCATAACCCGCATCGACATGCCGAGCGACTCCTAGTCCTGGATCGTTAGTCAATACTCGATTTAAACGCTTTGCCGCTTCGTCAGTACCGTCGGCAACCGATACTTGACCAGCATGTAATGAATAGCCAATGCCCACTCCGCCGCCATGATGAAATGAAACCCAACTGGCACCACTAGCTGTGTTCAAAAGCGCATTCAGGATGGGCCAATCAGCGATTGCATCCGAGCCATCCTTCATCGCCTCAGTTTCCCTGAATGGCGAAGCCACAGAACCGGTATCCAGATGGTCGCGACCGATGGCCACTGGCGCACTTAAATCACCGCGTTTCACCAGATCGTTTATTGCCTCGCCCATCTCGGCTCTTTCACCATAACCGAGCCAACAGATTCTCGCCGGGAGACCTTGAAAGTGCACTCGGTCACGGGCAAGCGTGAGCCAACGATTAAGGGTTTGGTCTTCGGGAAAAAGCTCTAAGGCGAGATCATCGGTCTTGCGGATGTCTTCACGATCACCGGAAAGAGCCACCCAGCGAAACGGACCTTTCCCTTTGCAGAACAGAGGCCGGATGTACTCTGGTACAAAACCCGGAATCTCAAATGCATCCTTACAACCAGCGTCTAGAGCTTGCTTGCGAATGTTGTTACCGTAGTCAAAAGCAACTGCTCCTGCACGTTTCAAATCGAGCATCGCCGCGACGTGGACCGCCATGCCTGCCTTAGACCTTTCGACGTAGGCGGCTGGATCAGATCTTCGTAAGTCCTTGGCTTCGGTTAAGCCCATCCCTGGGGGAACGTACCCGTTCAATGGATCATGTGCACTGGTTTGATCGGTTACTACATCGACTTTAACTGAACGTCGCACGATTTCTGGCAACACTTCCGCACAGTTTCCCACCAGACCAACAGATAGTGCTCGCTTTTCTCGCCGCGCCGTTTCGCAAATTTCCAACGCTTCATCCAGCGAGCTCACCAGGCGATCACAGTATCCGGTCCGAACCCTTCTCTCGATGCGTACGGGATCAACATCAACACCCAGAAACACCGCACCATTGAGAGTGGCTGCCAGCGGTTGAGCGCCGCCCATCCCTCCCATTCCGCCCGAAAGGACTAATCTCCCAGATAAATCCCCGTTGAATTCTTTGTCAGCCAGTGAGGCAAATGTTTCGAAGGTTCCCTGTACAATTCCCTGAGTACCAATGTAAATCCAACTTCCAGCCGTCATTTGGCCATACATCATCAGCCCACGACGTTCGAGTTCATTGAAATAATCCCAGTTGGCCCAGGCACCCACCAGATTCGAGTTGGCAATTAAAACTCGGGGTGCGTATTCGTGCGTGCGGAAAACGGCGACGGGCTTTCCCGATTGGACCAGCAGCGTCTCGTCGTTTTCGAGTTCCTGCAATTCACGGACGATGGCGTGGTAGCAGTTCCAGTTGCGGGCGGCCTTGCCTGAACCACCATACACAACCAACTCTTCTGGTTTTTCTGCTACTTCTGGATCCAGATTATTCATCAGGCAGCGAAGGGCAGCTTCCTGATGCCAGCCTTTACAGTTCAGTTTTGCCCCTCGGGGCGCCTGGATTACTATTTCGGTCATGCGAAACTTAACGCTCCGCACCCCAGAGTTTGCCGAACCATCCGGTCTTCTCCTTCTTGGTTAGTTGTTCCAGCTCGCCTGAGTCCAACCACACTCCGCCACATTTCTCGCAAGTATCAATCGAGACTTCGTCTATCTTGTTCTCTTTCAATGAGCCATCGCAACGAGGGCACTCCATGGATGAAAGACCGGCAGCTTTCGCCTCTATCGCGACTTTCATTTGGGTGCGCAGTTTCTCGATG
This sequence comes from Pyrinomonadaceae bacterium, assembly GCA_035457105.1. Lineage (GTDB taxonomy): Bacteria > Acidobacteriota > Blastocatellia > Pyrinomonadales > Pyrinomonadaceae > PSRF01. The sequence continues at coordinate 1,870 of DATIBX010000556.1, forward strand.
GCTTCCTGGTTTTTGCGATGAAAATACTCTTCTTCAAGACCTTTCCGTCTGTCGTCCATTCCGCTTCCCATAGAGCAACCTCCTAAGTGAAAGTAAACTTTTAAAGAGCGTCAAAGATGCCGGCTTTAATTAGAGCAATAATTTTTTCTATATCGGCAGACATCGCCCGGTCAGCAGTAACCGGTAAGACGGACGAACGGATGGCTTCGTAAGCCTGTTTTACACCGCGGCCCGGCGAAAGCGGCTTGCGAAAATCCAATGCCTGGGCGGCTGTCATCAACTCGATTGCTGTAGCCATTTCCGCTACATCGACAATAGCACGCAATTTCGTCGCGGAGGTCATTCCCATCGAAACATGATCTTCTTTACCACCATCCGTCGGCACATTGTCAATGCTTGCCGGATGGGCCAACACTTTCGCTTCGTTGAGAAGTGCTACTGCAGTGACTTGCAACATCATAAAACCGGAAGAGATGCCAGGCTGCGTGGTTAAGAACGGGGGCAAATTATCGTTAGTATCAGGATTGACCAGACGATCAATACGCCTTTCAGTGATACTCATTAAATCTGTCAAAGCGATGGCAGCATAATCAAGAACCAATGCGACCGGCGCTCCATGAAAATTACCTCCCGACAACACCTCGCCTGTATCAGAAAAAACAAGGGGATTATCGGTGGCGCTACCACTCTCTCGTTCCAGCGTTTCGCGAACATGGTCCAGCGCATCTCGGACTGCTCCATGAACCTGTGGCATGCAACGCAAGCTGTAAGCGTCTTGAACTCGTGGATCGTTTTCAAGATGAGACTTGCGGATCTCACTGTCGCTCAGGAGGTCACGCAGGTGAGCTGCAACTGCTACTTGTCCGGCATGAGGCCGAGCAGCATGGATTCGTTCATCAAATGCCACTGGAGTGCCGCGCAACGCTTCGAGCGTCATAGCGCCGGCTACGTCAGCAATTCCCGCCAGCCTTCCCGCTCGATGTAGGGCCAACGCGCCAACCGCTCCCATCGCCTGGGTTCCATTCAATAATGCCAGGCCCTCTTTCACTTCTAGCTGTAATGGCGCGATGCCAGCGCGCTGCATTGCCTGGGCACCTGCCATTCTTTCGCCTTTGTAAAACGCTTCTCCCTCACCGATTGTGACTGCGGCTAAGTGAGCCAGGGGAGCCAGGTCGCCACTAGCGCCAACCGAGCCCTTCTCAGGGATTACAGGCGTTACCCCATGGTCCAACATCGAGAGAAGCGTCTCAATTACTGCTGGCCGTGCACCACTGAAGCCAGTTGCCAAGACGTTGGCTCGGAGTAACAGCATCGCCCGAGCTTCAGGCACCGAAAGAGGATTCCCAAGACCACAGGAATGACTGCGAACAAGATTAAGCTGGAGATCGCGTAGCTCATCAGCTTTGATTGACACGTCTGATAGCTTGCCAAACCCTGTATTTACACCGTAGACGGTCCGGCCTTCGGCGACGATACCCTCGACGACCTGCCGCGCTTGTATGACGCGTTGGCGAGCCTCATCAGAGAGTGATACGCGCATTCTTTCAAATGCGACCTCGGCAATTTCCTGAATTGTTAGTGGTTGACCGTTAAGAGTAAGCATTGAAGATTACAGATGTCAGATCTCAAACCTGATGTCAGATCTCGGATTTCAAATCTTTGGACTTGAAATTACGTTTAGACTGAGATCTGCTATCTGCGATTTAAGGTTCTAAGAGTTACGCTTCTATTTTTACTCGCTTATCACGATCGGGAGTTTCAGAGAGATCAATCTTTTTGAACTCACCGGTCGTGGCGCCACTGCGCACGCGTTGTCTCGCTCGTTTTGCGCGCACCGTCGTTCTCCGGGTGGTCGCAGCGGTCCAACTTGTCATGCGTTTCAATGGCTGCAATGAAAATTCGTGTTTTGGTAATACTTCCCCGGTGGCTTCCCTTAGTCGCACCGTGCCAATCGCAAAAATTGCGATCGCGGCGTTGAAGATAACGCCAATCACAAACACGATCCAACCGGGCACAATTCCCACCATCGCTCTGTCGATGAAAATAGTGAAGTCCCGAGCAGGTAGTGGATGCAAGTAGACTTTCAAGTTCCAACTAAGAGCTAACAAGGCAAAGATCCATAGGTAGTTGCGGCGTAAACGACGACCAATCGCTTCCCATTCAGTGATGGTGAAATGCGGAGTAGTTAAATCAGCGGCTAAGTGCTCCGCCCAGCTTTCATCTGCTGGTCTAGCTTCCGGCATTAACAGCTGCGCAAAATATCCCGTCTCCAACACGCGCACACGGCTCGACCAGATTTCGTAGTAGCGATACCTTCGCGCTTCCATCAATAAAAAGATAGCAACGAGAATTGAGTTGATGGGAATAACAAAGTGCGGATTGCTCGGCGAACTAAATACGAATGATAACGTGGCGCCGGCTGTGATCACGGCCCAGTTAGTAGTTGTGTCGAGACGGTTTCGCCAGGTGTTCGAGCGCTGAACTTCACCACGGTAAAAGTGAATCATCGCCGTATTGAACTCTGAAGGCGACATGCGGCGCATAAGTCCAGCCGCGGATTGCGCTGAAGGATCAGGCGGAGGTTCGACCGGCGGCGCCGGACGCAAACGGGTAGTAGGTCTTTCTGTAGTTTGTCCGCTGCCTCGTTGATTTGCTTCGATGGTCATGCAGTAAATGCTTTGAGCTGCGCCTGGCAGATACAAGCGCGGCGCTCCAACAACCGATAATAACACGCACAACTCTGAACCTTGAATTTAACTTGTAGGGGCGGCACTCCGTGGCCGCCCCATCTCTTTTATGTGATGTTCCCCTTCATTATCACGACATCCTTTACACTTTCTGCGTCGCAGCGATTGGGAGGTGGGGCTTTCCCTTGTGTGATGTTCCCCTTCATTATCACGACATCCTTTACACTTCTTGGGCCGCACGATTGGGAGGGTGGGGCGCCCACGGAGTGGCGGCCCCTACAACGCGATTGGGAGGTGGGGCGCCCACGGAGTGACGCGCCTACAAAATTGGGTTCCTTGACAGTGTTTCGAGGCGCAACCTATAGTGACGAATCCGGGTGTTTGAAGGGATTACTTAGAGTGGACGACGCCGCTGAACTAATGCGAGATCAATACTGGATGCGGCGAGCACTCGAGGCTGCGTTGGAAGCGAAAGAACGTGGTGAAGTTCCAATTGGCGTTTGCGTAGTCAGTAACAATGCGTTAACCGCCATCGCGGGAAATCGAACCCGAACTGACTGCGACCCAACCGCACACGCTGAGATTTTGGCATTGCGTTCGGCGGCCCAGGCAGTTGGGAATTATCGTCTCAGCGGTGCTACCGTCTATTCAACCATTGAACCCTGTGCGATGTGTGCGGGCGCCCTGATTCAAGCACGAATCGACCGATTGGTTTATGGCGCTGCCGATGAACGTGCCGGAGCGGTTGTTTCTCATTTCAATATCTGTGATACAGATTTCCTGAATCACCGCATCGAAGTGGTGCCGGGAGTTTTAGAGAAAGAATGTCGCGAGTTGATGCAGCAGTTTTTCCAAAGCAGGCGCCAAGAGATTAAACAAGCGGAAAAGGTTTGACGTTTACAGCTCGGAGAGGTCGCATAGTGGATTAGTGCACCGGTCTCGAAAACCGGAGAGGCTTAACGGCCTCCGTGGGTTCGAATCCCACCCTCTCCGCCATTCAATGACTCAATCAAGGTCGATCCTGCCCAAACTCATCCAATTCGTTTCTTCAGTTTAACCATCTAGGGTGAGTGTCGATGGTCCGTTTTGCTTGCGTTTCCTCGCCGTCGTCATTAAAGTACGCTTCACCAAAAGTCCCAGAAGATCTAACTAACCATCCGCACTTTCCTGGATGCGCCACACGCATCCGTTGATTAGGAAGGAGAAACCAAAATGAAACGCCCAGTTCTGATCCTGGCCGTAATCGCTCTAGCTGTTGGAGGCCTCACGAGCTACCGGTTATTTGCACGAAACAATGCTGTTGCTACCGAAGACACTCACAACCATCACGCGAATAGTGCAAAGCCTTCAGCTGCGCTCGATGGTCCGCTCAGTAACGCGACCGTAAGCTTTGGCGCTTGGATTACAACTCCACCCTTCGATCGAATGACTCAACCTCCGGCAGCAGCCACCAATGCGCACGAGTTGATTCCGCAAATCGCGAAGATAAAAGCAGGCGGCACCGTCAACTTCATCATTTCGGGATTGCATCAAGTCGTGGTTTATGACGATGGGACGCAGCCCAGCGATATCAGCCTCGCTAACCAAATTGGGGGCTTTCCGGGTCCTCCGCAATTACCGCCTCTGATTAACGATCCGAACCGGAGAATCTACCGGGGACCAGACCCCAGACCTCTTTTCCCGAACACTCTCGATCGTGTAGAAGTGGTCCAGTTCGCGAACCCAGGAACATATCTGGTCATCTGTGGAGTAGTGCCGCACTTCACCAGCGGAATGTATGGGTTCGTAAAGGTTGTGCCGTAAATCCCCGGTAAAGATTTTCTTCAAGAGAACGGGAGCTTAAACGACTTGGTCGCTACACTCCCGTTCAGTAACTTCTCTTGCGTTTGTTGATGATACACTTGACTTTAGGATTGCTAAATTTGGATTTCGGATCAAAGCTTCTGATTTTGCTATTGAAGTTTCATACGTTTCATCAAATCAATGAAACGAGGCTCGTTCCGGAGATTGTTCCATTTCGGTTCGACTTTGAGAAACGTCATTTTCGGGTCACGCCGTTCATACGCTTTTTCCAGCCACTCGAATGCCCTCTCACGCTCGTCCAAAGCGTTGTAAATTAACGCGATGTTATAAGGCGAAACGTATTTCGTCTCGGATAATCTCAAAAGTTCTTTAAGTGCAGCACTCGCTTCGTCGCGCTTGCCAGATTTCGCCAGCGCATACATACCGAACGGGATGTCATTTCTGCCCGAAAGTTCATATTCTTTGCGTGATTCAGCGATAGCTTCGTCGAACATTCCTTTTTCGATGTACGCACTAGCGGCAAAAAGATGCGACATTGGGAAATTCGGTTCGAGTTCTAATAGTTTCTTCAATTGAATTAGCGCTTCGTCAGTTCGTCCAGCGTGCAACAGATACTGTCCTTCGAGTGCGCTTATTCCGAGATCGAGCGGGTTAAGTTCTCGGGCACGTTTCGCTTCGGCAAGAGCTTCGATGTGTCGGCCCGTGTTGGATAATACGATCGCGAAATATCCATGAGACTCGGCGTTATTAGGATTAATTTTTAAAGCTTCAAGACACTCTCTTTCGGCGGCATGCCAATCCCAATCAGACCAAAATAACCCCATGCAGCGCGCGGCATGAGCTTCGCTAAGCGTATCATCAATTTCGAGCGCCTTTTGCTCTGCCGCCCTCGCTTTAGGAAAAGCTTCGGACGGGGGCATTTCTCCGAAGATACCAAGTACGCCGTATGCCTGCGAAAGTCCGACGTAGGCGCGCGCGTATCCCGGATCAATTTCAATCGCTTGTTGGAAATAGGAAATACCTGTTCGGATGTCCGGCGGCTTTCCTTTAGCCAGGTGGTAACGTCCTTTCATGTAAAGCTGATACGCCTCGACATTTTCCGTCGAATGCTTTTTCTGATTCCCCCCGAGCCGAATCTTCAAAGCCGCCGCCACCTTTTCCGCGATCACATCTTGCACTGCAAAGATATCGGTAAATTTTTCGTCAAAACGTTCCGCCCACAGTTGCTTGCCGTCGCTGGCGCGTAGCAGCTTTGCTGATATTCTTATACGGTCGCCCCAATTTTGAATCGTTCCGTCCAACACCGATTCAACGCTGAGTTCCCGCGCCGCCGTCAGCGAATCTTGTTCGACCGAACTGTATCGGCGACTTGCACTCAAAGGACGCACCACGATCTCCTCGCCGCCAGAGAGTTTTGAAATCAAGGTGTCCGCCAGTCCTAATTCAAGAGCTTCGTTGCGGTTTTCCAAAACCAAGGGCTTGAAGGGCAAGACAGCGATGGTCCTTATCGGTGTATCAATAGATTTGTCGTTTTTGCTTCGCAGATAAAATCCGGATGCTCCGAGTGCAAGAACAATCAAAACCGCAAAACCGACAAGCCATTTTGGATTTTGGATCTTTAATTTTCGATTTTGGTTCGGATTCTTGCCATTAGTCACTTGCGCGGCGTCGTAACTTATTTGATCTTCCGTTTTCCTTGCTTCAATTGCGGAACCCGTTTGGATGTTTTCAAGTTCCGCGATGCCAGATCCAGAACTCAAAACTTGTCTGACTTCGGGAACGAAACGATAACCGTGTCCCGCAATAGTAACGATGAAACGCTGTTCGCCCGGCTTTTCGCCAAAAACTCTGCGCAGTATTGAAATGTTTTGATTGAGATTATTTTCCTCAACAATCGAATCAGTCCATATTTCACGCATCAGCTCGTCTTTTTCAATCACCTTCCCGCCGTGCTGAATCAAATAAAGAAGCGTGTCGAAAACTTTCGGCGTCAGCGGGATCTGCTCCTCGCCTTTCGTTAGCAGGCGTTTTGAAACGTCAACGCGAAATTTGTCGAATTCGTAAATCTGTAGTTTAGGCTCGTTCATTCGCGTTTCAGACAATTCACAAAATTTTCAGGACGTTTCTAAGGATTTTCAGGGCTGTATCTTGTGATTGTGACACCCATCAGCCGCACATTGTATCCAGGCTGAAATAGAAAAAAGGAAGATCAAAAAAGATGAAAAGACAACTTGTGAAGGTTATCGGCGGCGTGTCGCTCACGATTTTGGTAGTAGTTCTCGCACAGTTTTGGGTTTCTGCGCAAGAGCAAACCGGAAATGAGCCGGCCCTGGTAGGGTCGTGGGACGTGCGCATAACGAGTCGGGATTGTGAAACCGGTACGCCGATTCCCTTTATTCCCGTCTTTCCGGCGATCATCACTTATGATAAGGGCGGCACCATGCAGGAAACTGACCTTGGTGGTCCTGGTTTAGTGCGCCTGCCCGGTCACGGTGTATGGAAGCGTGAAAATGGGCGACAGTACTCTGCCGGCTTTCGATTCCTCAACTTTAATCTTGACCGCAGTTTCGTCGGAACAAATGTGATCAGATCAGCTATTACCCTCAGTAACAGCAGCAATGAGTATACCTCGACCGATACGCTCGAAGTTCTTGACGCAAATGGCAGTGTAATCGTCAGGGGCTGCGCGACTCAAACGGCAACGCGGTTTGAATAAGACTTATCGACGAGCGTGAATTTGGAAAGATCTTTCAAGTTCACGCTTGCTTCTTTCCCAACCAGACAATCTTCACCAAATTACATCTGCGTGGTACAAATCTCTTTTCAAAGCTTTCATCTTCATCATGCTGGTGACAGAGCACCGACAGGAATAAACGCTGGGCAGCGGCGCGCACGAACCGCCCGCTAAGCGTAAGCGCTTTGCAAGAGGAAAGATATGCTATTTTCGGGTCCGCTGCATGCCATTGCTATGCACTCTTCCCGGAATATGGTTTTCTGCCAAGTGAGCGCAAGGGGTTGGGCCAGATGGCGCGCCGCTGGCGCGGCCACGTGAAGAGACTCACTGGGATACGCTATGGTTTGAGATTGCGCGTGTTTGTGTTTATTAGCGTATCTTTGTTCATCGCATTTAGACGGAGCAGCGAAACCGGTCTCGAAAACCGAATCTCACCCTCTCTGCCAGTTATTTCAAAGGCTTGCGTAACGAACGTACGTAAGCCTTTTCGTTTTGAAGTGGCGCTTCGAGGGGACTACGCAGCTGTAACAATTGAGGGCTCGACCATGTCGTGACCTCTCTGCTCTTCCACGTAATGCCGCCATTCATCAAACGTTAACTGATCCTGCCCCGAGCGAGGCCTAAAATGTAATCCAAAGCCCACGGTGGGAAGGTGGAAAGCCACTATTCCCCATAGCTGTATAGAGGTCCCGGGCGATAACTGGACCGTGAGCTTTACAGGTTTATTGCCTGGCTCTTCGACTTCATCAAGCACAAAACATCCATGAACGCTACAGTTCGTGATGGTTGCCTCCCGAACACTTGAGCCTGTTTCCCATTTGACATGTAGATGGGTGTTGACTCGCTTCGATGCTCTTCGCTCTTCCATCAGTTTACTCCTCGCTTACAAAGATCAGCCTTTGTTGGCTCCCCGCTGGTTCTCCCAAATGTAGGAAGATACTTCCTACCGAATTGAAAACTGTTGAAGCTTGCTTGATATGGTAATGATTGGCTCAAGGTTATTTAGTCTCTTCTGCAAATGTCACCCTTCTGATTTCGTGCAATGTAGTAAGACCACTAAAGAGCTTTCGCAATGCCGAAGCCCGGAGACTCTTCAACCCTTCGGCCTGAGCGACTTGCCGTATTTCAGAAGCCGGCCGTCGATCAATGATCAGATTCCGTATACTGTCAGTGACACCTAGCAACTCATGAATTGCAGTACGACCTCGATAACCCGTGTAATTGCAGTGGTCACAGCCGGGACCGACATAGAAAACTCGGTCGCGATCTTCTTTAGAGCGTAGTCCTGCCTGAATGAGTTCCTCGTCCGAACAACGATGCGGTTGTTTGCAAGCAGGACAGATCAGGCGTACCAGACGTTGAGCCAGAACGCAGTTCAACGACGAAACGAAGTTGTATGGCTCTACCCCCATGTTTAGAAATCGCCCGATCACATCAATGACGTTGTTGGCGTGTACGGTAGTAAAAACAAGGTGACCTGTAAGCGCCGACTGAATGGCGATCTGCGCTGTTTCAGTATCGCGGATCTCTCCAATCATGATTTTGTCAGGGTCGTGGCGCAGGATCGAACGTAAGCCTCGTGCAAAACTTAGCCCCTTCTTCTCATTGACTGGTATTTGTGTGATCCCCTGCAACTGATACTCGATTGGGTCTTCAATGGTAATAATCTTGTCTTCGGTATTCTTAATCTCGTTGAGAGCGGCATACAAGGTCGTTGTTTTGCCCGATCCCGTTGGCCCAGTTACGAGCACCATTCCATAAGGTTCTGAAATATACTTTCGAAAATCTGATAATTCGTCCTCGGAAAAGCCAATGACATCCAGTCGCAGGTTCCGGAACTCATCATTAATCTGTTCCTTGTCGAGAATACGAATGACGGCATCTTCCCCGTAGGCAGTCGGCATGATGGAAATGCGAAAGTCAACATTTCGTGCCTTGTATCGAACACGAAAACGACCGTCCTGGGGCACGCGCCGTTCGGCAATGTCAAGTTCTGACATTACCTTGATGCGAGAGATCAATCTCTCGTGATAAGCCAGATCAATCGGACCAACTTTTTCGTACAAGGCGCCATCGATGCGAAACTTTACAAAAACTGCTGTATCGCCCGTTTCTATGTGAATGTCAGAAGCTCGAGACTCCAACGCGTTATAAAGGATAGTGTCAACCAGTTTAATGATCGGCGACATCTCAGCATCGGTCGCGAGCCGATCCAAGTTGAGCACCTCTTCCCCGTGTTCCGTTTCTTTTACCAACGAGATTCGAAAACTTGACGCTGCTTCAGAGAGCACTCGTTGCGTCGAATCCCCTCGGGATAGCACGGTTTGAATCGCATTGGATGTAGTCACGTAAGGCGCAATCCGAGTCCCCAAGGCCTGCGCCAACTCGTCAAGTCTCTCAAGATCTGTGGGGTCGGCGATGGCCACGTGAAGTCTGTTCTCATCCCGACGCAGCGGAACAAATTGAAACCGGACCATTAACTCGACAGAAACTTCATTTACGAGCCCTTCTTGAATAGGTAAGCTGCCGGCAGGAGACAACAGATCGATATACGGATAGCGGTATCTCCGGGCCAGATCCTTTGCCTCCCG
>DATIBX010000557.1:0-10830 GCA_035457105.1 Pyrinomonadaceae bacterium
AAAAGTGCTGTGGTCCAAAACTGCTTACGAAGGCATTCCGCGAGCCCGGCGTCACATCAAAGCCACCCAGGCTAACTCCACTCCCGCTACAGATGGGCGCTATGTAGTAGCGATGTTTGGTTCCCAGGGAATTGATTGCTACGACCTCGACGGCAAGGTGATCTGGAAAAAGGACCTCGGTGTATTGAATCCCGGGCTCTGGGAAGACCCAAGTTCTTCATGGGGGCACGCCAGTAGCCCAGTCATCTATAAGGACCTCGTAATTGTCCAGGCTGACGGTCATAAGCAGTCGTTCATTGCGGCGTATAGCTTGAAAGATGGTTCGCAGGTCTGGCGCATAGAGAGAAATGAAATTACCTCGTGGAGTACGCCGACGATTAACACCTCGGACACACGCACCGAATTAGTCGCCAATGGTGGGCGTTTTATTCGTGGCTACGATCCAATGACCGGCAAGGAACTGTGGCGCTTTTCAGACGACAATACCGAAGTCAAGATGCAAGCGCCTCTGGTTGCGAACAACCTCATCTATATCAGCGGTGGCTATCCCGCGGGTCGACCCATCTATGTTTTTCGTTCCGGTGCCAGCGGTGACATTTCGCTTAAGCCAGGTGAAGAAACAAACGAATTCATAGCATGGAAATCAATCAAAGGGAGTCCGTACACTCCTACTCCAATTATCTACAACGACATTTATTACGTCTGCGCTGACAATGGTGTACTTAGCGCGTACGACGCTAAGACCGGTGAACGAATCTACCAGGAGCGACTGCCTAGTTCCTTCAGCGCTTCTCCCATCGCTGCCGATGGAAAACTCTATCTTGCGAGCGAAGATGGCGATGTGTTTGTCGTCAAGGCTGGGAGAAGTTTCCAACTGCTGGCGACCAACTCAATGGGGCAGGCGCTCATGGCAACACCCGCTATTTCAGACGGGCTCGTAATCTTGCGCACGACTGATTCGGTTTTTGCAGTTGGCCAGCGCGGGGGTCAGTCAAACTAAAAGATGTCAGTTCTCAATTCGTTTGATTACAAGCCCGGAACTCGAGTGATTTTCGGAGTCGGCTCGCTCGCCCGACTCGGTGAACTGGCGACCGAGCTTGGCTTCCACCGAACACTGCTCGTTGCCGATCGGGGCCTGGTCGCAAGCGGTCACGTAGATGAGGCGCTTGAACCGCTGCGGGCAGCTCAAATCGAAGTAGTTCTCTTCCACGATTTCGAAACCAATCCCGATTCCGCGATGATTGAAGCAGGTACGATCTTCGCTCGCGCGGAAAGAATTGATTCCCTGATCGGACTTGGTGGTGGCAGTTCTATGGACTGCGCCAAGGGCATCAATTTTCTACTCACCAATGGTGGCCGAATGGCCGACTATCGCGGCTACGGGAAGACACGTGTTCCGTTACTACCAATGATCGGCATTCCGACTACTTCTGGAACAGGAAGTGAAGCGCAAAGCTTTGCATTGATCTCCGATTCCGAAACGCATATCAAGATGGCCTGCGGGGATCCAGGCGCGGCTTTTCGAGTCGCGCTGCTTGATCCAGTTCTGACCGTTTCGCAGCCTCGCATCATCACAGCCACTTCCGGCTTCGATGCCCTGGCCCATGCGATTGAGACCTTTGTAACTACGAAACACAATGCAGTGTCAGATCTGTTCTCGAGAGAAGCATGGCGTCTACTCGAATCCAACTATGAATCAGTGCTCACCAATCCCGGTAATCTTGAAGTCCGAGGCGCAATGCAATTGGGAGCATATTACGCCGGGTTGGCGATAGAAAATTCCATGCTCGGTGCTACTCATGCTTGTGCCAATCCGTTGACTACGCGTTATGGGACACCTCACGGCGAAGCTATTGCTATGCTGTTGCCAACAGTGGTGCGGTGGAACGAATCCGCTGCAGCCAACCGTTACAAAGAGTTGTTACAGCTTTCCAGAGCAGACAAGACCGGCCCGCAGCACAGTGCAACCGAAGCTCTGGCGCAGCGGCTTGAACAACTTGCTGCTGCCGGCGGTTTGCACACACGTCTCAGCAAAGCAGGAATTAGTGATGCAGATTTTTCCGCTTTGGCTGCTGACGCTGCCGAACAATGGACCGGCACCTTCAACCCAAGAAAATTCAATGTCGAAGGTGCGTTGGAGGTTTATCGATGCGCTTACTGAGTCGTAAAGCGTTCTTAATTTTTTCTATCGCCATTTTGCTCGCCATCGGCTGTTTAAGAGTAAACGCTCAAGATACTTCAGCGGAAAACTGGTCGCAGTTTCGAGGCAATGCGCGACTCACCGGAGTCTCGAATTCCATCGTACCGGATTCATTGAAACAAATTTGGACTTATGATGCGGGTGACTCAATTGAGTCGTCAGCCGCAATTGTCGGTGGAACCGTTTTGATGGGGTCACAAAAAGGCGAATTGGTCTCTCTAAGCCTCGACAACGGACAGGTCTACTGGAAATACACGACTGGATCGCCAATAGGTGAGTCTTCTCCAGCCTACAGCGATGGCGTGGTCTACATCGGAGATCTCGGAGGCGTGCTCCATGCGGTTAGTGCGCGGGACGGTAAGCGGCTCTGGACCTTCAAATCAGGTAATGAAATCAAGTCGTCGCCAGTTGTCGCCGGGGACCGGGTCTTAATCGGTTCATACGACGAAAACCTATATTGCCTTTCGACACGCAATGGATCAGTGTTGTGGAAAGTCAAAACCAATGGTCCAGTCCATTCAACGCCGAGCATCATGAACGGCATGGCGTTCATCGCTGGTTGTGATGAAGTTTTTCGGGCCATCCGAATTTCAGATGGCAAAGAGATTTTTACCGTCGCCTCGGGTTCGTATACCGGAGCGTCACCGGCCCTGAGACTGGGAAACGCTTACTACGGAACGTTCGACAATGAAGTGCTAGGCGTGAGTTTGACACAACATAAGATCATGTGGCGCTATCAACATCCGACCAGGAAATTTCCGTTTTACTCTTCAGCGGCCGTCACCCAGGACCGAGTTGTTGTTGGTGGACGCGACAAGTTGGTCCATGGCCTCAGTCTGGCCGGCAAAAATGTTTGGACCTTTGCGACACGAGCGCGAGTGGAGTCCTCACCGGCGATTGCGGGTGGAAAAGTATTTGTTGGTTCAAACGATGGGAGGTTCTACGTTCTTAGCTTGAGTAACGGGAACAAGCTGTGGGAGTTTACTGCCGGAGCTCCATTATCAGCGTCACCCGCTATCGCGAATGGTCGCATCGTGATCGGCTCGCAGGACGGCAAACTCTATTGTTTTGGTTGACTTTGGAGTGCGACGGCGCGGCGTCGCACTCCAAGTTACTTCAGTACTGCCACCACTTCAATCTCTATTCGAGCATCCCTCGGTAACTTTGCGACCTGAACGGCGGTCCGCGCCGGTGGATCCGCCTTGAACTGTTTCCGATAAAGCTCATTCATCGCGTTGTAGTCGTTCATGTCCATGAGGAACACAGTTGCCTTCAATATATGCTCTTTGCTACTGCCAGCCGCTTCTAAGACTGCAGTGAGATTTTTGAACACTTGCTCGAATTGGCCTTCAAGTCCTTCCGCCAATTGGCCGGTTTTTGAATCGATGCCAATTTGACCAGAGACAAAAACCAGATCACCAGAAATGATCGCCGGCGAAAACAGACCGTTTGGAGTCGCACCCGTTTTCGCCACTCGTCGTTTTGGAGTTTCTCCTTTTTGACTCGCAGAAGAGTCTTGGCCAGATACGGTATTCCAAACGCCCAAGAGTGCTGCAAGTAGCAAAATCGTTCTCTTCATGGCTTTCATCCTCCAAAATACTTTGCGACGGTTGTCTCACGCGGCTTGGCCGTCGCCATCGAAACGAAAATCATTAACAGCGCCGAAACGATCACCATCGGCACAACTGGCATGAACCCAAATACGGCCGTTCCACCCGGAGTTCGTGACAAAACTTCCGCACCACCCAGCGACCAGACAACTGTGCTTGGACCAGGTGCTGGGGCCGGCACCACCGACTGAAAGATTGCTACCGCAACCACCGTGAGTGCGGTCCAAATCGTCACCGCAAACGCTCCCCACTTTGTACTTCCCTTCCAGAACAGCGCCGCCACCAATAATGGAGACAGAGCGGCAAAACCTGAAAATGCATATTGAATCGCCAACTCAAATATCGTTTCCGGCGCTCGCAAAGCAATGGCATAAGCAAAGAGAGTTATCAGTACAATGAACACGCGTCCGGTTTGCACCTGGACCGCCTCTCCGAAACGTTTCTTACCTCCGTAATAGGCAAAGACATCCTCTGTAAACATCGTCGAGAGTGCGAGTATTTGAGAGTCGCTTGCCATGACGGCCGCCATAATTCCAGCTCCCAGTAAGCCCGCTAGCCAGAGCGGCGCATATCGTTGCAGCAACAACATGATCACATCGTCGCCGGCTGCGGCATCTCGCAACTCCTCGCGTTTCTCGGGCTCCATGGTCTTGCCCTGCGTGGCCAACACTCGACGGGCTTCTTGTTTCGCGCGAATCGGCTGAATATCGGTGACGCGATTCGCCATGACGCCAAGGAATACGCAAGGCAACCAGATGGCCATGATGCACAGGGGATAGAAGATGACGGTCTTCTTAAACTGGCCCATCTTTCGTGCCGTAAGACAAAAAATCAGAATGTGCGGGAAAGCGATCGCCGACAGAGGGATAAACGTGTAGCTGAAGAAGTAATAAGGCGAGATCCGTTCACGCGTCAGCAGGTTAGCCATCGGAGAGTTCTGAATCGCTTGAGCCGCAGTTTGAAACCCTCCCATTCCCACGCCGATAACAATCAGAGCTATTGCTCCAAACAATAAAAACAGAACGGTTTGGAAAGTATTGACCCAGGCAGTACCACGCATGCCGCCAAAGAAAACGTAACTCATCACCACCATTGCCACGATTGCGCCGCCAAACCAAAAGGGTACGGCGCCGCCGCTAATTGTGTAGAGAGTCGTGCCACCTCCCATTATTCCGATGATGATGTAGGGAACGAGCAGTACTGACTGCACAACAAAAATCACTGTGCCGATGTGGCCACATTCCCACCGGTCTCGAAACATCTGGACCGGAGTCATAAACCCATACTTCTTGCCGAGCGCCCAAACACGCGTGCCAATCAGAAAGATGGTTAAAGGAATGACAAAGGCTGACGACGAAGCCATCAAGCCGAAGGTAACAATGCCGTTTGAAAATGCATGTCCGGATGAACCAAGGATCGCGAAAGCCGTCATGTTGGTCCCAAATAGAGAAAACAGAAAGACAAATGGACCAAGCGAACGGCTTGCCAGAAAGTAATCCTCAGCTTCCTCCTTACCTTTCGCTCGACGAAAAGCAAAGATTCCGATGTACAAAACAACGGCGAGATAGAGAAAAACTACAATCGCTGGAATCAATGTTTGCGGCCCTCCTCTGACGCAGCTTCAGCTTCTTGTTCGAGGTGGGCAGGCCATGCATATGTTACCAGCAACCACATCAGGAGACTGGCAGCCACGGCATAACACGCGTGATAGAAGAGTCCGATAGGTATAAAGCCAAAAATCAATCTGCCGTCCCTCCAGAACCAGATATCCTGATGCAGGAAATAGAGAGCAACGACAGCTACAACAAGGAGAGTACGTTTCATACTGTTGTGCCAGGTAGCGGACGAAATTTTAAGCTGCGATCTAAATTGCTGAAGAGTGGAACAAATTTTGGAGAAAAGCGTCGGTCGCCGTTAGATTGAACCGATAGCTCAACTGACTCTTTCTCTTTGACTTAACGGAGGCCCGAAAGTAGCAAACCGTTTGTTACGGTGTCAAGAAATTCGTGGGTAAATAATGACACCACCGACCTCAGAGACTGGTTGAAAACACCGCGAGATAATGATCATCGACAGATTACGCCGATCACCCAGATTCCTGCTTGGAAAAGGCACAGCATTAAAGCTGTTCTATGAAAGAATCTGTGACTTCGGGGTAATCTGTGGATGGTTCTCGCGTTTTCACACAGTCTCTTAAAGCCGGTTGTATTTCGACGATTTCAACGCAACTGATTGATCTCGATCAAATGAGCCTGGCCATCGTCGATGGTGCGTATAGTCAAACCTTCTGGGCCAGTGGACCAGCCGGGATTATTTGCGTTGGTTCGATCCAGCGGGCGTCCGTCGAAAACGACGCGAGAGTTGTCTGTTCGAGTGGGGACCACAAAACTCATGCTACGACGTCCAGGATTGTAACTACCTTCCGCAGCAGCGATCCGAATTGACATCTGCTTGCTGTCTGTCGCAACGCTCACCGACCTCCGACGATAAACTCCATTAAGATACGCCGGACTAATTCCGTCGTCCTCATATAGACTTGCTTGCGCACTTCCCTTGTCATCAGGATAAATCACAAGCTCCGGCTCGAACACTTTCTCACCTACATAACTCATTTCTGGTCCAAAAGGCAGGATTGACCCACCGCGCACAAACATTGGTACAGTATCGAGCGGAGCCTTCGCCTCAATCATTCTCTCTCCCTGGTACTTTTCCCGAGTCCAGTAGTCGTACCAGACACCTTTGGGAAGATAGACCAGACGCCGGACCACATCAGGCTTGAGCACCGGCGCGACTAGCAGATCGTCGCCAATCATGAACTCGTCATCCAGATTGTAAGTACTCTCATCTTCCGGATAATTGAGCACCAGTGGTCTAAACAACGGTAGTCCACTCCGGTGCGACTCTTCCAAAGTCGTATAGAGAAATGGCAGCAGCCGGTATCTCAGCTTGAGATACTTGCGAATTATGTCTTCATAATATTTGCCGAAGCGCCACGGTTCCTGATCGTAACTATCAATCGTCTTGTGGTTACGGCAAAACGGCGCCAGGAAACTAACTTGATAGGCACGGGTCAGGAGTTCACCGTTTGCACGCCCCATAAATCCACCCACATCCGCGCCAACAAATGGCTCTCCGGAAAGACCAAGAGTAGAGAACATTGAAACCGATAGAGCAAGGCCTTCCCACGTACTGTTTGTATCGCCGGTCCACATAGTTGAATAGCGTTGCACACCCGCGTAAGCGGCTCGCGTAATTACATACGGACGTTTGTCAGGTTGTAGGCGCTGTAGACCTTCGTAAGTTGCTCGCGCCATCAACAACGCAAACACGTTGCGATTTTTTGCGTGGGTTGTTTTTGCACCTTCATCATAACTAACTACGTCGAGCTGGTTCTTACCCGACTGATCGACGAAGTCAGCTGGTTCGTTCATGTCGTTCCAGATTCCTGCGACTCCCTGGTCTGTATAAGCTCGATGAAGATCGCCCCACCAACGCCGTGCGTCAGAATTTGTGTAATCAACGAACACACTTTCACCCGGCCAGACTCGCGGAATAAACAAGTCACCATTTCTTCGTCGCTGAAAATAATTTCTTTCGAGACCTTGATCTAGCACGTAATACCCGGTCGATGATGACGAAGACGATAGAGCGGTCTGATACTTAACTCCTGGATCAACGATCGTCACGACCTTTACACCTTGCTTTTTCAACCTATCTATTAACCCTTTTGGATCCGGAAATCGATCCTTATTCCAGGTGAAAACGCGATAGCCATCCATGTAATCGATATCAAGATGTATCGCGTCGAGCGGCAAGTCGCGTCGGCGATACTCGGCGACGACCTGTTCAACCAATGAATCAGGGTAATAACTCCAGCGACTCTGTTGATTTCCCAACGTCCACATTGGCGGCAAGGGCATGTGGCCGGTTAGATCAGCATATCTGCTGACTACCTTCTTCATGGATGGTCCATAGAAGAAGTAGTAGTTCATTTCGCCACCTTCAGCCCCAAACCAGATCCGCTCCTGTGAGTTGAAGCCAAAATTGAAGTAGCTGCGATAGGAGTTGTCGAAAAAGATTCCGTAACAACGCCCTCTTTCGAGTCCTATATAAAAAGGAATGGTCTGATAGATGGGATCCTTGCCTTCAGAATAGCCGGGGGTGTCGGAATTCCAGTTGACGAAAGAGCCGCGGCGCTTGTCGAGTTTCGTGGCCTTTTCCCCCAGCCCGTAGAAATGTTCGTTAAGGCCCAGCTTCTTCGCCGCTGCTACAAACATTCCCGCAGCTGGATCGAACATGATGTTATTGAGTGCCCGCTCGCGGTCGTACATCATTGGCTGCTGATCAGCATTAATCAATTCATCTGTCTTGGCATCGCGAAACTCGATTAGCAATGGAGACCGATTGACATTGACGATCAATTCGTCCGTCTTCAGGGTGATCGCGGCCTTTGTTTCCGCGATGGTCCACTGAACGGGAGGCCAGCTCTCTTTCGCAATCGCCCATGAGTGATCGGTTGTTTCCGGTTTTCTTGTAAATGCCGTTCTCACTCGAACGAGATCTGCAGACAGGACCTTCAGTTGCAGCTGCGAACCGTCTGAGCAGTTAATGGTGATGCCATCCGACTGCTTGCTAAAAGCGATTGCCGGACCAATTCTCACAAGACGGCTCAGGTCTTGAGCATCAGCTGTGGCAGGAAGAATTAGTAGACCAGCGAGTACAAATAATATGTTGATCTTCATTAAGCGGTTGAACTCGATTGCGAAACGGTCACGGTTCCGAGCAGTTCGTGACTAAATGGACCAAAGTATGTGCTAAAGCTTGCGAAAGGTTTCGGTACTTTACAATAGGGGACCGCAAATCCCTCTTAAAGATCGTAAGCGTATCAAATACAAGTATTAAATTCATATTGAAGTTTTTTGTTTTTGCTGTAATATCAACTTCGATCCCCGAGCCAAAAAATGTTGTCAACAGTGTCAACGGTGGATTTCTGTGTCAATAGGACCACAGACTCGGACCATCCCCCGTCAAGCGATCTCCCCAACCGCTTAGATAATCAGATTTGCCCGCATGGGAAGTTGTTCGACTAGGAGGTTTTTCATGTATAGATTGGGCTTTTTTGTCCGCACCTTAGTGTGCGGTTTTTTGCTTTTGACCTTTTATAGCATTGCCACTGCTCAGTTCAAGGCGGGTATCCAGGGAACAATAAGTGATTCGGGAGGAGCGCTCGTACCCGAAGCAAAAATCACCCTCACCAATACCGAAACCAATAAAGCACAGGAAGCAACTTCGAGCGACGAAGGATTCTACCGAATCTCTGGACTCGCGCCCGGTCGTTATAAGTTAGTTGTTGAGAAGACTGGCTATAAACAGCAAGTCTATGACAACGTGGTCGTTAATGCAGAAGCGGTCCAGGGAATGGATGTGATCCTTGAAGTTGGCGAGGTCACTGCTTCGGTGGTTATTAGCCAGGATACTGGTCCATTACTCGCAACTGAAAATGCCAATGTCGATAAAGCAATAACCAACCAGGAAGTACGAACCCTCCC
Organism: Pyrinomonadaceae bacterium; assembly: GCA_035457105.1. Taxonomy (GTDB): domain Bacteria; phylum Acidobacteriota; class Blastocatellia; order Pyrinomonadales; family Pyrinomonadaceae; genus PSRF01. Next base: position 9,360 of record DATIBX010000557.1, read on the forward strand.
GCAGTTTGGTCGTGACCCCTATGAGTTAACGCGTCTGACGCCAGGAGTATTTGGAGACTTCGCTCGCGGTGGTAGTGGAGGTGCAGTAAACCTTCCAAACCAGTCCGGACCGGGTGGAACAAACCGAACAATCTTCGCGACGGAAAATCAACCACAGATCTCGGCAAACGGGCAAAGAGTTTCAGCAAATGATTACCAGATAGATGGTACCAGCGTTAACAGTCTGACCTGGGGCGGCGCCGCCGTTATCACACCAAATCAGGAATCTATTAAAGAAGTAAGAGTTGTGGCAAACGCCTATTCGGCCGAATTCGGACGCAATTCGGGCGCTCAAGTTCAGACAGTATCGCAGAATGGAACGAACCAATTTCACGGAAGTCTGTTTCTCAAAAACAATAGTCCCGGCTTGAATGCCTTCAATAAGTATGGTGGTTTCAATAACGCGCCTCCCGTCAGAAACAACCAACATTACAATCAATTTGGCGGGAGCATTGGTGGTCCAATACCTGCGCCTCGCTTTGGTGAAGGTGGTCCACCAGCATTCAACCTGCTAAAGGACAAGGCATTTTTCTTCTTCTCCTATGAGGGTTTGCGCAGTTCAACAAGCGATTCTTTCAACGCGTGGATTGAGACATCCGAATTTCGAAATCTTATTCAACAAGTCCGCCCTGGTTCGGTCACCGCTCGCATCCTGGGAGCCTCTGGCATAACACCGCGAATCATCAGCGTGATCCCCACGCCGTGTGGCACTATTGGTTTCAATGACACCAACTGCACGCAGTTAGCCGGTGGATTAGATATTGGATCGCCAATTGGGGCGACCGGACAATACGTTCCCGGAAACGGTGGCAGCCGCGACGGCATCCCTGACATCCAGTTCGCACAGATCGGACTGCCGTCCACTAGCAACGGCGATCAATACAACCCTCGGATTGATATCAATCTCACTCAAAAGGACACACTGACGTTTAGTAGCTATGTCTCAAAATTTAGAGGACTCACCAGCGATCAAGCAGGCAGAAGCAGACCGATGGGAGATATCCGCAGTGAACCAACAAATCTGTTTGGCATGATCACTTACACTCGAATTATTTCGGCGACCACCGTCAACGAAGCGCGTGTAAATGCTACGAGATTTGCCTTTAACGAGCTCAATACCGCGGCTGACACGAATTTCGGATTGCCCCGCGTCGAGATTGAAGCACTGCCCTTCGATCGAATTCGTTTTGGCCCGAACTGGTCGGAAACGACTCCAGCTAACTTCGCCGAGAATACATTCGAAGTCCGCGACACGCTACGCAATGTAAGAGGAAATCACGCGTTTGCCTTCGGCGGTGAGTACCGTAAGGAAGAGGACAATAATAATCTCATTGGTGGTGCGCGCCCCCTTTACTCTATGACGGGCCTGTTCAATTTCGCCAACGACGCCCCTGTCTTTTATCAAATCGATGCGGATCCGCGGACCGGTGGC
>DATIBX010000558.1:0-6866 GCA_035457105.1 Pyrinomonadaceae bacterium
TACACGTAAGCGACCGAGATCATCTTTCGCTGCGGTTGGATACTTAATCGCTTTTTGAATGTCCTTAACGGTGATTAGCCCCTTGATGTGTTTGTCTTCGTCGACTACCAACAGCTTCTCGATGCGATGCTTTTGCAAAACTGACTTGGCTTGCTCGAGTGTTGTACCGACCGGAACCGTTACCAGCGGTTGCTTGGTCATTATTTCAGAAACGGGAATGTCAAAACGCGTCTCAAACCGTAAATCTCGATTCGTGATGATACCTACGAGATGTCCGTCTTCGTCGACGACCGGCACACCGCTGATGTGGAATCTCTCCATTACCTGGAGTGCTTCGCGAACCGGACGGTCGGGTCTGATTGTTACCGGATCCACAATCATTCCTGATTCGGACCTTTTAACTTTATCGACTTCCTCTGCCTGTCGTTCGACGGGCATGTTTTTATGGATAACGCCTATTCCGCCTTGTTGCGCCAGCGCTATCGCTAGTGCTGCCTCAGTGACAGTGTCCATGGCTGCTGAACAGAGCGGGATCTGCAAACGGATGTTTCGCGTGAATTGCGTTGAAGTATCAGTTTCGTATGGCAGGACATCAGAACGCGCCGGGATAAGTAAAACGTCGTCAAAGGTCAAACCCTCTATTACATCGGTGGTGATCATGTCAGTAACGGTAACTCCTTGCAGTAACTAAATATCGGTTTTCCATTTGAAAGACAGTGCTTAATGCGTTACTGCCCGCCTTGTTAGCGGGCAGTAACTTGCGATTCGCGTTTTTATGGCACACACGCTTGAGAGGGTTGCGTGTCGAAGACAGAGAGCAAACCGAATAGCGATTCTTACTGTAATGCTGATCTATCAGTTTCTCGTAACCCTGCGTTCGATGTGTTGTTTGTATCGCGATAAAAAGCAGAAATCTCATTAAAAAGCGCAACGGATGATTGGTGCGGGTTCGCACTCGCAGCGCCCCGCTTCTGAAACCAATGAAGTGCCGCAAGTGCAGCGGCTGTTAGCAATGCCAACATCAATACAGCCAGTACAACTGTCAGAATTGGCGATCTCGTTGCTGGAGTCTCAGTATAAACCTTGGAGTGGATTGGTGTCGTGCTGACATCGTCAGTTGACTCCCCGTGTTCGCGAAGGTAGCGCATGTAACCTTCAATCGCTTCGCGTTCGTCATACCCGACATGCCGCGCGTAGGCCTTTATGAAGCTACGATTGAAGACTCCGCCGGGCAATCGCTTGTAGTCGTTTGCCTCGATCGCTTCCAAATAATGAACTGAGATGCGGGTTTGCTCGCAAATATCGCGAAGTTGTATACCACGCCCTTCGCGGGCGACCCGCAATTGTTCACCGATACTCGCTACCATGTTCCAATCGCTCGCTTCCGTCGCGTTGGGCTTGGTTCAACTGAGTCGTGCGAGTTCCGTTGGGAGTGACTGCTTAAGTGACTTTTACGGAACCGCCTGTTAAATCTCTTGAGCCGCTGGTTGCAGAGCCTAAAAGTCTTGCGTTTGCCGCAATATAGCTTGCGCTGCTAAACGCTGTCAAACTTTATCACGTAAAGCGATTCACCAGCTGTTTGAAAACTCAGAGAGAACAAGATCTTCCACAGATTGCGCCGATCACGCAGATTTCTTCAGAGCAAAGGCACGGCAAAAACGTGTCTAACCAAGAATCTGTGTCATCGCAGTAATCGGTGGCTTTGTACTCTTGAATTTCCTATGGTTCCTCGGACGTTTCAAAGCGACGCTCACGCTCCGAATCTACTGCACTTCTGAGGTCGACCAGCAGTGATTGAACTCGTTCAGGTCACGTCACTTGGCGCCAGTTCTTAAACCAAGGCGGGCTCTCTTGATTCTTGGTGCCCGCGGTGATACGGTGACGACAACAGTGACCCGATTACTAGTCGCTTTTAATTTATACAATCTCCAAAAGTGAGGACTAAAGAGATGCCCTTAGAAGCTCTCGGAATGGTTGAAACCAAAGGATTCGTGGGCGCAGTCGAAGCCGCCGATGCAATGGTGAAAGCCGCCAATGTGCAGTTGCTCGGGAAAGAATATATCGGAGCAGGCTATGTCACCATCTTTGTTCGTGGCGACGTCGGCGCAGTCAAGGCAGCCACTGATGCCGGCGCGGCTGCTGCTCGACGTGTTGGTGAACTGATCAGTGTCCATGTAATTCCGCGACCACACGCTGAGGTTGAAAGAGTATTGCCAGTGAACGGACGAACTGGCCTGAGTCCTGACGAACGCACGCTTCAAGGTGGGGCCCGAGGCCAACTCAGTGAAGGTGAGGCCGGTCGATCTCTCGGGAGTGGCGCCCGAGAGGGTAATAAAGAGCGTTCTCGCTAGTAAGGTCGCCCGTTCTGTCTCTAGGCAATAGAGTGCTGGCGATGTCGGAGGCGTTATGTCGGTAGATAAAGATCTTGTTTCGGTGCAGCAGGCCCGCGACTTAGTAGAAGCCGCTCATCGAGCCCAGGCGGAGTTGGCCCAATTCGATCAGGGCAAGATAGACCGTATCTGCGGCGCGATGGCCGCAGCGGCACTGCATGAGTCAGCGCGACTTGGCGCGCTGGCAGTAGAAGAAACGGGATACGGAATCCCTGATGACAAGCGGGAAAAGAACCGATTTGCCGCTGAGGATGTCTGGAACTACTTTCGTGGTTTACGCACTAAAGGGGTTGTTTCCGAATCAAAAGATGTCGTGGAAATTGCCAGCCCGCGCGGAGTAGTGGCCGGCATCATTCCCTCGACCAATCCTACTTCAACCGCGATTTTTAAGATCCTGATTTCAATCAAATCGCGTAATGCGGTGGTGTTGTCGCCTCACCCATCGGCGGCGAAGTGCATCAATGAAACGGCTCGGGTTATGCGTGAGGCGGGAGTCAAGGAAGGACTACCAGCTGACGCCGTGGGTTGTATGAGCAGTGCCACAATCGAAGGCACTGAAACCTTGATGAAGCACAAACAGACTGCGGTCATACTTGCGACTGGCGGGATTGGGCTGGTTCGTGCTGCTTACTCTTCCGGAAAGCCGGCCTTCGGCGTTGGACCAGGAAACGTTCCTGTTTGTATTGAACGTACAGCTGATGTACCAAAAGCAGTGCAGGACATTTTGACTGGTAAGTGTTTTGACAACGGTACGATCTGCGCCTCAGAACAAGCTGTGGTTTGCGATGCGCCGATTGAGCAGGCTGTGCGTGAACAATTTAAAGCCCAGGGAGCACACTTTCTCTCAGCAGCCGAAGCCGAGCAATTAGGTAAAGTCGTTGCTACTGTGCAGAGATCGTTGAATCCAGCGATTGTGGGTAAATCTGTCGCAGTTATTGCAAAAATGGCTGGTCTAAACGTGCCGGCCGGCACTCGTTGCCTGATTGCAGATGTCGAGGGAGTCGGCCGTGACTATCCGCTGTCGATGGAGAAATTATCCCCAATACTCGCATTCTATGTGGTTGATGGTCTGAGTCGCTGCGTCGAACGCAGCAGAGAAGTGCTCCAGTACGGCGGGATGGGCCACACTGCCGGTATTCACACCCGATCTCGAGACGCAGCTGTCCAATTCGGAGCCGAGATGCCGGCATCACGTATAACGGTCAACACGCCCACTACTCATGGCGCCATTGGCTTTTCTACAGCGTTACCACCCTCGATGACTCTAGGATGCGGCTCGTGGGGCGGTAATGTGACCTCAGACAATGTTGGTCCGTTACATCTGATGGATATCAAGCGTGTGGCGTTTGAGACTCGTCCAGTGAAGAGTGCGCGACCGGCGACTGGAGTCAATGTCAGCACACCGGCGTATGCAGCTATTTCTAAGGAGCCGGTTGTTGCCGCCGGGAAAATAAATCGAGACGAGATTGCGGCGATTGTCGATCGGTTTCTTGCGGGAAAAAGGGTCGAAGCGGCAGTCGTATCGCCCCTGCCGGCGCCGCCAATCGAACCGGAAGCGGGCAGCATGTACAGCGGTTCTGTTAGTGCGCCTACACAGCGAGAAGGGAACGGAGGTAACGGAAGTCGACCGGCAGTTGAGCCCCCGGTTAGGCAGCAATCTACTAATGGAAACAAGCCGGTTGAATTTGTGAGTGAGGATGATGTCCGCAAAGCGCTACAAAAAGGCGAAAAGATCTACATTACGGCGAAGACTATAATTACTCCGGCTGCGCGTGACCTTGGAGATCCCGCCGAGGTATTTGCCAAAGTTTGACGAGAGAGTATGTTTCTAGGAAAAGTCGTTGGCACAGTCTGGTCTACTAAAAAGGCGCCTGATCTCGAGGGCATCAGATTTTTGATTGTGCATCCTTACGATCTGGATAAAGAACCGACGCGAAACATTGTCGTGGTTGCCGATCGCCTCGGAGCTGGTAGTGGCGAAATGGTTATCTGCGCGTACGGTAAGGCAGCGAGATCGGCAATCGGCAATCAAGAGATGTCAATCGAAGCGGCTGTCGTTGGAATCGTGGACCGCGTCGATATTACCGACACTGTTAGTGATGAAATGCGCGAAGCTGCTCACCGGTTAGCCCGAGACAATGGACAGAGATAGTTAGTTGCCCGTTGTCAATAGCTTCAGGCTTTCGTTAGGTTAATACCAACGTAAACGGAATGAACAAGTGACCACGGACCACTGACTAACAAATTGATGGCCAACGAAGAACTGATTTACCGGATAACACGCGCGGTTTATGATCGACTTGGAACTACCGATGAACAGACTGTCGAGCAACTGGTCACAGATATCTATCGGGCAGTTCAGGACTCAGTAAATAAAACACCCGCGAGCATCACTTCTCCTTCTATCCCGCTGACACCACAGTCTTCCGTCGGTTCTGCTGATCGAATGGTCATTTCGGTGTTTGGTCTAGACCATCCTGGTATCGTTGCCGGGGTCTCGCAAATTCTTGCCGAAGCGAGCTGTAGCATAATCGACATCAATCAAACTGTGGTGCAGGGTAAATTTGCAATGGTAATTATTGCCGACACTGCTCGCGCCAAAGAGAGCGCCGCCCAGTTGAAGGAACGTCTTCGCCTTGAGGGTGAAAAGCTGGGCGTTCGAATCTACGCGCAACGTGAAGACCTCTTTAACGCGATGCACCGTATCTAACAGAACTGTTATGAATGAACCGGAAATCGCCCGACGATGCTTAACCTGCGGTGCCACAATCCGCAAACGTGCGCAGTTTTGTCCCCAATGTGGAGAAGCTGTCGCAATGCGAATCGGAGACGGTGAAGATTCGGATGAGCTAGACAAAGCGGCGGAGTCGCACGACACGATGGTCGATATGAGACCGGTTGATACTATCGATGCGGAGAATAAGTCGACGATGTTACTTGATCCTGACATCGTTAACGGACCGACCAAAACCGACGTCTCGCCAGATCTATCCAAAACACTACCGCTGGATGCGCCTTTTCCTCCGACTCAACCGCTGCGTCGCGCCGGGGGAGTTGGTCTAAAGCCAGGTGAGAGCCGTGATAAGAGGCGGCCGTTGTCAAGAAAGTCTGTTACTGAAGCGCCATCGACTGTCACGCCGGTACAAAAGTTAAGGAAGGTTTCAAGTGTGGTGCTGGATCAAGCAGCTTATGATCCCAGTGTTCGTTTTTTGTTGGTTACTGCCATCCTTTTCATTTTGTTCTTGTTCTTGCTGGTCATGAGTAAGATATTGAGCTGAGGGTCTTAGGCCTTAGGCCTTTGGCCTTTGAAAATAAACACGGAGCGACCAACACCAAAGACCCAAGTCCAAAGACCCAAGACCAAAACTCAAAGCCCTTCTTCCAATGGAATATACCCAGGCTGAAATTCTACAAACCGTTGCAATGACTGAGATGGAGCATCTCGATGTTCGCACAGTCACTCTGGGTCTGAGTTTGCGCGACTGTAGTAGCGAATCAATGAAAGCGGTTGCCGATCGGGCCAGCGAAAAGATCAGGTCAGTTGCTGCCAGGCTGGTCGAAACCGTGGATGCGATCGGGGACGAAATTGGAATTCGCATTGCTAACAAGCGCATTGCGGTAACTCCAATTTCCATGATCACCGAGGGCGCCAAAGGCGATCTGGTCCAGGTAGCTCACCAGCTCGACGACGCTGCCGGGTCCGTTGGCGTTGATTTCATTGGTGGTTATTCAGCACTGGTCCAAAAAGGTGCAACAAACTCTGAGCGCACCTTCCTTGATTCAATCCCTGAAGCACTCGCCAACACCAAGCGCCTGTGTTCCTCGCTAAACGTCGCCACCACCCGGGCCGGCATTAACATGGATGCTGTGGGCCTTGTCGGACGTATCATCAAGGACGCTGCTGAACGTACCCGCGATCAAGATGGGATTGCGTGCGCAAAGTTCGTGTGCTTCGCGAATGCAGTGGACGACAACCCGTTCATGGCGGGAGCGTTTCACGGTGTCGGAGAGCCCGAGGCGGTCATCAACGTGGGCGTATCTGGACCGGGCGTGGTCCATCATGCGGTGCGGCACGCCGACAAGAACCTGCCGCTCCAGGATCTGGCGGAGACAATCAAGAAATTATCATTCAAACTGGCGCGCGCCGGCGAGTTGGTTGGTCGCGAGGCTGCACGCCGCCTGGGAATACCGTTTGGTATCATCGATCTCTCTCTGGCGCCAACTCCAGTTCCCGGAGACTCGGTCGCGAATATCATCGAAGCGATGGGATTTGAACGAGCGGGAACTCACGGTACTACCGCGGCGCTGGCCCTTTTGACTGACGCGGTAAAAAAGGGGGGCGCCATGGCCAGCGGTTCAGTCGGAGGAATGAGTGGTGCATTCATCCCTGTTTCAGAAGATGCCGGCATGATTGAAGCAGCTCGTATTGGCGCTCTCTCGCTCGACAAACTGGAAGCCTGGACCAGTGTTTGTTCG
>DATIBX010000559.1:0-3539 GCA_035457105.1 Pyrinomonadaceae bacterium
AGTTTCGCTGCTTCAGTCCATTGCCGTCGTTCAAGTGCGTAGCGGGCTGGAATAGCAGACAGCGCATAAGCAACTTTGAAAGTGGGCGGATCAACCTGGGAAAGGCTGTTCATGTCCTTAAGAACCGCCATCGTCTTCTTGTCCTGAGCGCCTTGGAGGTACGCGTAAGCGAGGTAGTCCATAGCATGTAACTGCTCGTCCCAGGCGCCTGGCATATGATGTCTCATTGCGAACGCCTTCGCTGCCGCCTCAGCATCCAGATTAGATCTGATCGCCTGCTGCCACAGTCCCAATCGTATGAAAATGTGTGAAGGCATATGCTGCGCGTGTGCAGAAGCTGGGGCAATCGAGGCGTAACTGCGTGCAGCAGGAAGCGCGAGGTGCGCGAGCGATGGAAAATCGTAACCGTGAATCAGGTAATGAGCGACCCCAGGATGTCGAGGTTGGCGCGCGAGAATACGGTTCAGAATTTCAGCGGCTTCCTTCTCTCTTGCATAACCCTTATTTCGCTCCATCATTCCCGTGCTGATAAGTGACAAGGCATAAAAAATCGCGGCTTCATCATCGGTTCGGTAGTTCTCGTGGATCTTCCTCATCGAGTCGCTGTAGGCAAACGTGCGCGTTCTATGATCAACCTTATCGGCGTCTTTATAGAAGGCGTTGATGGCAGCAATGTAGTCTCGCTCGCGTTGGGTAGCAGCGCCCAGATGCATCGCTTCCGCGGCAGCGCTGGATCCCTTCTGTAGTTCTGCCGGAGTCGGCGGCACCCACAATTGATGAAAGTTGCTCATCGCAATGCCCCAATGGGCCATGCCACAGCGCGGATCGACGACACTGACCTGCGTGAACACTTTCTCAGCCTCTTCATATTCGAATGAATGAAGCCATGCGACGGCCTGATTGAATTGATGCTGAGCTTTCGCAGAACAGGAGGTGCGGAAGTTGACGCGACCGAGTTTAGTCAATGCTTTCTCTTGCGGGTCATGGCGGTGCTGACTTCCGTCTTGCGCATTAGCAGTCGAGAGGGCGGAAATTACGATGGCGGCAAAAATTATGGTGCGTGTCATGGTGTTCACCAACTCTTGGTGTCGAAACGGAACAGGTTTCACGGACCAGGATTGCGCTAATTCTACCAGAGGAGCTGTGGAAACGCGGCGGCCACGGAGGGCCGCCCGTCTGGTTACACAATTTTTACGACGGTGATGATAGTTTTCCGCGAACCCTTACGCCTTAGTGGATGTGAGACAGCACAGCAAGTAACTGTCAAATACTTACCCCCTAAGGAGACGTAGTTAAAATGAAAACCCAACTCACATTAACACTGATAACCCTCGCAGGACTCATCGTATTCGCCGGCTTCGTTGGTGGCGGAAATTCGGCAGCCGCCGCGTTGGAAGCTCGGGTTAACCCGCATTATAAAGGCGCTTCAGCCTTCAATCTGGCAGGGGCAGGACCAAACGTGGCTCGTTGTGGAGCTTTTCCGGAGAACATCGAACTGAGTTTTACCGGCCAGGGAATTGACACCGAAGGTGGCCTGAACACCGCGGTATTCTCTGCGTGCACCAACACCACAACCAATGAAGTATTTGATCTGAAAGCGACCGACACGTACGTCGGGAGCGGAGATCAAGTCTTTATCGAAGCTGACTCCTTCGTGCAGACAATCAATCCGGCTAACTGCACTGCTACGACGGCGCACTCAGTCCCATTCCGTGTAGCAGGTGGGACGGGAGGACACGCGGGTGCGACTGGCAACGGCCGTTTCAATCTCTACAGCAACCTGACGCCGTGCAACGGTCAGACTCCACCAGCATTTGTTTCGTTCGAGGGCATGATCCAGGTCCCACAGTAAAGACCGGCTCGTCTTGAAAAGCAACGCCCGCTCGAGAAGAACTCTCGAGCGGGCTTTATTTTATTTTGTTAATCCTGTAAATCCTGTAATCCTGTCTAAGGCTAGCGGTAGTTGTTAGACAGGATTGCACGATTTACAAAATTTGCAAGATTAAGAAGGAGTCCTCCAAATGTTCCCCCACATCAAGCAAAGTCTGGTTACGATTCTAGTAATCGCTTCGTTATCGGCCCACATCCGTGCGGCTCTTTACACCAATCATCCGCAAGATGAAATCGCCGTAACTGAAGGCACCCCAATCAACGTCGCGGTGGTAAAGGAAGTCACAAGTAAAGAAGCTAAACCAAATGATCCGGTCGACTTCACAGTTGCAGAAGATCTGGTGGTCAACGGCCAGGTTATCGTGCGCAAGGGTACGCCTGCGATCGGAAGCGTTATCAATGCTGAAAAAGGGGGCTACATGGGTAAGTCCGGCAAACTGGCAGTCCAGGTTGAGTCAACGACGACGAGTGATGGCCAGCGGCTGAAGTTGCGTGCAGCTAAAGGCCGCGAAGGTGACGACAAGACGAATAGTACGATGGTGCTGTCAATGATCAGTCCTGCTTTTCTCTTCCGGAAAGGCAGCGAAGCGAAAATTGAGCCGGGCACAGTGGTAACTGTTTACATCGCCGAAGAGAAGCGCTTTCGTGTTGAAGGTGCGACGCTTGTGCCGGTTGTAATGGAAACAACGGCGGCTAGTTCAGAAGAGGCGACAGTTTTCATCTATCGTCCCGATAAATGGGGTGGCAGGGCTCTTGAGCCTTCGGTGTTTGTTGATGAAACCGAATTAGCGCGAATGGACAATGGGCGCTACTTTGCGATTAAGCTGAAGCCAGGCAAACACATTATCCGCATGACTGATGATAAAAAGGGCTACGCGATCGACATGGGTCCAGGGCAAACTTATTTCTTTCGAATTGGCATGGAGATGGGAATGTGGAAGGGCCACGGAAAGATCACGCTTGACGATCGCGAGCGCGCGGTGGAAGAAATCAAGAAGCTAAAGTTTCTTGGTCAGGACAAGATCAAAGCGCCTACGCTCGTGGTTGAAATTGCCCCGAAGTGATGTGGTGGAGTCAATGTGTAGCCACCACTGCGACCAATGCCGGAACGAGCAGCCAAAGCAGTCCCTTCACGAGAAAGAAGAGAAAGCCGTAGAAGCCAAGTCGCTTGATCCAGTTAGCGGTGTTCATATCTGCTAACGCGAAATCTGGCTGGAGAAAGTAAACAACAAAGCCCGCGAGAACAAAAATGCTCTCGCGGGCTTTGGGTTAAATAATCCCGGCGACTTCCTACTCTCCCACGCAGTTTCCCGCGCAGTACCATCGGCTCCAGCAGGCTTAACTTCCGTGTTCGGGATGGGAACGGGTGTGACCCTGCCGACAAAATCACCGGAAAACTTATAAAAATCGAATAGCGACTAAGGCAAGCTTCACGCGCAAGCGCGGATGCTTGTTGCTTGAGTAAATTTTATGGTCAAGCCATGGGACTGATTAGTAGTGGTCAACTGAACGCATTACTGCGCTTACATATCCACCCTATTACCTCGTGGTCTACAAGGAGTCTCACTGGCAGGTCTAATCTTGGGTCTGGCTTCACGCTTAGATGCATTCAGCGTTTATCCATGCTCCACTTAGCTACCGAGCGCTAC
>DATIBX010000560.1:0-12214 GCA_035457105.1 Pyrinomonadaceae bacterium
ACCTGCCGTCATACATTTGCGCGACTGGAAGTTAACAGGTTTTACGACCGGCTCAGGATGTGTTGCACCGCGGTTGAGCCAGGAACTATTTGAAGCGCTGAGAGCTGGCGACTTTGAACTGGCGTTACAGATCCGCTCTAATTTTATCGGTCTCGAAGATCTCCGAGACGCCTGGGGACCAGCGCGAGTACTGCATCAGGCTGTCGAGTTGGCGAGGATAGCGGAGACTGGTCCAACTCCGCCGTACGTGTCACTGTTGGAGGATGAGCAGAAAGAGGAACTTCGACGGGTGGTTGATGAATTAACCACGCGCTGACAGAATTAGCGCATAGCAAAAATGCATCCATCAGAACTCAGGCACAGTCTCTCGGGCGTGATTGCATTCCCGGTAACTCCATTCAAGCAGGACCTATGTCTTGATCTTCCCGGGCTTCATCACAACCTTACAAAGTTACTCGAACATCCAGTCTCAGCTGTAGTCATCGCTGGTGGCACCGGTGAGTTGTATTCGTTGTCGCCTTCGGAATATGCGCGGGTTGTTGAACTAACGGTCCATGCAATAGAGAGTAGGATTCCGGTAATCGCGGGAGTTGGCTTTGGACAAAGACTAGGCGTAGAGATGGCCCAGGCAGCTGCACGAGCAGGGGCAGATGGAATTCTTGCCTTTCCACCCTACTATCCAAATGCTGATGACGAGGGCTTGCTTGAATATTACCGCTTGATTGGCGCCGCCACCGACCTGGGACTGCTGATCTACAGTCGCGATTGGACCAGATTTACTCCCGAGATGGTGGAACGACTGACAGCTATTCCGACCCTGGTTGCCTGGAAAGATGGTCAGGGTGACATTCGAACGTTGCAGGCAATCATGAATCGCATTGGCGAGCGCTTGCTTTGGATTGGTGGCGCTGGCGACGACATGGTGGCGGCGTATTACAGTACAGGCATTCGTGCGTTCACCTCGAGTATTGCCACGGTTGCTCCACGATTGTCGCTCCGTCTACATGAACTCGGTGAAGTAGGTAGTATGGAAGATCTGGCGGATCTGCTTGCGAGGTCTGTCATTCCGCTGTATGCGATGAGGGCGCGACGCAAGGGCTATGAAGTGTCGACGATGAAAGCAATGATGGATATGGTGGGCCTAAACGGTGGACCAGTGAGGCCTCCCTTGGTGAACGTCAGGCCTGAAGAGGAAGACGAGCTGCGAGGAATTCTGGCAGGCTGGGAAAAGTTCTTGTGACTTGGAGTGCGGCGGCCCGGCGCCGCTTTTAAAGGGGTCTCGATTCGACGAGTTTTGTTTTAGATAGAGCCTGGTAGTGAAGAGGTGGGTGTTGTCGAGTGATCGAACTGACAAAGCGCCGCCGGGCCGGCGTACTCCAAGGCGGTGGGGATTAATAGGTTGCGGCGATATCGCGCGGAAACGAGTTGCTCCGGCTCTGAACAACTTGGTGAATTCGAAACTCGTTGCGGTTAGTAGGGCAAACGCGCAACTGCTGGATTCGTTCGCCGACGAATTTTGCGCAGAAAAAAGATATCCCGATTGGCGCGATCTTGTTCAGGATCCGGAAATTGACGCAGTTTATGTTGCTACTCCTGTCTATTTACACGCTGACCAAACAATCGCTGCTGCTAATGCAGGGAAACATGTTCTTTGTGAGAAACCCATCGCGCTCGATGTTGCGCAATGCGACCAGATGATTGCAGCGTGCAATCGCAATCGCGTAAAACTCGGCGTTGCATACTATCGCCACTTCTATCCGGTAATTCGTCGCACAAAAGAAATTATCGAATCCGGCGAGCTTGGTGTTCCTGTCTTTGCTCAGATAAATGCATTTGAGTGGTTTAATCCTCAGGCCGGTCATCCTCGCGAGTGGTTGTTGAAACCAGAACTTTCAGGTGGTGGGCCAATGTTTGATTTTGGCTGTCATCGGGTAGAAGTCTTACTCGACCTCTTTGGTCCCATAAGTGAAGTCAAGCGGACGATGGGCAACGTTTTGTTTGAACGGGAAGTTGAAGATGTCGCGACTGCACAGTTTCAGTTTGAGACTGGTGCTTGTGCAACCTTGAGTGTTTGTCACGCGGCATTCGAGACACAGGACACACTCAGTTTGTTTTTCTCGCGCGGATCGATTCATGTTCCAGGCCTAAATAACGGCACAATGCGCGTAATCGGTGAACAGGCAGAGCATGTCGAAGTGCATCCACCGGCGCAGAATATTCATCAGCCCTTGATTGACGATTTTGTAAGCGCTTTGATCGAAGATAGGTCGCCGGTGGTGGGTGGAGAGATTGGTAAAGGGGTGGCTGAGATTTTAGAGAGGATTTATCGCGGTGATGAGTAGCGATGTAACAAAGCGGCGCCGGGCCGCCGCAGTCCAACAATGAAACTTCGAAGTCAGAGATGGTTTGGCGAAAACGATATGCGATCGTTTGGTCATCGCTCACGGACCAAGCAGATGGGATATTCGCTCGAGGATTTCCAGGGTAAACCAGTCATCGCGATCATCAACACCTGGAGTGACCTGGCGACCTGTCACAGTCATTTTCGAACTCGCGCTGAAGAGGTAAAGCGCGGTGTGTGGCAGGCAGGTGGTTTTCCAGTGGAACTTCCGGCAATGTCAGTGACTGAAACTTTCATGAAGCCCAGTCCCATGATGTACCGGAACTTCCTGGCTATGGAGACTGAGGAACTGTTGCGTAGCCAGCCTATCGACGGCGTCGTTCTGATGGGCGGTTGCGACAAGACGACCCCGGGTTTGTTAATGGGCGCGATCAGTATGAACCTTCCTGCGATCTACTTACCGGCTGGTCCAATGTTGCGCGGGAACTGGAACGGACAGGTTCTCGGAAGTGGAAGTGATGTTTGGAAATACTGGGCCGAGAAACGTGCCGGAAATATCTCTGATTGTGAATGGTCGGACATGGAGGATGGCATCGCTCGCAGTCCCGGTCACTGTATGACGATGGGGACCGCCTCGACGATGACTGCTATCGCCGAGACTCTTGGTCTCAGTTTACCCGGAGCTTCTTCGATACCAGCGGTAGATGCGAATCACTCGCGCATGGCTGCAAATTGCGGGCGGCGGATCGTTCAGATGGTCTTTGACGACCTAAAACCTCGAGACATCCTTTCGAGAGCTTCATTTGCGAATGCGATCACTGCAGATATGGCAATCGGCGGCTCGACCAACGCCATCATTCATCTACTTGCTCTCGCCGGGCGCGCCGGTGTTCCGCTTGATATTCGCGAATTTGATCGGATCTCCGATCGCACGCCGATGATCTGCAACCTTCGTCCATCTGGAGAGTTTCTGATGGAGGACTTTTACTACGCAGGCGGTTTACGAGCTGTTCTCAAGGAACTGAGTGAGTTGTTGGAGTTGGATGCTCAGACAGTGACTGGCGAGACGCTGGGTAAGAATATCGAAACGGCAACGGTAACGAACCATCAAGTAATTCGTCCGCCAACGAATCCAGTGGCCAGATCCGGCGGCACTGTGGTGATTTTTGGTAATCTCGCGCCTGACGGGGCTGTCATAAAACCTACTGCCGCTGAGACGCGCTTGTTAAAACATACTGGACCAGCTGTTGTCTTTCGAGATTATAACGACCTCTCTGCACGGATTGATTCTGACTCGTTAGCCGTGGATGCGCATTCGGTTCTGGTTTTACAGAATGCTGGCCCACTAGGTGGACCTGCTATGCCGGAATGGGGCATGTTGCCGATCCCGCAAAAACTTTTAAAGCAAGGCGTGCGTGATATGGTTCGTATTTCCGATGCGCGCATGAGTGGTACAGCTTATGGAGCGTGTGTTCTGCATGTAGCGCCTGAGTCATTCATTGGAGGACCACTGGCACTCGTTCAGGACGGCGACTTGATCGAGTTGGATGTTGCTGCACGTAAACTTGAAATGTGCGTTTCGGATGAAGAGCTCAAGCAACGGCGATCAAATTGGAAGCAGCCGCCACCCCATTACCAAAGAGGTTTTGGCGCGCTCTACGCCGCGCACGTAACGCAAGCGAATAAAGGCTGCGACTTTGATTTTCTCGAGGCTGGACCCGAGACGCCAGAGCCGGAAATCCACTAAGGGAAAAGTCATTATTTCTTGAATTCCTTCTCTGTGCGACCTCAGTGCTCTCTGTGCCTCTGTGGTGGAATCCTTGGCCCGCATTTCTAACCACCGAGACACCGAGAACACAAAGGTTGCACAGAGAAAAAGAGTGAGGTGTACGAGATGTTAAAGAAGCTTCTCCTTGTCATCGTTATTTTTTTGCTGGCCAACGCGACGACAAAGGCGGGGGGGTTAGATGTTTACTTCATTGATGTTGAGGGAGGAGCCGCAACCCTGATTGTGACTCCGGCCGGTGAGTCGCTTTTGGTCGACTCAGGTTTTCCTCTGCAACGAGATGCGGATCGAATAATTCACGTCGTTCGCGATGTCGCCAAACTCAAACAAATCGATCATTACCTGACCACACACTGGCATCGCGATCATGTGGGCGGCATTCCGATGGTGGCGAAGGTGATTCCAGTCAAGAACTTTTACGATCATGGATTACCAACTGCACCAGCATTTGATATCACGCCTGGTTACATTGCACTCTATCGCCAGGCAGCGAAAAACAACTCGGTCGCTTTGAAAGCCGGTGACGAGCTGCAGTTGCAGGACGCGTCAGTTCACGTCCAGATTAACGCTGCGAACGGCCTTGTTATCGGCGAACCCGCTGGTGCGCAGCAAATCAAAAATTGCGGTGCAGACTTCAAACCTATTCCCGAAGATCGTACTGATAATGCCAATAGCCTTAGTTTTCTTATGACCTATGGACCATTCAAGTTTTACAACGGTGGGGATCTGACGTGGAATGTCGAGAACAAGCTCGTTTGTCCCGATAACCTGGTCGGAGCAGTCGATGTTTTTCAAGTAAACCATCATGGCGTGGACAACAGTAATAATCCTGCGCTCGTCCGGGCTTTGAACCCCAGAGTTGCCATCATTGGCAATGGTTCCAGGAAAGGCGGCGATGAGCGCACCTTCACAACTCTGAAGGAAGTTCCAGACGTAGCTATCTATCAACTCCATCGCAACGTGACGACAACTGCGAACGCTCCGGCGGAATATGTGGCCAACGATGAAGAGTTTTGTCGAGGAGAGTTCATCAAACTGTCGGTTGCGCCTGGCGGAAAGAGTTACACCGTAAGTGTTCCAGCCAAGAGAATTAGTAGACGATACCAAGTCCGCTAAATAGATAGTCATTCAAACTAATTAAACGAGATGAGTTGAGATTTGATATTTCAGAATTTCTATTTGTCGTCGTGGTGGTTGTGCCTGCTATTGATTGTTACTGCATTGTGTCGCTGTTTCAGAACTGAGCAACGGCCAACGACGCCAAGAATTGGTCTACATCGGAATAAAAGATTCTCAAATCAAACGACATGAAAACTCAGTCCACTGCGCTCGCAACTTTGTTGTGTGTTGTTTTCAACTGTCTGGCTGCTGTCTCGCTCGGGATTGGCCAAACACCTGCGCCGTTCAGTGGTCCAAAGAAGGAGATTTATCACCCTGGCTGGATTGATCTGAACAAGAACGGTCGCATGGATGTTTACGAGAACTCTAAAGCTGATATCGAGGAACGTATCGCTGACCTTCTGTCGCAAATGACACTAGAGGAAAAGACTTGTCAAACCGCAACTCTCTACGGTTATGGCCGTGTTCTAAAAGATGAATTACCAACTCCGGGCTGGAAAAATGAGATCTGGAAAGATGGTATCGCCAACATCGACGAACACCTGAATGGCTGGGGCCCGAGTGCGAAAAGCGTCTATGCGACTGACATGGAAAAACATGTCTGGGCCATGAACGAAACGCAGCGGTTTTTCATTGAAGACACCCGGTTGGGCATTCCCGTCGATTTTACCAACGAGGGATTGCGCGGGGTCGCAGCTCCCCTCGCGACAAGTTTTCCGAATGAGTTGGGTCTGGGCCACACTTGGGACCGCGAACTCGTACGCGAGGTGGGCCGGGTAACCGGTGTCGAAGGACGAGCACTCGGATACACCAACATTTATGCGCCAACGTTAGATCTTTTACGCGATCAGCGCTGGGGCCGGGCAGAAGATGTATATGGCGAAGATCCGTATCTCGCGGCGAAGCTCGGCGTCGAAATGGTTAAAGGGCTACAGGAAAACTATACGGTCGCGGCGACGGCTAAACACTTCGCAGTCTACAGCGTTGCGAAAGGTGCTCGCGAAGGAGAGGCGCGTACTGATCCACAGGTTAGTCCTCGCGAAGTCGAAAACATCTTATTGCCTCCTTTTGAAGCCGCAATTAAAGCAGGTGTTTTGGGAGTGATGAGCTCCTATAACGACTACGACAGCATCCCCGTGACGGGTAGCGACTACTGGCTTACGAAAAGACTGAGAAAGGACTTTGGATTTAAAGGGTATGTCGTGTCTGACAGTGCTGCGGTTGAATATCTCTATAACAAACACGCTGTTGCGGCGGACATGAAAGATGCTGTCAGAGAGTCGATTCTTGCAGGCCTGAACGTGAAGACCAACTTCACGCCACCAGTAGATTTCATTTTGCCTTTGCGCGAGTTGGTTAAAGAAGGAAAAGTTCCAGTTAAGGTTCTCGACGATCGCGTACGAGATGTCTTGCGGGTCAAATTCCTAATCGGTCTGTTCGATCGTCCTTATATTCAGGATGCTGCAAACACCAAAGCCGTAGTGAATTCGGTTGCACATCAAACAGTAGCGTTAAGGGCGGCGCGGGAAAGCCTGGTCCTGTTGAAGAACGAAAAGAATGTCTTGCCGCTCAGTAAGCAGATCAAGTCAATTGCCGTCGTTGGTCCAAATGCTGACGATCAGAGCTTGATTCAATACCGTTATGGACCTTCAGCCATTGAGAGTGTGACTGTGAGACAGGGAATCAAGAATTTGCTCGGGCCCGGTATCGAGGTTAATTACGCCAAGGGGTGCGAAGTTACTGATGAACACTGGCCCACTACTGAAGTATTGCCAGAGCCGCTCACCCCAGCCGAGAAAGCTCAAATTGCAGAGGCTGTTGCAGCCGTAAAGAAGTCTGACGTGGCAATCGTAGTGTTGGGTGACTCGCGCAAGACAGTTGGTGAGAGTGCCAGTCGCACAAGTTTGGATTTGCCAGGGCGCCAGCTGGATTTGGTGCAAGCAGTTTACGAGGTCGGCAAGCCAGTGATTGTGGTCCTACTGAATGGGCGGCCGATAAGTATCAATTGGATTGACAAGTATGTGCCCGCCATAATTGAAGGCTGGTTTCCCGGTGCGCCCGGGGGAACCGCGATTGCCGAAGCACTTTTTGGCGATCTAAATCCGAGCGGCAAGTTAACCGTCACGTTTCCCAAAACCGCCGGGCAGATCCCCTTTAATTTTCCGACGAAACCAAAGGCGCAATGGGAAGGGGAAAAATCACGAGTCAATGGCGCTCTCTACTACTTTGGGCACGGATTGAGTTACACCACTTTCGCGTATAGCAATTTGAAGATTAGTCCGCTGCAACAGAAGGCTAACGGTGAAGTTACAGTGAGTGTCGACGTTGAAAATGCCGGAAGTCGAGAGGGCACGGAGATAGTGCAACTCTATACTCGCGATGTGGTGAGTAGTGTGACGACCTATGAAAAAAATCTACGTGGGTTTGAGCGGGTGAGTCTAAAGCCTGGTGAGACCAAAACGGTGAAGTTTGTTTTAACGCCTGCAGACCTCTCTTTGTGGAATCGAGAGATGCAATTTGTGGTGGAGCCTGGAAAATTCAAAGTTATGGTCGGTTCGTCTTCCGAAGATATCCGATTAAATGGTGAATTTGAGATTGTCCGATAGCTCGTGGCCTTGAGATCCTAAGATGATTATCGATTCACACCAACACTTCTGGCAGGTCGGTCGCTTTGAATATCCTTGGCTGACGCGTGAATTGGGCGTCCTTTATCGAGACTATCTGCCTGCGGACCTGGAACCAATTCTGAAACATAACAAGGTTGCGGAGACAGTATTGGTCCAGGCTAGTAACAGTCTTGAAGAAACACAGTGGTTGTTGGAGCTGGCGGATGAGAATGAATTTATCGCCGGTGTAGTAGGTTGGGTAGATTTGAAGAGTCCGCTCGTCGGTCAGCAACTCGATAGGTTTTTACGACATAACAAATTCAAGGGAGTGAGGCACCTGGTTGAAAGCGAACCTTTGGATGATTGGCTAGTTCAGCGCGAAGTTTTGACAGGTCTCAGCGTTCTCGAAGCACGCAGCGTTCCGTACGATCTGCTGGTTCATCCTCGACATCTCAAGTTCGTGCCCCAGATCG
The DNA here is from genome assembly GCA_035457105.1 of Pyrinomonadaceae bacterium. Classification (GTDB taxonomy): domain Bacteria; phylum Acidobacteriota; class Blastocatellia; order Pyrinomonadales; family Pyrinomonadaceae; genus PSRF01. Next base: position 8,326 of record DATIBX010000560.1, read on the forward strand.
TTGAAGCCTGTCCGAACCTGCGAATGGTGATCGATCATCTTGCGAAGCCCCCAATTGCAAAGGGTACCGTTGATGGTTGGAAAACTGAGTTTAGAGAGCTGGCAAAATTACCGAACCTTTCGTGCAAACTTTCTGGACTGGTGACTGAGGCCAATCACGCGAATTGGAGCGTCGAGGATTTGCGTCCTTTTGTTTCGGTTGCTTTGGAGGCATTTGGTGCCAATCGACTTATTTTTGGAAGTGATTACCCGGTTTGTCTCTTGGCGGCGAGTTATGAACGGGTGATTGAGTCGTTTCAGGCCTTGCTGTCGGAACTGAGTTCTGAGTCTCGCGATCGTGTCTTCGCGACGAACGCTAGCGACTTTTATAAGCTAGGGTGAGTTTGTGCTTTGAGCTTGGTGCTTGGTACTTTGTTGGTTGCGAAGAAGCATGACGGTTGTACAAGCCCAGTCTGGCGCAGCCGGAGAAATTAACTATCGTTGTGATGGAAGGCAATCCCATCCTCCCAACAGGCGGCAAAGCCGGCGACGAGGCTCGACGTAAATCCAAAGTCCCAAGGCCAAAGACCCAAAAACCAAGACACAAAGTCCAAAACACAAACACCAATGAATTACTTAGTTACAGGCGCTCAGGGTTGTATCGGATCTTGGGTAGTAAAAAGTCTTATTGAACGAGGCGACGAAGTGACGGTCTTCGATCGTAGTCGCGATGCGCGACGCCTCGAGGCAATTATGAATCAGAGTGAACTCGAACGTGTGCGGTTTGTCGCTGGCGATATAACTGACGGAGCTATCGTTCGATCAACGTTGGAGCAATCACGCGCTACTCGAGTTATTCACCTCGCCGGGTTGCAGGTTCCGACTTGTAAGGTCGACCCGATCGCCGGCGCCATGGTCAATGTGGTTGGGACGCTTAATGTCTTTGAAGCTGTACGACAATCAGGACTGAAAGGCTTGGTCTACGCGAGCTCGGCTGCAGTTTATGGTTTCAGCGAGGGCGAGCCGGTCGATGAGGACGCAGCCTGCGAGCCAACCACGCATTACGGTGTTTTTAAACGCACTAACGAAGGTAATGCCAGGGTATTCTTTCTCGATCATGGCATTTCAAGTGTAGGCTTGAGGCCCTTGACGGTTTATGGCGTAAATCGTGACACAGGCCTTACTAGCGATCCTACCAAGGCAATGAAAGCTGCTGTTTTAAGAAGGCCTTTTCATATCCGTTTTAGCGGTGTTACGGATTTTCAATACGTGGCAGATACGGCTGCCGCCTTCATCGCCTGCGCCGACCAGAACCCCGATGGCGCGCACGTATTCAATCTTCACGGTGAAACAGTCCCAGTTGCAGAAATTTCCGAAATGATCAACAGCCTGGCACCAGAAGGAGAGCAATCCCTCGTAACGTTTGGTGGTCCACCAATTCCCGTGGCGCACTCGATGAATGATGCAGCGATCAGAAGAGTGATTGGTCCATTGCCTTCAACACCTCTCAAACAAGGAGTGCAAGAAACAATGAATCGTTTTGCGCAACTCCAGGCTGCTAATCGACTTGATGTGAGCGATCTCGAAAGCTGAGCCTAAATGAGCGCAGTAAATTCCTCGAGTTTGACGGGTTCGACGGCTTTGCTTGGCGAAACCATGAAAGCCATCGTGCTTTCGGGCGTGCGTCGTCTCGAGCTGCGCGATGTTCCCAGACCGACAGTCTCGTCACATGAAGTGTTGGTGCGCATTGCCGCGGTGGGTCTCTGCGGTACAGATGCTCATATCTTTGCCGGTCACGCTAATTACAACACCAACAATCTGGGCCATTCTATTCCTCTCGAATTACAGCCACAAATCCTTGGTCACGAAATCACGGGCATTATCGACGACGTTGGATCAGAAGTGCACGATCTCTTAATTGGAGACCGCGTGGTGATTGATCAAGGATTAAATTGCGTAAGCCGCCGGCGCGAGCTCCTCTGCGAATACTGTCGTACCGGGGATTCTCACCAGTGCGAGTTTTATCGCGAACACGGCATCACCGGTTTACCCGGAGGCCTGGCAGATTATCTCGCTGTGCCTGCCGTAAACGCAATCAAGATTGAATCTAATTTGGACTTTCTTTCAGCGGCTTTAGTTGAGCCTTTGGGTTGTGTGATTCATTCGTCAGACGCGGTCGCAAAAACTCGAAGTCGGTTTTCATTAAACGCAGACAATTCAGACCGGCGTATGCGAGGCGTGTTAATATGCGGCGCTGGTCCGGCAGGCCTTCTGTTTACACAATATTTGAGATCGGTTCTGGGATACGAGGGATCGTTGATTGTGACTGATCCTAACGATCGGAAACTTGCGCTGGCCCGTAGTTTTGGCGCCACCGAGGCGATCAATGCAACAGATTCTGATCTGGTCGAAGTGGTAAGAGAACACACTGGCGGAAAAGGTGTGGAATATTTAATCGAAGCTTCAGGTTCAGGAGTGATTTTCGCCTCGATTCCAGGATTAATCAGAAAGCAAGCAACGGTTCTTATGTATGGTCACGGACACTCTGGCAACGACTTGAGTCTCTTGAATAACATCTTCTTCAAAGAGCCGGTCATAGTTGCCGCAGTTGGAGCTTCCGGAGGTTTTGGGGCTGATGGCCGGCCTTCGATTTACAGTCGAGCGCTTAAGCTGATCGAGCAAAAGAAGATTAGTGTTGAATCGCTGATCACCCATAAATACACGACGCTGACAGACGTCGAAGCAGCACTTGCTTCAGATATGCAGTCGCCTGACTATGTTAAAGGTGTCGTGAGTGTTTCCTGACTCACTATTTCAACAAGCCAACTCTAAACTCTGATGCTCGTTTCGCTATTTGTTACCTGTCTCGTAGATCAACTCTGGAGCAGCGTGGGAGTCAGTACTGTAGCAGTATTGCGTCGAGCGGGATGTGAAGTACAGTTTGACGAGCGGCAAACCTGTTGTTCGCAACCAGCTTTTAACACCGGGTATCGCGATGAAGCTCGCCAGGTAGCGCGGCGGTTCATTGAAGTCTTCGAGAGCAGTGAGGCTAGGGCAATTGTGATTCCCTCGGGATCGTGTGCTGCGATGGTCCATCACTTGCCCGAATTGTTTGATGGTGACGAGCGTTGGGAAAAGCGAGCTCGTTCAATCGCAGATAGAACGTACGAGCTGAGTTCGTTTCTAGTTCGGGTCTTGAAGTGTGAAGACCTGGGTGCCAGCTGGTCAGGGCGGGTTACCTGGCACGATGCGTGTCACGGCCTTCGAGATCTCAATATTAAAACCGAACCGCGCCGGCTGATCAGCAAAGTCAAAGGGGCTGAGTTTGTAGAAATGGACAACGCCGATTCGTGTTGCGGATTTGGCGGTACGTTCTCCGTTAAGTATCCCGAGATTTCGCTGGCTATTCTTGATCAAAAGATCGAAGCAATCGAGCGAGCGAAAGTCGATGCTGTGATCTCGGGCGATGCCAGTTGTTTGATGCAAATTGGCGGCCGCCTCTCACGCAAAGGCTCTCCAGTAAGAGTGATGCATATCGCTGAACTGCTGGCGTCGCAGTCGTAAGGGAACATGAGTCATCTCTCGAGCGAAACGTTTGACGATAACGCAAAGTCCGCACTCGCTGATATGCAGTTGCGCGGGGCGTTGCGAAATGCGACCAGCTTGTTTGGAAAACGACGCCTCGCTGCGGCGGCGGGCTTGCAGAATTGGGAGGAGCTCAGAAGTCGAGCTCGTTCCATAAAAGACGACGTTCTCTTACACCTGGACCAATATCTTGAGCAGTTCGTCGCCAATGCCGAAAGGCGCGGCACAAATTTTCACTGGGCTCGAGACGCCGCCGAAGCCAATCAAATTATCTGCAAACTTATTACAGATCGTGGCGGTAAGAAGGTCGTCAAGAGTAAAAGCAT
>DATIBX010000561.1:0-7518 GCA_035457105.1 Pyrinomonadaceae bacterium
AGAAGACCCGCAAAGCGTATCGCTCTGGCTCGACAAGACCGAAGACTGCTTAACCGAAGCCTGGCTGCTTTCGAGGAGTTAAAAAAGAAAGTCAAAAACGATGTCATACCGAGCAGCGGGTTGAAGGTACGCCAAACTTAGCCTTTCACGCTCGGCCTGAATAAACGGGTAGTGGCCGATCGGTCAGCTCTCGATCATAAAAGTTACTAAGGAGACGCATTCCATGGCATCACAACGATTGTTAGCTCAACAAACCGCAGCGCGCAACGAGCTGGCCCGACGCATTGAGCAGGTTAGTCGACCTGAATTTATCAACCTCTATGTCATCGGATCGCTACCGGAGTATCGCTCCACTGCCGGGGAGGATTGTCAAGTTTCCGTTGTTCAAAATGATGGCACGGGCGCGGCCACCATTCAGTACGAGATAGACCAATCCACCAGAGTGTTTGCCAAGCTCTACGCAAGCGATGGCACTGGCGCTGCGCATGGGGCGCACTCTCATCAGGTACTGAGCGCGCTGTGGAACGACGGTTGTGGTCCGAGTAGCCGCTACCAAGTTTCAGAGCCGCTCGGTTTTTATCCCGACTTCAATATGTTGTTGATTCGCGGCGCCCAGGGATCACTCGTTGCTGCTGCGGAAACAGACGAAGAATTGGCTGAGGGATCCCGTGAAGCGGCACGTTGGATCTCACAGATGCACAATTCTGATGTGCGTGTTGGCGTACGACGTTATCCCTGGGAGGTCTATCACAAGCTCATGCACCGACTTGCCAAGGCGGCCGCGAATAACCCTGAGAGGGTTGATGACTTGATTGAAATGTCAGACCGTTTTGAGGAGTTGGCTCAGAAGGTAAAGCTCAATTTTGTTCAGGCCCATGGTCAGTACCGTCACATCCACGTGTTTGTGAGCGATGAGACCGTGACTGTAATCGACCTTGATCGGAGTCGACCTTCTGATCCGGCCCAGGACCTCGGCGAATACATTCATCGAATGAGAACCAAACGATTCAAAGCAAGCGGAGGTTTAAGCCGCGCCGAAGAGGCCACCACGGCGTTCCTCGAAGAGTATGCAGCGAGGCTACCGCTTAATTTAATCAACCTGCCGTATTACTGGGGTTACCACAATCTCGTATCGCTGTGGCGGTATATGAAATCCGCCACACCAGAAGATCAAAATTGGGCGCAGCTAAATGAGTTTTATCAGTCAGAATTCGAACGCGCGGCCAGTTTTCGCTGGTCTGCATAGGAGATGCCATATGTCAGCCAGGGCTTTAGACCGAGCGGAGAAGAGAGATCGTCTCTTACAGCGCGCTTCAAAGTTTCTTGATCGCAACTTTGTCGCCGAACAGGTGATCCCTTTAGTGCCCGAAGTTTCCCGTGAAGCACGAAAGCACAACTGGTTAGGTTCCATTGTGCGCGCGAAGGGCACCGGACGAATAACTCTTCGATATGACTTCACAAACAACTCAACTATTTATGCAAAAGCCTATACCGATCTGCTGGGAACTCACAGCTACCGGGCTTTGCGAAGTATGTGGCTCGATCGGTTCGGGCAAAATGCACCACTTCGCGTCCCGGAGCCGCTGGGGTTTCTCGCTGATGACAATTTTCTTCTCATGCGTCGAGCTGAAGGAACGCCTCTGACACAGTTGTTGTTCGAGGAGACTCCCAAGCTAGTCATGCTGAACGCAGCGCGCGCTGCGGCGCAATGGCTTGCACAATTACACGCATCGCAGATGCAATTTCTTGAGATCGAACCAGCCTGTGAGCGAATCAAACTGTTCAAGCTTTCAGACATGATGGCTAAAGCGGCAGCGGCCTATCATTCCCAGAGTTCACTGCTGCTGGAGCTGCTTCAAAAACTTCGTGGACTTGCACCGCAAGAGAGTTCCACGATTCTCGTTCCCACCCATGGCCAATTCACGCCGGCAAATATTTACCTCGAAGACGGTAAGGTGTCAGTGATAGATCTTGACCGAATTTGTTTATCCGATCCCGCAAAAGATGTAGCTATGTTTGTGCATCGTGTTCGGAGCCTTCTATTCAAAGGATCCGATGACACAACCAAGTCAGACTTGATTGTTAGTGAGTTCCTACGCGAGTATCGAGTCCACGCCCCGGAAAACTTAGTAAACCTTCCCTACTACCGCGCGCTCTACGCATTGAAAGGGTTTGCCAAGATCGCGAAAGACCGCGGTCCTGACGATCCGCTGAGAAGGCCTCTCGAATTTTTCTATTTATCGACTTTTGAAGGATGCTCAGTTGCCGGACGAAACTCGCGGTCGGGTGGATACCACTTTGGCAACCCCAATCTTCAGGGAACGGGCAAAGAGCAGTTGGGAACCTGGGCATTCAAGTTACAGGATTCTGACTTCATCACTAAGTTCGTTTATCCCACGATGAAAGAGAGCCAACATCCAGTTGGTACGACTCTCAACTGCGAGACGACGGTCGTACAAAACACGGGCACCGGAAGACTGACTCTCCGTTATGACTTCGAGTCGGGCCAAACGCTCTATGCGAAACTCTACACAGATTCTCTTGGTTCACACAGTTACCAGGTAATGAAACAACTTTGGGATGGTGGTTTCAACACTTCTTCAAGGTTTCAGATTCCCGAACCATTGGCATTCCTGCCGGAACACAATCTTGTACTGATGCGTGGTGTTTGTGGTGAGCCTCTCGCCAACGCAATCAACAATGACTGTGCACTCGACCTGATCGATGGCTGCCGGGAGGCTGCTTGCTGGCTGGCAGCGTTTCATAAGTCATCACTGAGATTTGGAGAACCCGAATCAGATTGGGACTCGCTAAAAATCTTCCGCGTCTCAGTTCGGCTGATCAAGGCGGCTGGTACGCAACCCGAAGAGCGGGATGCGCTGCTTGATTACATGCACGCTCTTAAGTCGCGGATCAAACACTTCCCTTCTGACCTACCGTTGGCCCAGACTCACGGACGTTTTCATCACGAGCATGTCTTCATAGCGGGAAACCAGATCTCAGTGATTGACTGGGATCGTAGTAGACCAACAAATCCGGCCAAGGATGTGGCAGAGTTTCTACGAGTGTTAAGAATGAGCGCATTCAGATCTCAACCTGACATGACCTTGGCCGACGAAGCAACTAATGCTTTCCTCGATGAGTACCTGGGTCAGATTCCCGAGGTTGCGGAGAGTCTCCCCTACTACTGGTCAGCTTTTCTTTGGCTCAGTTTGTTCGGCTTCCTGAAAAAGGTCGAACCAACCGATCCGCGAAGACCGAGGTTGCTCGACTATCATCTTCGAGAAATGGAGTTGGCCACGAGGGTCAGATCATGATTGCCGTCGGACCACCAGGCACCGCGAGCGCTGCCAACGGCAAAAAGGCACCCCAAAGGACCTTTCGCCGGTTGCTCACGTATTCGCGGGTCTCCTGGCATCTCCTGGTTGCTTTGTTTTGCTGCATCATCGTTAAGTCGTTACTCGAGTTGGCGGTTCCCTGGGTAATGGGTTTCATGCTCTTCGACGGTGTTATTGCGAAGCGCAATCTGAGTCTACTTCCACAAGTGCTGGCGATCCTGGTGGTAATCTTTCTGGCCCAAAAATTCTTTTCGTTCCTACAGGAATATCTCAATGAACTCGCCAATCAAAGGATTATTCACCAGATTCGGTGTGAATTGTTTGAGCACGTCGAGAGATTGCCCTTGAGGTTTTTCGATCACCATCGGACTGGAGACCTACAGTCGAGACTAACGAGCGATGTTGACGTCGCCGATGGTCTGCTGAAGACATTGGTGGAAGATCTCGCCAGCGAATTGGTGATGTTGGTAGGAACAATCTCGTTTCTTATTGTCGTAAATCCGAAGTTGACAGCGTTCGTACTGCCAACCCTTCCGGCATTGGCTCTTTCGGTATTTTTCTTTAAACGGACCATTAAAAGAGTTGCCCGTCAGCTTCGCGAGATTCTCGGCGAAATCGCGAGCATGGCCGCTGAGACGATTGGCGGGGTTAGAGTATTAAAAGCGTTTTGCGGCGAAGAGTTCGAGGCAAGGAAATTCTCGGCGAAGTCGCTCGAACTTCTGCGAGCTCGCGTCGGCATCACGAAGTTACAATCAATCTACTCTTCAACCGTTGACGTGTGGGTATTCGTGGGAACAATCATAGTTATTCTTACAGCGACTCCACGCATCCTTGCAGGTACCTTCACCGTCGGCGCACTAGTCGCGTATCTCAGTTACCTTAATAAGCTCTACGGCCCCGCCAAGGCGCTAAGTAAAATCAACGTATCGATTCAAAAAATACTGGCGGCCGGCGATCGTATCTTTGAAATCATGGATATCTCTTCAGAGAACCAACTCGAGCTCGAAGACCAGAAGAAATCCCGAAGCGCAAAGAAGTATTTTTTGGTGTCGGGTTCGTCCGGCAAAGAGTTGCTGGGACTAAATCTCCAGGAGGTAAGAGCTCGAAGTATAGTCCAGCCAGACGAAGATTCAGCGCTGCCAGCGCGACTAAAAGGGGCAGTCCGCTTCGAAAATGTCGGGTTTGAATATGATGAAAGTCAGCCGGTTTTGAAGAACTTCAACCTCGATGTCGAAGCCGGCCAACTCGTCTCCCTTGTGGGGCACAGCGGAGGAGGAAAAACCACGGTCGTCAATCTATTGCTTCGTTTTTATAGACCGACTTTGGGCCAGATCCTGGTGGATGGCATACCAATAGAGCAGATTCCCCTGAACACCCTCCGAAAGCAAATCGGCCTGGTCCAACAAGAGACTTTTCTATTCTCCGGCACTCTCCGTGACAATATCGCTTACGCTAATCCGGATGCGACGACCGAACAGATCATGGAGGCTGCTCGGGCGGCCTACGCTCACGACTTTATTACGCAGTTGCCGAATGGCTATCGGACTGAGGTAGGAGAACGTGGAATAAAACTTTCCGGCGGCCAGCGCCAAAGGATTGCAATCGCGCGGGCTCTGCTTCGAGATCCCCGGATTTTGATTTTCGATGAAGCAACGTCGCACCTTGACTCCGAGTCGGAGCAACTTGTGCGCGCGGCACTCGAGAGAATCGCTCAAGGCAGAACGGTATTTATCATCGCGCACCGGCTTTCGTCTGTCTGGAAGTCTGACAAGATCGTAGTCATTGAAGACGGAGAGATTGCTCAGTTGGGGAGCCATAAAGACTTGTTAGCAAGTAATGGCGTGTATCGCAGGCTTTACTCGCTGCAACTCGACAATCACCCGGCTCCTTTGACCGATTCGAGCGACGCCGTTGCTTGATTAAGAAACTAATAAGGGAGACAAGAATGCGGCTCGAAGGTCTTTTGCTTGGGTTGGCCACCGCAGGTTTTCTGATGTCCAGTGTTCCAGTAGGTGATCCGACACGCGCACAGTCGTCGTCTGCGCCGGAGCAAAAGGTCTCGCAAGTAGATCAGCCTACTCAACCGCGTGGACCAGAAGCCAAGGGTCCGGTCCCGAAGTTTGGTGTTCTTTGGGAAGGCAAATTGACGCGTTCCGGCCTTCCAAAGAATGAGGACGGGTGGAAATGGCTGCGCGAGCAAGGTGTCAACAGTATCGTAAATTTTAGAGCCAGAAATGACGTCGACTACAAACGATACGGGTTTGATCACTCACTATGGATCCCGATGGATAATGGGCGCCTCCCGACTCAGGCAGAGGCGGAGTCATATCTCGCCTGGATTCAGGAACCCGCCAACCAACCAGTTAACATTCAGTGTGCAGAGGGTAAAGATCGAACGGGCATGATGGCTGCGCTCGCCAGGTATGCGATCGATGGATGGTCCATCGATCGATCTCTCAGCGAGGCAAGCCTCTATCGAAAGGGTGAACCGCTGGCCAACGTGCGGATTCGCTGGTTGCGTGAATGGGCCAGCAAACATCCCCCCGGCAGCCATCGAAGAAAATCAGTTGGAGAGAGTCGGCCGAACGACTCGACCCCTGAGTAAGAACACGAGAAGCAAATGCATGTCTTTTAGTCGTAGTGATTGAGGTCCAGATGCGCAACGTACTCGGCATACTTCTGGCAGGAGGGGCCGGTCAACGGCTTTATCCTCTGACGAGGGACCGCTGTAAACCGGCAGTACCCTTCGGCGGTACTTATCGAATCATCGACATCACCCTCTCCAACTGCGTTAACTCAGGCTTTCGCCGGATCTATATTCTTGCTCAATATAAACAGCAGTCCCTTAGTCGCCATATTAATCAGGGATGGCACATGATGCAGCGCGATCTGGACGAATTCATCGAAATCGTCCCAGCGCAACAACGCAATGGGAACGATTGGTATCGAGGAACGGCCGACGCGGTCTATCAAAACCTTTACAGCTTTGAGCAGGAAGGCTTCGAAGACGCGCTCATACTCTCGGGCGATCATATATATAAGATGAACTATGCCGAGATGCTTGAGTACCACCGAGACAACAATGCCGACGCAACTGTTGCGGTGATAGAAGTGGCCAGAGAAAAAGCGGCTGGTCAGTTAGGAGTATTAGAGACTAATGAAGAAGGTCGAGTCACCGGTTTTGCAGAAAAGCCTTCTGATCCTAAACCTCTGGCTGGCGATCCAAATTCGTCGCTAGCCTCGATGGGCGTGTACTTATTCAAACGAGAGGTGCTCTGGAAGGTTCTTAAAGAAGACAGCCAGTCGCCCGAATCCAAGCATGATTTCGGTCATGATGTACTGCCCAAACTGATCAAGGAAGGACGCGTCTACGGGTTTAACTTTCGTGACATCAATAAAGGTACAGCTAAATACTGGCGCGACATCGGAACAATTGATGCCTACTATGACGCCAATATGGATCTGGTCTCGGTTATCCCTGTTTTCAGTTTGTATGATCGTAATTGGCCGCTTAGGACCAACGCAATGCAACTGCCGCCAGCCAAGTTTGTGTCATCCGGAGATGGAAATCGTCCGGGTATAGCTACAGATTCAATTGTTGCCCCGGGAAGTATTATTAGTGGAGGCACCGTTAGACGGTCAGTTCTCTCTTATGGTGTCCGCTTACACAGCTACAGTGAGGTTGAAGATTCGATCCTGTTTCCGAATGTTACTGTGGGAAGGTACGTCTGTATGCGGAATGCGATCGTGGACTCTGGAGTTACCATTCCCGAGGGAACCGTAATTGGCTATGGCTCCGAGATCGACCGCGAGAATTTTGTGGTGACTGATGGCGGACGCCTCGTTGTCACAAGCGAAAGCATCCTAATGATGCAATCACTCAAAACCGGCCTAACTGCACGTGCTCATACTGCGAATGCTCTCGGATAATGACGTTTCAAAACCTCTAAAAAGCCATTTTGAAGGTTTAGGCTGCAACTGTTGAGGCGTCGAGTTGTTCCGCCAGTTGTACCTGCGCTCGCTTGTTCACTATACCTGCCGGCATAAGCCATTCGCGATGATTTTGACCCTCGGCATTCCATTCCCAGCGCGAGAGATTCCTCTCGTCGAGATCGATCTTTACGACCAGGAGGCTATGGTCATTTCGGGCACAGTCGTCGATCGGTGACGCTGAAAGCAA
>DATIBX010000562.1:0-2499 GCA_035457105.1 Pyrinomonadaceae bacterium
AATCCAAATCACTACAAGTTGACGTTTATCAACCACCCCCAGCACCCCCGCGATGCCAAGCGACAGCTTCGCGAGGAGTCGATGGGTATGAAGGCCTATGGGAATCTGCGAGCCGGCGTCGAGGAGTGCATCAAGGCAAAAACGTTCAGAGAGACCGACGTCGAGGCGGCGACTCAGATGATGTGGGCCGGCGGGCACGGGGTTACCTCGCTGCTGATCTCCATGCCGGATTTTCCCTGGGTGAGCAAATCTGAGCTAATTGACTTGATGATTGATACTTTGATCGACGGCCTGCGGGCCTGAAATTTTTTTTGGAACTTGGGTTAACACTGTTAACGTAGTAAGAGTCGTTAACGAAGCTAAGAGCGTAAACTTTAGCAAGTGAGACATCAAACTGGTGCAGTTGGTCATTCGCAATGACGACGGCTGGTAGCGAACAAAGGGCGATACTTAAGGAGGCGCCAAGGCGACGAAGCTGGACCGAATCGGCTAGTGCATTGGCAGGGCAATTGTTTTTACGAGGAGATGCCGGGCGAAAGGAGTCACATCAATGAGAAAGGCTTTAAGTGTTGGTATTTTGGGATTGGCATTGGTTGTCGGACTGGCGACCGTTTCCGCCTTTGCGCAGGAGGTCAATCGAACAATCTCGCTCAAACGCGATGCAAAGATTGGCGAACAATCATTACCAAAGGGTGAGTATGACGTGAAGTACGTCGAAGGAAAGGACGAACTGATCATTGCGAAGGGCAGACGAGATGTCCTTACAGCTACCTACAAAATCGCGAAGCTGGACAAGGCCCCGGCGGTTACGTCTGTGTTTTATTCACAGGAAGCCGACGGCTCGTTCCATTTGAAGCGCATCGAGTTCAAGGGTAAAGACGCGGCTCTTGTCTTTGAGAATACGGTCGTAAAGGCGATCAGGTAGCGCCGGCGATCCGCGAATACATTCTTCGATTCTGGGAAAGGGCGATCCCACGGTCGGGCATATTTGCCCGACGTCGGATCGCCCTTCGGTTTCAACCTGAACCATTCCTCCACTTAACCACCTCAAGGCTCCTGGCACGCATTTGGCTCACAAAACCGCTCGTTCGCGGACAAGGGACCCGGATAGCCTGTTAACAATCCGGACGCACCCGGCGTTTGTAATTCTCGGAGTCGCGTGTACACTTTATGGCGTGTCACGCGAACGAGGTCGTCGCCTTCTGGTGGGGACTTTTATTGAAACGGCGACCTTATAGATGTCGTATCAGGCATTGTCTAAACCAGACCGCGACATCGCCAATAAAATGTGCTAAGCCCGGGATATCTTTGAGTTTCCGGAGCAGGTGTCTGGACCTTGTTTTGAGAGGAAGACGTATGAGTTTACTGACAAGAAGGCTTCAACAATCGCGTCGAACGTTGGCAGTAGTTTCGTTAACAGCTTTGCTCGCGGCGTGGTCTCCGATTGCGGCGTTCGGGCAGGATGGAGTCGTCGCGCGCCAACAAGGGACGGTTCAGCAGAATCCGCCCTCGCAGAACCCGATTACCCAACCGATCGCCGGTTCACCTGAAGTCACCAGAGACCGAGTGGGCATCAGACCGGGCGAGGTGCGATTGCTGGCGCTGCAAGAGGCGATCGCGCAGGCTTTGCAGAACAACCTCGATATCGAGCAATTTCGCCAGAGCGTGCGCATATCAGAGTTCAGCCTGTTTTCTCTACGAGGCTTTTACGACTATACCTCGGCCGCTGACATCGGATTTCGCAATTCAATTACCCCCCAATCGAGGACGTTAAGCGGCAGCGGCACTACCGGTTCACTCACCAATAAAGCGCTCTTCTACAACTTCACTACGAGCAAGCAATTTGAGCAGACTGGTGGCAATCTGTTTGTTGAGTTCAACAATAACCGATCGCGAACCAGCGACATCTTTGCCCAGTTGAATCCGGCGTACAATACCAACCTTACCTTTACGTTCACACAACCGTTGCTGCGCAACTTCTCCCTGGACGCGAGCAGGCGCAGTATACAACTGGCGAAGAAGTCACTCGATCTTTCAGACAGCCAGTTCCGGCAGCGGGTCATCGAGATCATCAATCAGGTTCAGAGAGCTTATTGGGATCTGGTGTATGCGATTCGCAACGAACAGATCGCTCGTGATTCCGTCGAGCTGGCGCGCACGCAGCTCGATAACAACCGGAAGATGGTGGAAGCCGGAACACTGGCGCCGATCGAGCTGCGCTCAACGGAGGCTCAGCTTGAAACCGCCAAAGGAAATGTGATCGTCGCCTTGCAGGGCGTTACCACCGCGGAGAACAGCCTGAAGATCCTGCTGCTGAAGGATCCGGATGACAAGCTGTGGTATTCGGAGGTAAGCCCCACGGATGAACCACAGAAAGACGTGGTCGCATTTGACCTCGACGAGTCGACCCGGCTGGCGCTTAAGAACCGGCCGGAGCTTGAACAAATGAGACTTCAGACTGAACAGAAGGAAATCGATATTAAGTTTTACAAGAACCAG
>DATIBX010000563.1:0-18300 GCA_035457105.1 Pyrinomonadaceae bacterium
AATCCAAATCAGTAATTCTCAAGTGTCGAACCATGTTCCCCAAATGACCTTCCTCCAAGACTAGGATATTTATTGACACCTGCCGGTCGGCAGAGTACTTTATAACGTCAAGCACTTCGCGCTACGTTTGAAGCGGGGGAGTTAAGTTGATGCTAACTAGCAAAACACGTCATTTAGGTTACAATGCGGCCACGATGAGCCTTTTAGATACCATTAACTCTCCGGCCGATCTTCGTGATTTAGGTCCGGAACAGCTGACCACAGTCGCCGACGAAATCCGCACTTATATTCTGGAAACAATGTCGCGTGTAGGCGGACATACCGGAGCGTCCCTGGGTGCCGTCGAGCTCGCCGTTGCTCTTCATTATGCCTTCGATACGCCCCGAGATCGGCTGGTCTGGGACGTCGGTCATCAGGCTTATGCGCATAAAATTCTAACAGGCCGTCGTGATTTGTTACCGACTATAAAACAGTATGGCGGAATCAGCGGATTTCTGAGACGAGACGAATCCGAGTACGACACCTTCGGAGCTGGTCACGCCTCTACCTCTTTATCGGCTGCTCTCGGTATGGCGATCGCGCGTGACCGCAAGGGTGAGAATCATCATGTCGTAGCTCTCATTGGTGATGCGTCCCTTGCGGGTGGAATGGCCATGGAAGCAATTAACCAGGCGGGCCATTTAAAGAGTCGCTTGATAGTAGTCTTGAATGACAACGAAATGTCGATCGCGCCCGCCGTTGGGGCGTTGACTGGTTATCTAAATCGGATTCGGGGCGCCCATGGTTATCACCGTTTTAAGGATGAGGTCGAAGAGAAGCTGCTTTCCATCCCATCGGTTGGCGAACGCCTTCATCAAGCTGCCAAGACCATGAAGGATGTCATTGCTGCGGCAGTTTTGCCTGGCGCCCTGGTCCATGAGCTCGGATTCAAATATATCGGCTACGTCGATGGTCATAATCCCCGCGCGCTGGTGGCTGCATTAAGAGAAGCAAAACAGATCAAAGATGGTCCAGTAATAGTCCATGCGCTGACAACTAAAGGTAAAGGTTTTCCTGAGGCCGAAGCTGACTACTACCGTTGGCATGCCACCGGTCCATTTGATCTCGCGACAGGTAAGGCCATCAAGAGTGCAGCTAAAGCTCCCACGTATACGCAAGTCTTCGGCGATACGCTTTGTGAGTTGATGGAACAGGATCAACAAGTGGTAGCGTTGACGGCGGCGATGCCCGACGGCACTGGTATCTGTTCGGCGCTCGAAATGTTTCCTGAAAGAGCTTTTGATGTTGGTATCGCTGAACAGCACTGCGTTACGTTTGCGGCCGGTATGTCGTGCGAAGGTCTGAAGCCCGTTTGTGCTATCTATTCAACGTTTTTGCAGAGAGGTTTTGACCAGGTTGTCCACGATGTCTGTATTCAGGATCTCAACGTGAAGTTCTGTCTCGATCGTGGCGGCATCGCTGGCGGCGACGGTCAAACTCATCATGGCCTTTTGGATATCGCTTACCTTCGCGCCGTTCCCAATATAGTTGTGATGGCTCCCAAAGATGAAGGTGAAATGCGTGACATGCTTTACACGATGCTTGAGCATGTTGGCCCGGCAGCAATGCGTTATCCACGTGGTAACGGTATCGGAGCCGACATAACACGCAAGCCGGAATTGTTGGAGATTGGCAAAGGCGAAATATTGCGCGACGGTGGAGAAGTGGCAATCGTTGCCTATGGGTCGATGGTCCATCCTTCGCTCGCGGCCGCAGAGCACTTGTCCAAAGAAGGAATTGAGGCCACCGTTGTAAATGCTCGTTTCGTCAAACCCCTCGATGCGCCTCTTCTGTTGGCGCTCGCACGTACCAAACGTCTGATAGTCACCGTTGAGGAAGCATATCTCGCTGGAGGCTTCGGCTCGTCCGTCCTTGAACTCCTGGAAGAGAATGGACTGCAGGACAGAGTTCGCCTGGTCCGGATGGGCGTTCCTGACCGGTTGATTACTCATGGCGATCCAAAACTGCTACTGGCGAAATACGGACTCGATTCGGATGGAATCTTCAATCGCGTGCGAGAGAGTATTGAAGTCCTCGATGACCGTCGAGCGAGGCCTCATCGGGTCCATTCGTGACGGCCTTGCACGAACTTCCAGCCACAGAGCAATAACAATTCGAAATCATCGACACTTGTCAGGCAAAGTTGGCGCTTCTTTCTGCACCAAATGCAACGCCCCGCCTCGAATTCCGTTAATGCGCACCTCGCAAACGCCGGAATTATAGTAAAACCGGGGGTTAAGGTGTGGCCTTGCGATTGCTGGGAAAAGAGTTGAGTAACCCCGGTCATAGACAAAAAAAGGTCAAGTTGATGGAAACTTACGACAATTTCAAAGACTTCGAGTTCGACGCTTCTCGAGCCACGCCGCACTTTAACGACGCTCAAGTTATTAAGGGGGCGCGGCCCGTTGTCCCGTTGATGGAAATCGGAGCCGATAACAAAAATAAAGGTCGGCTTTTTCTAACCGGCGCTTTCGCGGCAGCAATGCTACTGGGTGCGGCGGTGGCGTTGGTCGCAGCTCGATTAGAGCGACAACGGTTTCAAGCTGCGGCGATCCAGGTCTCCAAGGTGGAAACGACGAACTCAACGGCCGTAGCAGATACAACTGAATCTGAAAAACCCGAGGAAATCGCCCCACCAGAAGCGACGGCTGAAAGTTTGGTAGTAACAGATACCACTGAACCAGTTATCAGCGATGATCAAAAAACGCTTGATGCTCCGGAATCAACAGCGAAGGCTCCGGTCAAAGCCGTTGCCAGACCGGTCCATTTACCGGCACCAGAGCCTCAGCATCACGACGAAGCTATTGCAACCGACTCTGTTGGTTCAAGGGACAACGTGTCCAACGATGACCAGACTTCGCAACAGCCGATGAAGGTGGACGAGTGGCAAGAAAGACGTCTAAGACGGATTGAAAAATTTGATCGTCGAGCCAGGCGGGCTGCACAAGGTCGAGATCTCATGAGAATTGATGAAATCTTTGAAGGCTCTCGTCGCCCCTGACTCCAAAATCCTTCCGTAGTCACACTCATATAAAAGAAACGAGCAACAATTAGTGATCAACATATTGACTGATTGTTTATCGAATGGCATGATGCATTTCAAAGCGACTGACCTCTCAAACGATTGGCCCGTTCGCTTTGCCCGTCGAGCTGAAGCTCACATCTAGCGGTATACCCCGACGCTAAAACTACGGTTAAGGTTCCGCACCAAGCGTGCGTGGGAATGGTGAAACTCATGAGTAGACAAGTGTTTCGTGAGCGGGAGTGTATTCATCGCGATGAAGGCGCCGACGGTGAGTTCTACGCCGGAGTCTTTTACGTACAGGCATTGCAGAAACTCCGTGTCGATCAAGCCGTTGAAGTAGCTCACCGGGTCAGCTCGTTCTTCTGGTCTGACGCGCCTAACATTTTGGTCTGGCTTTGCCATGACTGTGCCGCTGATTTGCGATTGACTGAAACACCTAGAGCTTTTACTCAAACGGTCCGTAAGCAGGCGTAAGCTCGAAATTACACTCAACCGAATAAATCCCTAAGCAGTTCCCTAAGCTTGTGTTGTAATGTGCGCACATCTTCGAATGTGAGGCATATTCCTGCGTTGAAGCGTGAACGAATTGATAAGTTGATGGTCGATCATGGCTTGGCCGCTTCGCGCACCAAAGCTCAGGCGATGATCATGGCTGGTATCGTGGTGGTTGACGATCGACGTGTCGACAAGCCCTCCGAACAATTCTCAATCCAGGCAAACATCAGAATCAAGGGAGCGGACGACCCAACCTCGCGATACGTCGGACGAGGTGGTCTAAAACTCGAAGGCGCACTGCGCGCTTTCGCCCTCGATGTTAAAGGGATGGTTTGCCTCGATGTCGGCGCCTCAACGGGTGGCTTTACGGATTGCCTTTTGCAGAATGGTGCAGAAAGAGTTTGGGCAATCGATGTCGGGCATAACCAGATCGACTGGAAACTGCGTAATGATCCGCGAGTGGAAGTCAGAGAACGGGTCAACGCCCGGTACCTTCAGCCAACTGATTTTCCCGTGAGTTTTGATCTCGCGGTAATCGACGTTTCCTTTATCTCGGTTAGGATCGTCTTGCCGTCGATAGTCCCGTTACTAAAAGATACTGGTAAGGTGATAACTCTGATCAAACCACAGTTTGAAGTAGGTCGCGGGCAAGTCGGTAGTGGCGGCATTGTTCGGGACGAAGAGCAACATCAAAGAGTGGTCGCAGAAGTAAACGGGTTAGCAGAGAATATGGGACTTAGGGTGGTCAACACGATCGAATCTCCCATCCTCGGTGCTGAAGGTAATAAAGAGTTTCTTGCCCTTTATGAGAAGTAAGGTAGCGAGGTCGACACTTTGGTCTGATCAGCCCTGCAAACAGTGCAAGATGCGCTCAGACGTAGTGGCCTAATCAGCACCTTCTCTGTGCAACCTCTGTGTTCTCCGCGTCTTCTGTGGTGGGCGAAGTACTAAAGAAAACCTTCACCACAGAGACTCCAAGAGCACAAAGGTTGCACAGAATAGGCAAAACTAAGACAGTACCCGCTGAGAAGGTTCGTTGACACTAAAAAGATAGCCTGCGTATCATCGCCGCTGCTTTAATACCTAACAATTGGGCAAGGCAGAACTAACCCCGCGAAGTTGGGCGTCTCCGCGTCACTGCGGTGATTTACACGGCGTCCATAGAGCTGAACTGCAGCGGCAATGCAAGCATGTCCTCAATAAAGCGCATCGGCATTTTCATCAAGCCACATCAGCCAGAAGCCTTACAGACTATCTGTGAGCTAACGCAATGGCTGGCCGAACGAGGTATCGGTCTCGTCGGTGGACCAGAGCTCGATCGCGAAAGGATTGAGCATGAAACCGGCTGTCCAGTAGATCAGGTTGAAACGGACCAGTTAGCAGCGTCAGTCGACCTCTTCCTCGTGCTTGGTGGCGATGGCACAATGATCGCGACGGCCAGGTTGATTGGCGATCACGAAGTCCCGGTACTTGGGATTAATTATGGCGGACTCGGCTACCTCGCTGAATTTCGTATTGAGGAACTCTACCTCGCTCTCGAGTCGATACTTTCAGACAATTATCGTCTTGATAAGCGAGTGATGCTCGCAGTTGAAATGATTCGAAGTGGCGAGCCGTCCATGCACTATCGTGTGCTGAATGATGTCGTTATCAATAAGTCGGCTTTGGCTCGCATCATCGAGATCGAGGCCTATCTGAATCAACAGTTTGTAAACTCGTTCCGAGCGGACGGACTGATCATTTCAACGCCGACTGGTTCAACTGCTTACAACCTCTCTGCTGGTGGTCCAGTTATTTTCCCTTCAATGAACGCAGTTGTAATCACTCCTATCTGTCCTTTTACTCTTTCGAATAGACCTATTGTCGTCCCGGACGATGCGCTGATCGAACTGCGGTTGAAGACCGAAAAGGAAGATGTGTCTTTGACCTTGGACGGTCAGGTTGGTCTCCCCCTGAAGACGGAAGATCTAGTTGTGATTCGGAAAAGCAAGACTACTTTCAATCTCATTCAACCGATGAACAGAAACTATTTTGATGTCCTTCGAGATAAACTGCGCTGGGGCCGTTAGATCAAATCAGACCGATTTCGTTACTTATGCCTGAAGACAATGATAAACGCTTCTCCGGACAGCTTGATCCGGCGGGTTTTGAACGCGAGATAACAACGGATCTTGATGAAGAGACTCCAGACAAACCCAAAGGCCTCGCCCTTCATCATCGCATCTTGATCGGACTCGCTGTTGGAGTAATTGCCGGTATTGCCGTCAATCATTTTCTCGGCGGAGAGAACCCGAAAGTTGTTTGGATAATCGACAACATTACACAACCGATTGGTCAGCTGTTCCTTCGGCTACTGCTGATGATCGTTGTGCCGCTTGTATTTTCGTCGCTGGTAGTTGGTGTCGCAGGGATTGGAGATATTCGAAAGCTCGGCAGAGTTGGCCTCAAGTCGTTTGCGTATTGTTTAGTGATCTCGGGGATTTCTGTTGTGATTGGAATTACGCTCGCCAACACGATCAAGCCCGGCAAGCGCATCGACCCTGCAACTTCAGCGGCACTCCAACAGCGCTACGCCACGGATGCTACGCAGAGAGTCGAGGAAGCAAAGAAGACAAGTGCTCAAACGCAGAAGCCATTAATGGCTGTGGTCGAGACGATCGTGCCCAAGAATCCGTTCTACGCGGTGTCGGGTAAAGAAGATCCCAACATGCTACACGTCATGTTCTTCGCCCTCGTTATTGGGATTGCCATCACGCTTATTCCGGTTTCCGTGACTGGTCCACTTCTGCGAGTGCTCGAAGGTCTTTATGAGGTAACTGCGAAGATAATCGAGATGATCATGAAGTTTGCGCCATATGCGGTGGCCTGTTTGCTGTTCAACAATACTGCACGGTTTGGACTCGATCTGCTTCAGGCGCTCGCTTGGTTTGTCGTAACGGTATTACTTGGACTCTCGCTGCATATGTTCGGTGTATACTCGTTGTCGGTTTACTTCCTTTCACGGATTTCGCCGATTGAATTCTTCAAACGAATTCGCACAGTTATTCTGACGGCGTTTTCAACGTCATCTTCGAATGCGACGTTGCCGACAGCCTTGCGTGTGTCTGAGCAAAATCTTGGGGTGCCGCAGGAAATCAACAGTTTTGTGCTTACGGTTGGTGCCACGGCCAATCAAAACGGCACCGCATTGTACGAGGGTGTAACCGTGCTCTTCCTCGCCCAGCTAGCCGGTGTTGATTTATCGCTTGGCCAACAGTTGATGGTGGTTTTGCTGGCGATTCTTGGGGGTGTTGGTACCGCTGGAGTTCCCTCTGGTTCTATTCCATTTATTATCGGAGTCTTAGTTACGATTGGAGTCAATCCAGCCCTGATCGCAATTATTCTCGGAGTCGATCGCATCTTGGACATGTGTCGAACTACGCTTAATGTGTCAGGAGACATCACTGCTGCTACGTTTGTTGCGCGTTCCGAGGGCTATGAACTGTTGCGACCACATGAGCCGGCGATCGTACATGCAGGAGTAGCTATGGATCGCGCTATAGATTGATGCACAATGTCCGACATGCTTCAGAGGCTCTTGCAAATCCCTCTCATTCACCCCGAGCTTGAAGCTCGGGGAGAATGAGAAGTTCACTTTTGCATGTCCGCATACTTCAGAGTTGCTTGGGTATTGCAACAACGCCGTAACAATCTGCGTATAAACGAGTCTCAAGCAAACAGTGTTACGGAGACGAGATGGTTTTTCCGCTTTACGACGACAATTCTGATCGCACGACCACACCAGTTGTTAATTATGCGATTATCGCGATTAACATCCTGGTGTTTGTATTTCTCCAGGGTCTGGGCTCGAATCAGCAATTTACTTACGCTTTCTCAACAGTTCCGCTCGAGATTCTTACGGGACATGATGTAGTCACTCAAAGTCGAGTCCTATTGGATCCGGTAAGCGGCCAACGAGTGCTAGTGCCCGGCCTTGGTGAAACTCCCTTTTCCGTTTACCTCACGTTGCTGACTTCAATGTTTATGCATGGAGGCATCGCCCACATTGCGGGCAACATGCTGTTTCTCTGGATCTTTGGAGACAATATCGAAGATCGACTGGGCCATGTTCGTTACCTGGTGTTCTATCTCGTTTGTGGCATCCTGGCGTCATTAGCGCATGTGTTT
This sequence comes from Pyrinomonadaceae bacterium, assembly GCA_035457105.1. GTDB lineage: Bacteria > Acidobacteriota > Blastocatellia > Pyrinomonadales > Pyrinomonadaceae > PSRF01. The sequence goes on from DATIBX010000563.1 coordinate 7,727, forward strand.
ACCACTGCAGCCTTTGCGGGCGGCGATGATGGCAGCCTTATCGTTCCGAGTCTTGGCGCCTCGGGAGCGATTTCGGGAGTGCTCGGTGGTTACATCTTGCTTCATCCGACTCGGCGTGTGACAGTAATTCTGTTTCGCTTTCTAACTGACGTGCCTGCCTATGTTGCAATCGGGATCTGGTTTGCGTTTCAGCTGATTAGCGGTCTCGGGATGTTTGGTGGCGGGTCACAGTCAGGCGGAGTTGCCTATGCCGCTCACGTGGGAGGATTTGTGGCTGGTCTCGTTTTGATCAAACTCTTCGACATGGGCCGTCGACCCCGCCCAACGCCCGGATATTAAGAGGTCAGCATAGATCGTCCACAGATTGCGCCTATTACGCAGATTCCTTATTAGTGGGCCGTTGTGCCCGTAACTTTCTCTGAAAGAAATCTATGTAATCGGCGAAATCTGTGGATTGCATTCTAGAGTTCAGCGCCACAATTGCTGCGCAAGTTACTTCTCAGTTAACATCGAACCTTTGTTAAGGAGAAGTATGAGCACACTAGTACCGCCGCCAAATCAACAGGGTCTCGATATTCAATCTACTCCGCGCGAGGAGATGCGCCTCTTTCCACTCGACACTTTTGCCTACGAATTCCCCGGCAAAGAGATAAGCATCAATTTCGAAATAACCGAATTCACAGCCATATGTCCCTTCTCAGACTTTCCCGACTTTGCGACGATTCGTCTCCAATACGTTCCAAACCAGCGCTGCGTCGAACTAAAAAGTCTCAAGCTTTACATAAACTCATTTCGGGATATCAAGATTTTCCACGAACACGTCATCAATGTGATCCTTGAGGATTTTGTTGCCGCCTGTGATCCGCTCCGCGTGTACATCGAAGGCGATTTTCACGTTAGGGGAAATATCAAGACGGTGGTGAAAGCCAACTACGAACGGAAATAGACAATCTCGCTCTAATGGACCACACCTTTCTTTACTCAATTCTCGCCGGAATTGCCCTGGTATTCATCATCGTAGCCGCTCGAGTGGCCCTTCGTTGGTTAGTTCGAATCGCGCTGGCCGGAGTGTTGCTCCTGGTTGTGGTGGGTGGCCTTGCGTGGTGGTGGTACCGAGCGCCGGCAAGATCTCAAACCGATCCACGTCCCAATACGTCAAGACGTCGATGACGCACCGGTGACAATGGCAGATACCGATACCGATGCTGCCGATCAATACGATGCAAGTATTGACGACATCAAGCTGGGTGAAAGCACTCCCGGTTTGTGGCAACGATATCGCCGGCTGCCTCGCAATGTCTTTGCCATCAGTCTCGTCAGTCTCCTCAATGACGCTTCAAGCGAAATTATTTATCCACTCCTGCCGATCTTTCTGACGTCAACCCTGGGGGCGTCGGCTAAAGCTGTAGGCATGATCGAAGGCACAGCCGAATCAATCTCGAGTCTTCTCAAGCTCTTTGCAGGGTATTTGAGCGATCGTTGGGGCAAGCGCAAGTGGTTAGTTGTGTTTGGATATGCGCTGGCGGCTTTCGCTCGACCCTTGCTGGCATTTGCGAACTCGTGGCAACAGGTATTAATGATTCGTTCCGCTGATCGCGTAGGAAAGGGATTTCGCAGCGCCCCACGTGATGCGATGATTGCTGATGCCGTACTCAAAGAACAACGTGGCATTGCTTTTGGATTTCATCGCGCCATGGACCACGGAGGGGCCGTGATAGGTCCTTTGCTTGGCTACCTGCTGGTCTTCTTGCTGGTATCAAATCGCAATGCTCCAACTAAGCAAGAATTCACTATCGTATTTTTGTTGGCCGCAATACCCGCTTTTGCTGCGGTGTTGGTGGCAGCGTTCGTTATGCGGGAATCAAAACCTGGTCCAATCAAGATCGAGCAAACCCCGAAACTTACCTTAAAGGGCTTTGATAAGAACTTCAAAAGGTTCCTGGTCGTCGTTGCGCTGTTTACACTGTCCAACTCTTCGGATAGCTTTTTGATACTGCGAGCTCGAGACGCCGGATTGTCTCTCGTTGCAGTTCCTTTATTATGGGCGGCTCATCACGCCAGTAAGGTATTAAGTTCTCTGCTGGGTGGTGATCTCTCAGATCGCCTTGGTCGCAAACGTCTGATAGTGTCGGGATGGATCTTGTATGCTGCTGTCTATGCCGGCTTTGCGTTCGTTGCGCAAGAGATTTCGATCTGGCTTCTATTCCTGATTTATGGCATTTATTTCGGCTTGGCTGAAGGTGCGGAAAAAGCGTTGGTTGCTGACCTGGTAAACCCTGAACAGCGCGGTACCGCCTATGGTTTGTATAATCTCGCTTTTGGTATCACAGTTTTCCCTGCCTCCGTACTGATGGGCGTTATCTGGGATTGGCAGGGAGCACGAACAGCGTTTCTGGTGAGTGCAACGATGGGTTTGACTGCGGCCGTCTTGCTGTTCTTTCTGGTTCGAGCAAATCCAACGGCCCGCAGTTCCGACGTGAAATAAAGAAAGGTTCCTCCCATGACACGACATGTCCTATTGCCACATCCTGGTTTGTCGAAAGGCATCGGCTATTACCTCAGCGGAATGGAAGAAGTGCGAAGCCAATTGACGGAAGCAGTCAAAGTGATTCCCAACGAACTGATTGGAAAGCCAGCTTTTCTCGGAGCTCATTCAATCGGTGGTCTGGTGTTACACATTGGAGAGGCGGAATGGTTTTGGATCCAAATGGTAGTCGGTGGCCATGATTTGAGTGACGAGATCAAGAATTCTGTTTACTGGGATGTGCTCGACGATGTAGAACGAGTCGCGCGTAATAACCATTCAACTGAATTCTGTCTGCGGGAAGTTGACAACATTCGCAATCAAACTCGCGAAGTACTATTCTCGTTAAACGATTCTGACCTGGACACCATTATTCCATACGAGAGAGGTGGAACTGTGCGCGAACACAGTTTGCGATGGATACTCCATCATTTGATTGATCATGAAGCGCAGCACAAAGGTCAGATTTTGATGTTGAAGAGGATGATGGGTTAAATTGTGTATTCGGATTGGGAAGGTATTTGGCAGATATAGATGACGACGAATTACCAGGTAATCAAACACGCAGAAGATCTCAGACAAGCAGTTCAAAAGATTTCAAGCCAGCCAACGGTCGGACTCGACACAGAGACAACTGATCTCGATCCTTACACCTCACGGTTACGCCTGATTCAGCTCGCAACTCCTGAACGTGTCTATATCATCGATCTTGATGCTTTTTCAGACGATGACTTGTCTAAGAGCGAGGCTCTCGAGCCGCTGAGACGACTGCTTGAAGCTCCACGTCCAATCAAAATAGCTCACAATGCGAAGTTCGACGCGAAGTTTATAAAACACAAACTGGGAGTCTCGCTCGGAGGTCTCTTCGACACCTTGCTGGCGAGTCAGCTTGTTGGTGCCGGTGATATTGAGGAGCGTCATGGCCTGGAGTCCGTGGCTAATCGTTACCTGAATGAGCTCGTTGATAAATCTGAGCGCTTGAGCAACTGGGATTTTGAATTGTCCGAAGCTCAGCTTGAGTACGCGGCACGAGATGCGGCCGTGCTCTTGCCTCTCAGGGAGAAACTGATCGATCGGTTGAAGACCGATTCCTTAGTCAAATGCGCCCAGCTCGAATTTGAATGCATCAACACGGTTGTCGACATCGAGTTGACGGGCTTTTACATGCATAAGGATCGATGGCTAGACCAACTTGGGATTGTCGAAAAGCGACGCGAGGAACTTGCAGAGCAGCTACAGGAGATCCTGGCCGAGGAATCATCTCAAGGTTCACTCTTCGGCGGTCCACAACGTGACGACATCAATCTTGATTCTCATCAACAATTGACCCAGGCATTGACCCGGCTCGGTATTCCTGTCCCCGAATCAACTCGAAACTGGAAGATGCAGCCGCTTGCTGCCCAGTATCCAGTCATTGAGAAACTCCTGGAGTATCGCACCGTACAAAAGGCATTGACGAGTTATGGTCAAAATATGATCGAGCTCATCAATCCTCTTACCAAGCGACTGCATGCTGATTTTCGTCAAATTGGTGCTCCGACCGGCAGATTCGCATGTACTAATCCCAACATTCAACAAGTGCCACATGCGGTTGAATACAGGCGTTGTTTCACTGGATATCCGGATGGCAGGAAACTGGTTATCGCTGACTATTCACAGATTGAGTTGCGAATCCTTGCGGAGTTTTCTGGCGATCAGGGCTTTATCGAGGCGTTTCGTTCGGGAGCCGATCTTCATCGCGTGACTGCCTCTCAGGTTTTCAATGTGACACTGGACCAGGTGACAAAGGAACAGCGTGACTTTGCTAAACGTCTGAACTTTGGCGTCGTTTACGGAATCGGTGCGCAGCGGTTTGCGCTAATGACGGGGGTGACAGTTCCCGAAGCTGAGAATGTCTTGCGCCGCTATTTTGGTACTTATCGACAGCTAGATAGTTATTTGCGAGAAGCTGCCAATCGTGCCGTGACTGATCGACAGGCGAGAACTGCTTCGGGTCGGTTAGTTCGTTTTCGCTATGACGAAAATGATCGACAGCAAATCTCAATGACCCAGCGCAACGGAAAGAACACACCGATCCAGGGGACAAGTGCTGACATACTAAAACGGGCATTACGCCTTCTGCGCGATGAACTGGCCCATAGCGACGCTCAAATCGTGAACATCATTCACGACGAGATTGTTGTTGAAACTGCTGCCGACGTCGCAGAGGAGATCGCTCAAAAGGTGGAAAGAGTAATGTGCGTCGCTGGGGAAGAATATCTCACAACGGTACCGGTTAAGGTTGAAACTGAAATTGCAGACGAATGGGTGAAGTAGCTTCATTCCGCAGTTTGATCAGTTCTGCGCCAGATAAGGTAGACCGGAATTCCAGTGAAGACCAGTAAATACCCGATGCCTGATGTTCCTGGCGCTAGGAATGCCAGGTCTAAGATAAACAGGCCAGCGAGTCCGATGTAGATTAGCGGTACTATCGGATATCCGAATGTTTTGTAAGGGCGCTCGATACTGGGCGCTTTTCGTCTCATGACAATCACTGCACCGACCATCAACGCGTAAAAAATAAGATCGGCCGAAACGATGTATTCGAGAAGCTGGGTGTAGACATTCCCAAAGGTATAGACGTTTGCTTGCTGCGGACTGCCGCTCACGGTCCGTGGCAGTACCAACAAGGCTGCCCATATTCCTTGCGTTAAAAGTGCTACCGCAGGTACGTGCTGTCTGTTGACTGTTCCCACGCTACGGAAAAATAGACCATCGCGCGCCATCGCGTAATAGACTCGAGCACCCGCGAGAATCAAACCGTTGTTGCACCCAAATGTCGACACCATGATCGCGACTGCCATAATTACCGTGCCCTTTGGTCCAAGCACGCTTTGCATCAAAGCTGTAGCCACGCGATTTTGTGGAGCATTTTGAATCTGCGCCAGCGGTAGCGTCACTACGTAAGCCAGGTTAGCCAACAAGTAGAGTAAAACTACAAGTCCACAACCGATGAGTAATGCTCGCGGCAGATTCTTACCTGGATCACGAACTTCACCAGCCGTAAAAGTGACATTATTCCAGGCCGATTGGGCGAAGAGCGGTCCAACCATTGCCCTGCCCAACAACATGATTAGAGCCAGGAATAAGAGTCCGCTTGTAGCAGGTTCAAACCAAACTTGAGCAGGCGTGGCCCGCCAGCCGTTGGCCCAGGGTTCCCACCATGAGGAGGTGTATGCGGCGCTACTGTAATTCCAACCCAGGAAGAGTCCAATAAGGATCAGCGCGACCAAGGCCGCCGTCTTAGTAAAGGTGAAGGTGTTCTGAATCGTCTTTCCAATCTTTAATCCGCGAGTATTAATCACTGTCAGGAACAAGATCATGACCACGGCTACAAGTTGCTGCGTGGAAAGACTTAAGGCGTAGCCATTGAAGGAAAACCCGTCCAAAGAAAAAGGTTTGATTATTACTACCGGTCCAAACAGATAAGCTTCTGCCGAGATTGAAGGTGTGAGGACGCCGGTAAAGTTTGCGAACGCGACGGCAACGGCAGCTATTGTCCCTGACTGGATAATTAGAAACAGACCCCAGCCGAATAGAAACCCGATTGATGGTCCATAAGCTTCCCTGAGAAAGACGTATTGACCGCCGGCCCGCGGCCACATCGCCGCCAGTTCCGCACAGCAAAGAGCTCCCGTGATGGTGAGAACTCCCGCCAGCGCCCAAGCCATGAGTAACCAGCCTGGCGAGCCAACGAGTCGCGCTGACTCGGCCGAGGTGATGAAGATTCCTGAGCCGATCATCGAGCCGACGACAATCATAGTTGCGTCAACGAGGTTGAGTCCGCGTTCAAGTTTTGCAGGAGTCTCTGTCATTGGAGCGTCGGTATAGTTGGCCCGTGTCCAAGTGTCAAGAAAAAAAGCGTTGATTCTAGATATTCAGGAGTCAATTATCCGAACATGCTTTAGAGTCGCTTGCAAGAATTCATCTCATTCTCCCCGAGCTTCAGCTCGGGGTTCACGGCGACTGCGAGTCGCAGAACCGTTTCAACGGTTTATTAGGCGCAAGCAATAGATCGGCAGAAATTTAGCGCGGCGGAATCGTCGTGCTCCGGTGTTAATAACTAAGCTTTGGAGCTCGAATCGATAGGCGGTGGAGATGAATAAACTCTGGGCCACCTGAAACCGTTAAAACGGTTCCCGCAAACTGATTCATTCACTACCCCCGAGCTGAAGCTCGGGGTGAATGAGAAGGATTTTGCAAGAGGCTCTTTAGCTTGTCGGCGCGGCTGAATCAAGGTCACTATCCAAGTTATCCGACAAACTAATTTAGCTTGTCGGTGCTGGGCCATTGAGCTCCGATTACCAATCCGACAAGCTGAACAAGTTTATCGGACACATCACCCACGACAACACAAGTTAGCTCACCACCTGAAAACCGTCTGCTTGACACTCTCTGACGGCTCCCATAGTCTTTCGAGCCTGAAGTTTTCTGACCCTAAATTACGACTAGTGGTAAGCAAGTCGAGTCTGATAGTCACCGTACTATGCTAAAAAACGAAATAATTTCTCTGATCACAAACAAGCAGGCCCGGACTGGTGTAATTGGCCTGGGATACGTCGGACTGCCTTTGGTCGTAGAGTTCGCGGCAAACGGATTTAAAGGCTGTGGATTCGAGGTGGACTCGGAAAAGGCCAGACAGATCAACGCCGGGACTTCTTATATCGGTGATGTTCCTTCAGAGAGAGTCAAGAAACTAGTCGATGCAAAGCTCCTCGAGGCCACGACGGATTTCCAGCACCTGCGCGAATGTGATGCAATCATCATCTGCGTTCCGACCCCTTTGCGGAAAACCAAGGAGCCGGACGTCTCGTATATCCTTGCCGCGGCCGAGCAGATACAAAAAAATCTACGCCGGGGCCAGTTGATAATTCTCGAGTCGACTACCTATCCAGGTACGACGGATGAAGTTCTTTTGCCAATGTTTGAGGAAACCGGGCTCAAGTTAGACCATGATTTTCTGCTAGCGTTCTCACCTGAACGCGTCGATCCCGGCAATCCTCAGTTTCTAACTCACAACATTCCAAAAGTGGTTGGTGGGGTAACTCCCGATTCAACCGAGGTGGCTGCACATCTGTATTCGCAAATCGTGAAAGACGTGCACGCCGTGTCGTCCGCTCGTGTCGCAGAGGCCGCCAAGCTTCTGGAAAACACTTTTCGCGCTGTGAATATTGGCATGGCGAACGAGATGGCGAGGCTTTGTTACGCGCTGAATATCGATACCTGGGAAGTGATTAGAGCGGCAGCGACTAAGCCATTCGGATTTATGGCGTTCTATCCTGGGCCGGGCATCGGTGGGCATTGCATTCCGCTGGATCCCCACTACCTCTCGTGGAAGGCCCGTCAACACGGATTCGACTCGCGTTTCATCAGCCTTGCTGAAGAAGTTAATTCGCGCATGCCTGAGCACGTGGTCCAACTAGTTGCCGACGGTCTTAACGATGACCGTAAGGCCATGAAGGGCTCAAGGGTTTTATTACTGGGCGTGGCCTACAAGAAAGACATCGACGACGTACGCGAGAGTCCAGCGTTGTCCATTATCGATCGGCTGCGAGCTAAAGGCGCAGATGTGCGGTATCACGATCCCTTCGTTGGTGAGGTGCGCTTCGCTGATGCGCACACTGAGTCTGCTGGCGAACCCCTCAGGTCAATATCACTGACGGATGATGCGCTGCAATCGGCGGATTGTGTGATCATTGTCACCGACCACAGCAGCATTGATTACAAACGGGTCTGTTCTCTCGCGCCATTAGTTGTTGATACTCGAAATGCGCTTAATGGACAGCTGAGGCAGCAGAGTTCGGCCAGAATAATCCGATTGTAGATCCGCCACCTGCATTTCGTTCCATCATGCTCAAGTGTATAAACGTTGTAGGCGCACGGCCCAACTTTATGAAGGTTGCGCCGATTGTCGCAGCCATGAAGCAGCGTCTGTCAAGATTCAACCCTCTTGTGCTTCATACTGGCCAACACTACGACGCGATGATGTCGGACGCATTCTTTGCAGACTTGGATTTGCCACAACCCGACATTCATCTCGGAGTTGGGTCAGGCACACATGCGGTACAAACTGCGGCAATAATGGAACGGTTTGAGCCGGTGGTGCTGAAGGAAAAACCCGATTGGGTTCTGGTGGTGGGTGACGTTAACTCGACTATCGCTTGCGCGCTGGTGTGCGTGAAACTAGGCATTAAGGTGGCCCACGTCGAAGCGGGCTTACGTAGTCGCGATCGGACCATGCCTGAAGAGATTAATCGGTTGTTAACTGACCAAATCGCAGATCTACTTTTAACGCCATCGCCCGACGCTGATGTTAATCTTCGCAATGAAGGTATTCCGGCTGAGCGTATTCGTTTTGTTGGCAACGTGATGATCGACTCTCTTTTCAAGAATCTTGAGCGGGCTCGTAGGTCCAACATCAAAAATGAGCTTGGTTTGTCGGGCGACAATTATGCCGTCCTGACACTCCACCGACCTGCTAATGTTGACGCTCGCGAACCTTTTGAACGAATTATCGATGCACTTGAACGTATTAGTGCACGGCTTCCTGTGATTTTCCCAGCTCACCCCAGAACACGAAAGACTCTGAAAGATCTAGGGCTGGAGTCTCGGCTGGATCAACTTGCCAACGTGCGAATTATTGCCCCCCTCGGTTATCTCGACTTTCTTGCTCTGTACAGCACGGCCCGACTGGTGATGACCGATTCTGGTGGTATCCAGGAGGAAACCACCGCGTTAGGAATTCCCTGTCTGACCTTGCGCGAAAACACTGAGCGCCCCATAACAATTGAGCACGGGACAAATGTTTTGGTTGGCACTGATACAGCTTTAATTGTTAGTGAAGCAACCAAAGCGTTAAATGGATCAGCTGAACGAGTCAATCACGATATTCCATTGTGGGATGGCCACGCTGCCGAACGAATTCTCGATGTTCTAGAAGAAGTGGGTCCCTCGTAAGTCCTTCATGAGTTTTGTCAGAAAATTGAGGCGTGCGTTACGAGGCGATATTAGTCCCACAACTGCGACGCTCGAAATACTTCGTCGTACCAACGCCGCCATCAGGTCCCGTAATGAACGAAACTCGCTCGAGCGTGAATCAAACCAACCCGCGTCACTCTGCCACCCTTATTCTAAATGGAGCGATTCTCAACTTCTCGAGCACTTTCAAACTCGATTGACTCCCCGACCGCTCCCAGGGTTTAACGCTGCCACTCTTGAATTAATAAAAGCTAGAAGCCGAGATCAGGTGGTCGAATCCGCCCTGGCGTTCATAACAGATCATCGGTGGCAAATATTGGGGTTTGGTGTTAGCTCCTTTGCTGCAGGAATTGACTGGAATCGAGACCTGCTGTCCGGTTACGAATGGCCTTTAACGTACCATCGAGACTTGACCTTCTTGCGTGATGACGGCTCTGACGCGCGTGTTGTTTGGGAATTGAATCGCTTAGGGCATCTCGTCCCGCTTGCCTGTGCCTATGCAGTCGATAGGGATGAACGGTTCTTAAACGAATTCCTGGCTCAGCTTGATAGTTGGCTCAAGAACAATCCGTTCGGCTACGGGGTTAACTGGGCCTGCGCGATGGAGGTTGCGCTTCGAGCTATTAACTTGCTCGCTGCGTTTGAGTTCTTTCGCACTGCGCCTCAGCTAACTGCTGTGGACCTCACCAACGTTCTCAATCTCTTCCAGTTACATGGCCGGCATATCCGGCGTAACCTAGAGTATTCGTATATCGCGACAAGTAATCACTATATGACGGATGTGGTTGGCCTGGTCTGGTTGGGCTTGTTGCTTCCCGAGCTTGCCGACGCAACTCGATGGCGTGAATTCGGCTTGCGCGAAATGCTGCGCGAAATAGATAAGCAGATTTTGCCTGACGGTGCGGACTTTGAGGCCTCAACCGGGTACCATCGACTGATTCTTGAATTGCTGCTCTATACATTTATCTTGTGTAGAGAGAATGAAGTCGAGATCCCTGAGCGCTATTGGAACAAGTTGCATCAAATGCTTGAA
>DATIBX010000564.1:0-19219 GCA_035457105.1 Pyrinomonadaceae bacterium
GCTTTGGGCTTTGATCTTGGGCTTTGGGCTTTGGGCTTTGGGCTTTGGGCTTTGGGCTTTGGGCTTTGGGCTTTGGGCTTTGGGCTTTGGAAGAGCTATACCACCGACTTTAGTCGGGTGGTCATTAAATTTCCGCCTAGCCCAATAATCTCCGCATTTCCTGACACCACCGACTTTAGTCGGGTGGAGTCTCAACTTTCCGCCCCGCGATTCAAGTTAATTCAATTAGGTTGAAGTTGATTGACAACCGGACTGAGAGTCGAGTGTATAACTATGGGCGGAGGCGGATGCGGGCAAGTAATTCTGAAAACTTTTTATTTGAGCGCAACTTCGCAAATACAGGATCGACCTTCAAATTCATCAACCAGATATCACGCTCCTCAACAGCTTTCTCCAGCCATTTAAACGCCGATTCGTTGTCTCCCAAACCGGTGTAAATCGCCGCAACTGTGTAGGGCGAAACGTAACGCTCTTTGGGCAGTTGTTGCAAATCGGTTAATACTTGTTCAGCTTCAGCCCTTCTGCCCGACGCAGCATAGGCGTGGCCGAGCAACGCCAGCATCAATGGACTTCCGGAAAGTTTCACTCCAGTCTGAAACTCGTTGATCGCTTCCGGATACATACCCTTCGACTCGTAGGCAAGTCCCAGGTAACGACGCGCAGGAAATGAGCTTGGGTCCATCTCGAGGATCTTCTTGCACTGTTCGATCGCTTTATCATTTTGCCGGGAAAGGTAATAGATCCAACCGAGGTGTGAACTTGCGACAAACGAAAGAGGTTCAAGTTCTTCGGTTCGTTTCGCTTCCGCAATCGCCTCGTCGAATCTCTCAACGGCGACTAAATACGAGCTGTACCACTGGTGGGCCGGAGCGTAAGTTGGCTTCAGCTTAATTGCAGTCTGAAACTCGCGCTCTGTTGCCGCACGATCCCAATCCCAGCGAAACTTGATGAAAGCCATTGAAGTGTGAGCTTCGGCGAGGCTCTCGTCTATCTCAAGTGCCTTTGCCGCCGCATCTTTGGCTTTTGGAAAACCTTCCTTTGGTTGCAAGCGACCGTAGACAACCAGCATGTTGTAGCAGTCAGCTATTCCTGCATATGCCGATCCGTAATTCGGGTCGATAGCAATCGCCTGTTGAAAGAAATCAATCGCTTGAAGTAGAGCGTCACCGGTACGTTTGTTCCACGCATTTCGACCTTTCAGATAGAGACCGTATGCTTCTAACTGTTTCTTCTCTTCAACATTCAATTTAAGACGCAGGTTTTCGAAGATATCTCGCGCAATATCATCCTGGACCAGCAACACATCGGAAAGTTTGTGGTCATAATGCTGTCCCCAAAGCTGGGCCACGTTGTTCAAGTCAATGAGGTCAGCCTGAATAGTGATGAGATCGCCGTGACGTCGCATCGTTCCCGTCACGACTGCCCCGACATTTAATTCTGCTCCTATTTTCCTCGGATCGATCGTTTTACCTTTGTACCCAGCTACGACGCTCCTGGGTACCACCCTCAATTGAGGTAGCTTTGAGAGACTGTTGATTAAGCTTTCAGCGATCTTATCGTTTATATACTCTGAATCCGTGTCACCCGCTTCATCAACAAAGGGAAGTACGGCAATGGATTGAATTGCCCCGTTATTAACCGTTTTGCCTCGTCCAACAAAAAATACGACTCCGGCGATCAGCACCACCACGGTCGCGGCGAAAAGAACTACACTGGATCTTCGTTTAGTTAACGCCGCAAAACTGCCAGTATTGCCAACGGTTTCAATCGGTAACGCTATCGAGCCCTGGCTCACAGGGTGTTGCTGACCATTTGCGGGCGAGGTACCAGCAAGAACCTCGGCTTTAAGGTCATCGGCCCATGTCTCATTGATCTTGGCGACGAAACGGTAACCTCGACGCGGAACCGTTTCGATAAACTGGGCCCCACCTGGAGTTTCTCCCAACGCCTTTCGCAAGAGCGACACGTTTTGGGTCAGATTTCCTTCTTCTACAAAGGTGGTAGGCCAGACCCGTTTCATCAAGTCGTCTTTTTCCACCACTTGACCACTTTTTTCGACAAGTGTGATGAGGATGTCGAAAACCTTTGGGGTGAGAGGTACAGGTTCGCCTTCCCGTAGAAGTACACGTTCAGCAGGTTTCAGCCGAAACCGTCCAAAATCATAACTGTGACTGTCTAATTGCCCCATAAATCGCTTCTTGAGAAATATCTTTGAGGATTTCTTGAGTCGATTCTGAGGACTTTCCCCGGCGCCATTGGCAACAATGGGCTCACTTCAAGAAATACAAAGCTTGACGAACTGTTGATACAGATTGCGCAACGGGATTGTAATGCAAGCAACAGACGTGGGCAACGGGTTCAAAAATGCTTTCACCCCGCGCGGTGTAGTGCGGAGCGCTTCCAGCCTCAGCGGCAGAGGTTGGACGCAACGTTGAACATCGAGAGAAGAAGGTCTCCCAATGATTGAACCAGACAGAACCTCAGAAGTCGTCGAGACTTCGCTTATCTGTGCATTAAGCTTGGCAGTCGCGGCGATCGGCTTTTTTCTAGGTTGGCTAATTTCCATGCTAACTGGTTGCGCGAGAGTCTGAGCGAATCAGAATCCACGAAATCAAACCACTCGCGGCGGCCAAAGCAGCGGAAATTAGCATCAGCACACGAAAGCCTGCAATGAAGGACCGGTCAATCGCAGTCTGAACCTTGTCTTTGTCACCCGCATTCAGAGCTGCTGGTATTTCAATGCCGGCCAGTTTCACTCGTTGATCCATGAGGCTCGACCTGAGTCGTTCATCAATCCCTAACTCACTTAGCTGGCGCTGAAGCGCATTGCTAAAGGAAACGAGCATTACAACTCCAAAAACCGCAATGGCAAGCAAACCTGCTGTTCGAGACACCGCATTATTAATACCCGACGCCACTCCGGCCTGCTCTTGAGAGACTGAGTTCATCACGGTAGTAGTAAGTGGAGCCACTGTCGCAGTCATGCCAATTCCGAGTACCAAAATCGCCGGTAGAAAACCGAAGAGATAACTTGCTCCGACGCCAGGAAGCGCAAACAACACAAATCCTGCCGCCGCAATAAATGGTCCAATAACCAAAGGCAGCCGCGCGCCAAATCGATCGACCAAACCGCCTGCCCATCGCGAAAGAACAAACATGAACACAATAAAAGGGAGTAGAGCGGCACCCGCTGCAGTGGCCGAGTACTTTTGAACTTGAACGAAATTCAGCGACAGAAAGAAGAAGAGAGCACCGATCGCGGCATACAAGAGCAAAGTCAACAGGTTCGCCCCTGAAAAGTTCCGAGAGCGAAATAGATGGAGCGGAACCATCGGATTCTGAGCGTGAGCCTCGTTCCAAAGGAAAAAGAGAAGCGCCGCCACCCCACCAAGCAGGGTCAGAATCACTATTGGCTTTGAAAATCCCCAACGCGACGATTCGATCAATCCATAAACCAGGCCGCCGAGTCCAAGCGTTGCCGCACACGCCCCTAACCAATCAAGTGGTCCCAGATCCTCATCGTCTTTGCTTTCGGGGACTTTGAAGAACGAGATGATGACAACGGCGAACGCCAGAGGGAGATTTATAAAGAAGACCGCGCGCCAGGAAATGTGTTCAACCAGCCAACCGCCAAGCACTGGTCCAATCGCAGTGGTAATCGCAGAAAATCCCGACCAGGTCCCGATAGCCTTACCCCGATGATCCTGATCGAACGCGGCGCTGATAATGGCGAGACTACCGGGAACTAATAAGGCGCCCCCAACTCCTTGCACTGCCCTGGCGATGATGAGCTGTTCGATGTTTGCAGCAAACCCACAAGCACCAGAAGCGATCGCAAAGATGATCACGCCAATCGAAAAGATGCGGCGCCTTCCGTAGCGATCTCCGAGTGAACCACCTACCAGCAAGAGGGCTGAAAGGAAGAGAGAGTACGATTCGACTATCCATTGGACCCCAATAACCGTTGCATTCAATTCCTTTTGCAGAAAAGGTAAAGCAACGTTTACCACTGTGCCATCTATAAAAGCCATGCTGGACGCAAGGATGGTGGCGGTTAAAATCCAACGTGATTGCATTGGTTTGTTGATCAGGTCACGATCTAGAAAGGCTCGTCTATTGACTTGCTCTGCTGAGAAAAGAATTTTGGACCATCGGGAGTGATATAAAGACAATCTTCAAGCCGGATACCAAATTCTCCATAAATAACTATTGTCGGCTCGTCGCTAAAGCACATCCCCGGTTGAATTGGAGTCTTATTACCTCTGACGAAGTTGGTCCACTCATGCCCATCCAATCCAATCCCATGACCAGTACGATGCGGAAGTCCAGGAACCTTGTAGTCGGGACCAAAGCCTGCATCGGTGATTACTTTTCTAGCCGCCGCATCGACTGCCTCGCAAGGAGCACCAACTTTCGCCGCCGTGAACCCGGCATCCTGCGACTTCTTCTCGAGATCCCAGATCTTTCGCTGACGATCGGTTGGTTTACCAAATACGAAAGTACGAGTGATGTCCGACTGATAGCCTTCGACGCTGCAACCTCCATCCATCAATACCACATCGCCTTCCTGGAGTCGTTGTGGTGTGCTACTTCCATGAGGGAACGCAGTGTACTTCCCAAAACTGACAAAGATTCCGCCTGAACTGCCCAGGGCCCGAAAGGCGGCAGCACAGTTACTCGCGAACTCCCCTTGAGTCATCCCTTCTCTCATGCTTTCTTTGGTCGCTTTATAAGCTTCGATCGTTATATCGTTCGCCAACTGCATCAATGAGATTTCCGCGGGCGACTTGAACATGCGACATCCAGCTGTGACGGGAGTCGCGCTGACAAACTTCAAAGCCGGTGCAGCCTCTCTAATTCCATCGTAAAGAAAAAACCGGACTCGTTCTTCGATTGCGACAGTACCAGTCCGAATCCCTCGATCACGAAGAATTTCGGCGACACGTTGGTAAGGACTCTGATCTTCTTCCCAAGTACGAATATCTGTTCCCATGTTGATCAGTTCGCGGGCCCGCTCTTCTTCGAACTTTGGGCAGACCCAGGCGAGCTCACCACGCGCGGGTATCACGAGTGCAAACATTCGCTCGCTGGTTCCCCAACGCATTCCTGTGTAATAGGACATGCTGCTCCCCGGCTCCATAAAGATCGCATCAATGTGGAGATCTTTCATCAGCTTCCGAGCCTTTTCGATTCGCGCGTTACGCTCGTCAAGAGTAATTGGTACGGCACCATCGGTCATCCGGCGAAGACGACGTATTGGTTCTGGCTGAGAATTTTGCGAACTATTTGATTCAGCCAGAGTGATGCTGGGTGTTCCCGTAATAGCAGCTGTAGCCGCTATACCGGCGGACATACGCAGAAAATCTCGTCGATCAGTGCACATGCAGATTGGACCTCACGAATCGGAGTTGAAAGAAGTAGAGCAAATAAGCGAGCTGTCGGCTGAATTTACACGAGAGCGCGTTCGGGTGACAACCGGGAGAGCTGATACGTCCCGAAAGCGAATCGGCAGTGAGGACAATCAGCCGTCGTTCGTGTTAGTTCGGATGATTCGCGGATCGCTAATATCGGCGCGTCACAGACGATTCCCACATCACGCGAAGTAAACGGCTTACCAGGACGGAAAGTAACCAAAGGAAAATGATCAGTGAAAAATAAAAAGGACCTTACTCTGAGAATTCATAATTTATGTTTGCGCGATCCTCTTCTCCTCGAACGCCTTGTTCACGCTGATCGCAATCTCACTTAGCACGCGACGATCCAAATGATAACGTCCAACCCAAAAGACTAATGCAAATTCCATTGTCTTTTCTCCGAACTTCTGGAGGAAAGCACTCGGTGGCGGATCGCTCAACACCTCTGAATTTGCGGCGGCTGTGCGCACCAACAAATCGACCACGACTTCAGGATCAGTCCCATAAACTGCCCGCACTACTAATTCCACTGGCCGGCGACGTCCAAGTCGGCTCCAGTTAATTACCTTTCCAGCTATGAGGTTCGAGTTCGGCACAATGACTTCCGCTTCTTCGGCGGTCCTTATCGAGGTGGATCTCATTCCGATGCGCGTCACCTCACCAAAAGCTCCATCAACTTCCAGAATATCGCGGTCACGAATTGGACGTTCAAAAAGCAGGATCAACCCGGACGCAAAATTGCTAATCGTATTCTGCAAGCCAAACCCGATACCGATACCAAAGGCTCCAGTAAAAATAGTGAATTTTGAAAGCTCGACGCCGGCCGCTATGAGTGCCGCAAAGAAGACGACAAGAAGCAGCAGGTAGTAAATGAGAGTGGAAACCGCAAATGGGACTCCATGACGTACAGGCAATCGCCGGAGAACGTCTTCGCGCAACACGACGCGAACCACCATAGATACTAAAATTCCCAATAAGAGTACGCCTACAAACGCAATTACATCACCACCAGTAAAGCCGGTATCAGTTCTAGACAAAGGAACGCTCAACGCACGCCTGATTGCGTTTTCAACATCGTCACGAATCGTGAATAATCGTAACAGCGAGAAGATCCAGAAGATGACGCCTACAAGCCAGAGCAGAGCGAGTATCCAACGCTTAAGTAGCTCTCGATGTTCATCGATAGCCACCGAGCGACTCGCAGTTCTGGTTCGCAACAGAGTTAAGTCGACGGCCTTCAGCACGGAGTAAGCGGCATATAGCAATAGGGCGTAATAGGCACCATACAAAGCCACGTCAATTAGAACCTGGGATAGCGCGAAATAGCCGAAGACATTCGCTAACAGAGAGAGAAAAACAAAGCCAACACAAACTCTTATTCCAAGGACCACGACTGAACGCGAAAAACTTCGTTTCTGTTTTTCGCTAAATGAGTCCCTGGCGAAGACAACTGTAGAGCCAATAATGAGAACTGAAATGAGGGCCAATAGTTGGCGCTTGAACGAGGCTGTAAAAGCAACAATTCTGCACGCCTGAATCACCAACAAAGAACCGATCAGAAGATAGATGAGCTTTCGTTCGTTAGCGGCGACGAGTGGTCCAACGAGTCTGACTACAGGGACAATCAATAGCAGCGCCATTAATCCTCTCACCGAATAAGGTGCGATCGGCACGAGCGGAAACAAGGACAGAAGGGCAACGAGGTAGGCAACGCTATAAGGCATTTTGATGAAGTCGATCGCGTGCGCATCAACGATTTCCTGCTCAATCCAGGAAGCCAGATTTCTTCGCATCTTAAGCGTCAGGGCCAGACTTAACAGAAATACCACCAACGCTAAAACAAAAAACCGTTGATTGGCCTCAATAAACTCGCGGAGACGAATCCAGTCGCGCGAAAGGTGTCGTCGTAAAACCCTTTGCAAGGCGGGTTCAGCCTGATCACGAGCGCCAGTCTGCCATAACGGTGAGCTGTCTGAGTGAAACAAGCCTCGCCGAATCTGTGTCTTCTCAGCATCGATCTGGGCCTGTAGTTTTTTGACGAACTGCTCACGCTGAGACAAGCGGGTCTGGAGCGTTATCGTGGCTTTGAGCTGTTCTGCCAGTTCCGAGCTGGTGGTGTTAATGTCAGCCAGGGCGTTGCGAACGTGCGTTTGGAGTTCGCTCAACGACGGATCGGATTGAATGTGGTCCAGGATCTGAGACCACTTCTTGTTCTGTGAATCGAGCGTCGCAACATCTGCGTTGAGCAGTGAAGCTCGATCTAGAAATTCCTGTTGACCAATATTTACTTCCAGGTTAAGTCCACGCCATTCGCTATCGAGATCCTGTAGCTCCGGCAAAGACGGAAGTGCATTCAGAATTTCCTCGGTCTGCCCGCCCCGCGTATCAAGTTCAGTCTCGAGAGTTTCCTGGGCAGCCCGAATGCGTTGCTGTTCAGTTTCGTTCAGCAGATGCCGCTTTATTTCAACTAATTGACCATCGAGCGCGTCGAGATCAGTAGTGATTTGCGTAAGGTTAGGCGTGGGTTGTGCAATAGAAGCAACTGGCGAGAACGATGGTTGAGATCCAGGGTTCGCCGCGGGTTTAGGGTTGGATTGTGCTTTGCAGTTAGCCGCATGGCCCACCGCGGCGATCAGAAACAGAAGAACAATTCCTGCGAGTCGGCAATTAGATACGCCTTCTGCTGCATTCATTTGAAAACAGGTCCGCCGTGAAGGTGGTTGGATCGCTAATTTTTCACTGACTCTGTCGGAGAAACAAATCTCTTACCTTTCAAAGCGCTTTTGATTGCGGCCGGAAGATCGAAGAGCATTTGCTCTTTGGCAACATAGCCCAAGGCACCCACCTCTCGAGCCGCTGTGACCAACTCCGAGTCTCCGTGGACCGTCAGAAAAACTATGGCGCCCTTGTATCCACGCTCGCGAAGAATTTGAGCCGCTTCGATACCCGTCACGAGTGGCATAGCTATATCGAGCACGAGAACATCGGGCTTCGTTGTTGCGACCGCTTCGAGTAGCGCCTGGCCGTCAGCGACTGTGCCAACCACGTCAAAATCTCTCGATAAAAAACGGACGATTGAACGGAGTACCGCTGCGTGGTCGTCAGCTACCAATACTCGTACGCTGGTCAAAGCCGCTTCCTTTAGCGCTTCCGTTGGTTAGCCTTCAAATTCCAACGTTGAGCTTTCTGGGCCCGGAGGTATCGAATCAAGGGCCGGGCTAGCATTAAGTGTTCACTCGAAACAATATTTCCAGCTCCCATGCTAACCAAAGCTGCACCGATTAAATACTGGCAAAACTGACAGGCGGTTAGCCTGCAACGAGTGCGGACTGGCGTCTAAACGATGTGTCGGCGGACAGCATACTGGATCAATTCTGCATTTGTCTTTAGGTTCAGATCTTCCATCATTCGGTACTTGTGAAAAGCGACTGTACGGGTTGAGACATCCAGAACCGAGGCAACTTCTTTCATGGACCTACCTTCGGCGAGAAGTTGCAATACTTCGCGCTGTCGGGGCGTTATGTGCATCGGTTTTTCACCGCGTAATGGAATGTCGAAGAACGGATTTATTCTGTCACCAGCTACGAGGGGAGTGATGTAGTGCTTGCCCTTCAGGACGGTGCGAATGCCGGTGAGTAGTTCGGCGATGTCACAGCTTTTAATTAAGAAGCCTGTGGCCCCAATCTTTAACGCTTCAGCAACGATGTCCTGGTCATGGTTCATGGTTAGGTAAATGAGTTTTGTGTTTGGTAATTGAGCCATTAGCTGACGGCCGGCATCGAGCCCATTGAGTAAAGGCATCGAGATGTCCATTAGAATTACATCTGGTCGCAATTCTAGCGCCTTGGCGACGAGCGTTCGCCCGTCGGCGACGGACCCGAGGACCGTAAAATCGGGTTCCAATAAACTCTTGATTGCTTCCGTGATCAATCGATGATCGTCTGCGAGCAAAATGCGTGGTTTCATGTCGTCTCCTGGACCAGGCTATTACTAGTTATCTACGGCAGGAAGTTCAAACTCTTTCACGTTAAAGGCACACGTCCTAATATCTGCGTTCCACGCGTTTTTGCCGAAGTTATCCGCAACTCGCCATTTGCGAGCCGCAGTCTTTCTTCCATGCTAATCAAACCGAGCCGGCACTTGGATCTAGCCTTAACTACATCAAATCCTTTACCTGAATCGGTAACAGTAAACAGAAGCGATTGCGCTTGCAGCGTCAGATCGACCCGGGCGCAGGTTGCTCCTGCATGTTTGATTATGTTGGTTAAGGCCTCCTGAATTACTCGATAAACACACAGCGCGATGTCTTTATCGATACTGAGTTGCGTGATCTTCTCCTCAGCCGCAAACTCTATCGCCAGTGTTCGACGCTGCGACAGCTCGCGGCAGAGACTCTTAACCGCCGGAACCAAACCAAGGTAATCAAGGTTTGAGGGGTGTAGCTGTCGTGATAAACCATGCACATCCGACGAAGCCTCTTGAAGTCTCTTCCATATTTCATTTAGCTCTCGACGAACAGAGACTTCACGACGACTCTGTGTAAAGCGCTGCAGGTCGAAACAAAGAAGAGCCAACTTCTGATTCAGCCCGTCATGGAGTTCACGCGCCAGCCGGTTTCTCTCTTCTTCCTGCGCCTGGAGCAATCGCGCACTTACTTCGCGCAATGCTCCCTCGGCTCTTTTTCGCTCAGTGATGTCATTCGATATGATGAGAATGCAGCGCTCACCATGAAGCTCGATGAGTTCGGCCGAAGAAAGCCAGATCCGTGTCTGTCCCTGTTTTCCTACAAGCGCTGTCTCAAAGCTCTCAACTCTACCGTCTTTCTTCAGCTTGCTCACCAACTCCGCTCGCTGCTTTAACTTTTTCCAGATACCGAGCTTGAGTGATGTTTGGCCTACTACCTCTTTCCTCGTATATCCGAGGAGAGCAAGAAAGCTGGCATTAACGTCAAGGTAGCGTCCGTTAGAAAGGGTTGTGATGCTCATCGGCTGTGAGCTATTGCTGAATACCTGAGAGAAGAGGGGTTCAGAACTACGCCACATTGAAAGACTGGATTTAACAACGCGGGGCCAGGACGGTTTCGTTGTTTTGAGCTTTCTGGTGAAATCAATTTCTACAAGGTTCGCTTGTTCTTCAGGATCGACCTTTTGGGGAATCATTATTTATCACCTTTTCCTGTATCTCTGTCTTGACGGTAGACATCGAGATCAGTCTTCGACTTGGGGAGAACTCGGGGCTCGAACGCTTCTGGACCAACTAACGGTAGATTTTCTCGCCAGCATGAAGGTCGATTGCTGGTGGAGTGCCATGACTTTCAGGGACACTTAAAGCCTGCATCCTCTTAAAGTTACGCTGCTGCTGGCTTCCGTTTTATTTCACGGAACCCCGAAATATCGCCGTTTTTGAGACCTGGATTGAAAAACTACTCCAAGAGTAGCAAGTGGGATCCTTATCGTAGCCACAGAATGGCGGTAAGCCAAGTGCGCGGCTGACTTCGACACAAAGAATCTACATTTTGTCTCCTACTGCAGAGGAAGTTGATCTAAGATGGCCCAAAATTTCGAACGACACTTCCTCGGACAAATATGAAAATTACAAGATCTCTCGTACTGATAATTGCGTTTTTTAGTCTAACAAACGCTCAAATCGCCGACCGCCAGCAGGTGGTCAGGGTTGAAGCTCCACTGGTGGCCTTGACACATGTTCGACTGATCGACGGAACTGGTGCAGCCCCAGTTGAAGATCAGACGATTATTATCGGCGACGGTAAGATCCAGTCAATTAGGCCAACTTCCGACGCGAAAATTCCGACCGACGCTCGCACTATTGACTTATCTGGTTATTCAATCCTCCCCGGGCTGGTCGGAATGCACGACCACATGTTTTTCCCGATGGGCGGATCACCGCCGATGTACTCGAACATGGGCAGCAGTTTCCCCCGGTTATATCTTGCTCTTGGCGTCACCACCATCAGGACCACCGGCAGCGTCGCCCCGTATACGGATTTAGAGATCAAGCGCTTAATCGATTCCGGCAAGATCATTGGACCAAAAATTCACGTGACGGCTCCTTATCTTGAGGGCCGTGGTTCGTTTACACCGGTCATGCACGAACTGACTGGACCTGAAGATGCTCGGAAAATGGTGAACTACTGGGCCGATTTGGGAGCAACGTCGTTCAAAGCCTATATGAACATCACGCGCGATGAGCTGCGCGCGGTGATTGAAGAAGCTCACAAACGCAAGCTCAAAGTAACTGGTCATCTTTGCTCAATCGGTTTTCGAGAAGCTGCGGAATTGGGTATCGATAACCTCGAGCATGGACTCATGGTCGATTCAGAATTTGTGGCTGACAAGAAACCGGATCAATGTCCATCGGGCGGTGCGGTAAGTAACAGTCTGCGACAGCTCGATCTAAACGGTGCAGCTGCTAAAGAGACGATTCAAACTCTTGTTTCAAAGAATGTGGCAATCACATCAACGCTGCCTGTTTTCGAAGCGGCTGGAGCACCGTTGGCCCAAACAGGAATCGGCGCCGGCAGTGCAATTTTGAATCCTCGTGTGTTTAGCGTGATGTCCGTCGACGCACGCGTGCGGTATCTGCAAGCGCGAGCGCGCGTTTCACCTGAGACAAACTACGTTGCCTTGCTGAAAAAGGTGATGGAGTTTGAGCGGCTGTTTGTCCAAGCTGGTGGATTGTTAATTGCGGGACTTGATCCCACCGGTAACGGCGGAGTCGTCGCCGGTTTCGGCGATTTACGAGAAGTAGAGCTGTTAGTCGAGGCCGGCTTTAGCCCAGTCGACGCAATAAAGATCGCGAGCCTTAACGGTGCGAAATTTCTCGGCGAGGATGCGCGTATCGGTTCAGTAGCGGTCGGCAAACAAGCTGACTTGATGGTGATTAAAGGTAACCCAGCTGCAAACATCTCAGACATTGAAAAGGTAGAGATGGTTTTTAAGGATGGTGTCGGTTACGACTCTCAGAAGCTGATCGATTCAGTGCAGGGATTAGTGGGCATCCGCTAACTCGGAGATTACCCCTCGTCTTCTATCTCCTGGATCAAACATCTGGGTAATAGGCCAGTTGCGACAAACGCAATGCCCTTCCCATGCATGTCAGCCAGCAGTTTTTTGGCTCCCTCGTCGATATAGCTAACACTGCTCAGGTCCACCAATATGGACTTGCCCTCGTGACCTGAACCGGCTACCTGCCAACACTTCTCCAACTCGCGGACACATTCCCCCATGAGCTTTCCTTCCACGACAAAGCGTGTCTGATTAGAACCTTCGACGACGGTAATTCTAAGCACAGCAATCTTCTCCGAACTGGTTCATGGCAACTCTCTGGCCAGAGCAAATACTTGGTAGATTATTGGTTTTACGGAGCCTTAGTGACCGTATCTCGCCACTTGGCGAACGATTGTCACTCACTCGCTGGTTGTCCAAGCTCGATTCGTCAAGTATTCTTAAGGTATTTGATGAATGATTCGGCGAACGGCATCGCCTTTGATAAACCTGGATTGATTGGTATTAAAACGGGTAAGCAGCAGTGAATATGAACTCTCCTGGGGTCGGTACCGCAGAAGTCCAAACCCAAAAGTATCTGACGCTCCTCGAAC
This sequence comes from Pyrinomonadaceae bacterium, assembly GCA_035457105.1. Classification (GTDB taxonomy): domain Bacteria; phylum Acidobacteriota; class Blastocatellia; order Pyrinomonadales; family Pyrinomonadaceae; genus PSRF01. The sequence continues at coordinate 13,033 of DATIBX010000564.1, forward strand.
TCTCTAAAGCGATAGCATCTCATCGCGAGCTGCCGGCTCTGTTTCACGACTTAGCTTGTCGACTCCAAAAGCTTTTCTACTTTCGTAAGCTTGGGGTGATGTTGCATGACGGCAATCGCAATGTCATGAGACTACACCTGGTTGAAACCTGCCAGCCCAGCGAGTGGGAATCACCCAGCGAAGTGCCCATCGAAGGTTCAATCGCCGGCACCGTCTGGAAAACACAAGAGCCTATAATTGTGCGTGACCTCGATCACGAAGATCGATTTCCGGTTGCGAAGAAACTCCAGACAAGCAACCCCGTTAAGTCCGTTATTAGTTTGCCTCTGACGACGGCCCATCAAAAACTCGGTGTCCTTAATATTTGGAGCGACCGGGTTGGCGCTTATGACGAGTTTGATCTTGAATTTGCGGAACTGGTCGCCTCCCAGGTCGCCGTTGCAATCGAGGCTCAGTGCTATCAAAACAAGCTCGCTCGCGAACGCGACCGGTCACAGTTGCTGCTTGAAATTAATAACACGCTGGTCTCAAACCTCAATATCAGAGAGCTTATTTCGGCAATCTCTGCTTGTTTGAATCGAGTTCTGCCGCATGATGCAGCCGGATTAGCACTGTACGACCCCGCCATCAACAAGTTGCGCGTTACGGCTCTGGAATTTCCTGCTTACGACGACGTATTTATTGAAGACGAGATCGTCGATCTTGAAGGAACCGCCGGAGGTCTGGCTTTCACCACTCGACAGCCTGTGCTGCGAACAAATGGTGATATGGCTGGTCCCGTAGGTAAAAGAACCGGTCTGAAGTCTAGTTGCACCGTCCCGCTTATTTCGCACGACAAAACCTTGGGTATCCTGGGCGTGTCGAGCTTCAAGGAAGCTGCTTTTACTGAGAGTGATACTGAACTGTTGAATCAGATCGGCAAGCAAGTAGCGATCGCCGTCGAGAATGCGCTGGCGTTCAGAGAGATCGATTCACTGAAGAATCAGTTAAAGGAAGAAAAGCTTTATCTAGAAGAGGAGATTCGCACCGAATACAACTTCGAAGAGATAATTGGCAACAGTCCTGTTCTCAAACGAGTGCTGCAGGAAGTAGAAACTGTGGCACAAACCGATTCCACCGTTCTAATTTACGGTGAAACGGGAACCGGCAAAGAATTGATTGCACACGCTATTCATAACCTGAGCCGGCGACGTGAACGAACGCTTGTAAAAGTTAACTGTGCGGCAATTCCAACGGGACTGTTGGAGAGCGAATTCTTTGGCCATGAGAAGGGTGCCTTCACCGGCGCCATCGATCGCCGGATCGGCCGTTTTGAACTCGCGAATCAAGGCACAATCTTTCTTGATGAGGTTGAGGACATTCCGCTCGAGCTCCAGTCGAAATTGCTGCGTGTCCTGCAAGAACATGAGTTTGAAAGACTGGGCAGCTCCAAGACTATGCGCGTCGACGTCCGAGTGGTCGCGGCTACTAATGCGGACCTGGCTGATCTCGTGGCAGAGAAGAGATTTCGTAGCGACCTGTTCTACCGCCTGAATGTCTTTCCCATCAATGTACCTCCCTTGCGAGAACGGCCCGAAGATATTCCTTTGCTGGTAAATTTCTTTGCGCACAAGTTTGCGCAACAGATGAGCAAGAAAATTGAACGCGTGCCGAAAGACACAATGGCGGCGCTAACTGGCTACCACTGGCCGGGAAACATAAGAGAACTACAAAACCTTGTCGAGCGTGGGGTGATTCTTACTAAAGGCTCGAGCCTGGAAATTCCCCTGGCAGAATTGAAGCAAGCAGGAAAGAACAATCGACAAACTAACGGTGCAAATACTCTCGAAGCCGTCGAACGCGACCACATCCTGCGGGTGCTGGGGGAATCAAATTGGGTTATTGGCGGTCCTTCCGGTGCCGCAGCTCGCCTTGGAATGAATCGAACCACACTTAACCATCGGATGCGCAAACTCGGTATCTTTCGTCCTCAACCACAATCCGCGTAACTTTCGTTACGGTGCCGCGAGCGCAGCGACCGGATGCCACTCTCAACTTCCGCGGTGAGTCTCAACATCTTTGTTGAGCGTGGCATCCGGTCGCTGCGCGGTACTGCAATGCTTGCGTCTTAAGTTTAGCAACGCTGGGTGACCATACCTTGCCACATGGCAGCATATCGTCACCGAATGTGCGCATCTGCACTTAAGCCCTTCCATTTCCCAACTACAATTAACGGAAATTCAGAGTGATACCTCGCTCTTTGCTTTGGCAAGCATCTTGCAATAGGAGCCAGCATTGACAACTGTACTGGCAGAGCAATGAAGACCAAGGGGACGGTCTTCAAAGCTAAGCACAGACCAACGCTATACGGTCTGTGTAAAAGGTGGGCGAGCCTGGATCAAGGGGATTGCGTAAGAGGCTCGCCCATCGATTTTTGTCTGCCGTCAGTCGAGGTAATGACTTTGAAATCTTCCATTAGACTAATCAAGCACAGAGTTGAGCAAGCGCAAGACCTGCAAACCGGTCAAGCAGTAGCAAGAACCCACCGCCAGAACACAAGAGAAATAATCAGTACGGTTAAGGGTTGGATAGCCGAGCTCGAGCAACGTCATCGTAGCGAAGAGCGTCGCGCTGCTGCGTTTTTAAAATGAACTTTCCGGCAGTACTACTCCCCTTCCCCCGCGTCCAACAATCGTTCAGTTGCTCTTCAACTAAACTCAGCCACAACGCAATCGAGCCCGGAGGGGTTGCATGTTAGCAAAGGTCCAGAACATTTTGCTCAAACATAAATTATTGGTGTCACTAGCCATCTTTGTACTGGTAATTGTTCTAGTTGCCGTCTTCCTTGTTGGCCGGTCCAACAAACCAGTGCAAGCGGCTTCGACTCCAACATTTGTAGAGGTCGTAGCAGCAAAACAAGAAGCCGTTCCTATTTACAGTGAGTGGATCGGAACGGCCGACGGAATGGTCAACGCAGAAATTCGAGCCCAGGTATCAGGATATCTTTTAAAGCAAGATTACAAAGAGGGCTCTCTCGTTAAGAAAGGGCAGTTATTGTTTGAGATCGATTCCCGACCTTTTCAGGCAGCTTTAGGGCAGGCGAACGGCGATCTCGCGAAAGCCCAGGGCCAACTGGGTCAAATGGAATCGCAGCTGGCACAGGCTGAAGCAAATCTGGCGCAGGCCAACAGCCAGTTGATCCAGGCCCAGGCGCAATTGTCACAATCACAAGCAGGCCAGCGAAAGACCCAGTTAGACGTCGACAAATACACACCACTCGCAGCCCAAAAAGCAGTTACACAACAGGATCTTGATAACGCCGAACAAGCAAATGTTGCTGCCAAAGCACAGATTGATGCGAGTAGGGCCGGGATTGAAACCGCGAAAGCTGGAGTGAAAGCAGCGAATGCAGGAGTTGGCACAGCTAAATCAGGAATTGCCGCAGCCAAAGCCCAAGTGGAATCATCACAAGCTGCGGTCAGAACGGCTGAGCTCAACGTTAGCTTTACTCGCATAGTTTCACCCATCGACGGCATCGCCGGTATCGCGCAAGCGCAAGTAGGCAATCTAGTCAATCCAACGAGCGGGGTGCTAACGACGGTTTCGACAGTCGACCCAATAAAAGTCGGCTTCACTTTGAGTGAAAGTGACTATCTAAAATTCAACAAGAGTAATCTGATTAATGCGCGCCAGGGATCCAGTATCGAACAACTCGAACTAGAGTTGGTTCTATCGGATGGGACTGTATATCCGGAGAAGGGACGATTCTATTTAGCCGACCGTCAAGTCGATCAGAAAACGGGATCGATCCGTTTGGCCGGAGTCTTTCCAAATGCCAGTTACATTCTACGACCAGGACTCTATGGAAAAGTTCGGGCGATAACGAGTACCCGAGAAAATGCGATCGTTATTCCACAACGTGCCGTGAACGAGCTACAAGGCGGCTATCAAGTCGCGGTAGTCGACGTCAACAACAAAGTCGAGTTTCGCTCGGTAAAGGTTAGTGATCGCTTCGGCACAGATTGGATTATCGGAGAAGGACTGAAGCCGGGTGAACGAGTGATCGTTGAAGGCTTGCAGAAAGTTCGCTCGGGTGCGGTGGTTGATCCTAGACCATACGTAAACACCGGCGCAGCAAAGAATTAAGATCGAACGCCCCAGGCGCTTCGGTCGGGAGAGCTTTTGTGATCTCAAAGCTGTTTATCAATCGACCCATCGTTGCGATGGTAATTGCAATTGTCACTGTTATCGGTGGCTTGATTGCGATGCGAGGCCTTCCGGTAGCCCAGTTTCCGGACATTGTGCCACCTCAGATCATTGTCAGCACGACTTACACAGGTGCTGATGCGGTAACAATCGAACAATCGGTAGCAACCCCTCTCGAACAACAGATGAGCGGCGTCGACAACATGCTCTATATGCAGTCGACGAATGCCAATGATGGAAGCATGGCTCTGACCGTGACTTTTGGAGTTGATACTGATCCGAATATCGATCAAGTCAACGTCCAGAATCGTGTGGCCCAGGCTCAACCTAACCTGCCTTCCGACGTCAATACATTTGGCTTGAACATGCGTAAATCGACTGGCTTGCCCACAGTGGTCATTTCGATCTTCTCGCCAAAACAAACACACGATTCACTGTTTCTTGCAAACTATGCAAACATCAATATTAACGATGCACTCTATCGCGTGCCCGGAGTGGGTGAAGTCAGACTCTTTGGCGCCAGCGACTATGCAATGCGCATCTGGGTCAAACCAGACTTGCTCGCAAAACTTGGATTGACAGTTCCCGATTTATCAAAGGCAGTGCAGCAACAGAGCACTGTAAATCCGGCGGGCCAGCTAGGAGCTGAACCAGCACCCAAAGGCAAGGAGATGACCTATAAACTCCGGGCGCAAGGTCGGCTGCAAACGCCCGAAGAGTTTGGAGAAATTGTCGTACGCTCGAATCCAGACGGTTCGGTGGTCAGGTTAAAGGACGTAGCAAGGATCGAGTTAGGTGCGCTGAATTATCAGCAGATCGCCCGCTTCAATAGCCAGCCCGCTGGATTGATCGCAGTTTTTCAAGCTCCGGGATCGAATGCCCTTGCCGTCGCCGACGGCGTTAAGAAGACGATGGCGGAATTGAAGACGCGCTTCCCCGATGATCTCGATTACGCTGTCTCACTCGATACCACAAGAGCAGTCACTGAAGGTATTACCGAAATTGTTGAGACGCTCGTCATCGCGATGGTCCTGGTAATTCTCGTCGTCTACCTCTTTCTCCAGAACTGGCGCGCGACTCTTATTCCGGTTATCGCTGTACCCGTATCACTGATTGGAACCTTTGCATTCTTCCCTCTACTTGGATTTTCAATCAACACTTTGTCTTTATTCGCTTTGGTATTAGCGATCGGGTTGGTCGTAGATGATGCGATCGTAGTCGTCGAAGCAGTTGAGCACCATATCGAAGAAGGTATGAGTCCTCGAGCGGCCACGTTACGAGCGATGGAGGAAGTGTCTGGTCCAGTCATCAGTATCGCTCTAATTTTGGCGTCAGTGTTTATTCCGGTGGCGTTCATCAGCGGTATTCAAGGACGCTTGAATAAACAGTTCGCGGTGACCATCGCTGTATCCGTCATCATTTCAGCGTTCAACGCCTTGACCTTGTCACCGGCACTTTCCGCGATGTTGCTCAGACCTCGACAGAAAAGCAGGGTGGGAATACTGCAAAGATTTTTTGATTGGTTTAATCGCGGGTTCGAAAAAGCAACACGTGGTTATGTCAGTCTAAGCAATGTACTGGTTAGAAAGGGGCTGGTTGCAGTCCTGATCATTGCCGGGTTTGGCCTCGTGGATGGAATTCTGGGCTCCCGTTTGCCGTCGAGTTTTCTTCCGGAAGAAGATTACGGGTACCTCTTCTTGAACGTGCAGCTGCCTGCCGCCGCGTCGTTAGAGCGTACTGATCAAGTATCGCGAAAAGTTGAGGACATCCTGAGCAAGACTGACGGCATTGAATACTTCAACACGATTGAGGGATTCAGCCTCTTGAATAGAGTTTCGGCGAGTTACAACGCGTTCTTCTTCGTCGCCTTGAAACCATGGGGCGAGCGAAATGTCGGCGCGCAACAGATTCAAAAATCATTGAACGGACGATTGAGTAAAGAGATCCCTGAAGCTGTTGCCCTGGCTTTTATGCCACCCGCGATTCCAGGTCTTGGAAGTTC
>DATIBX010000565.1:0-71927 GCA_035457105.1 Pyrinomonadaceae bacterium
CTGCTTGAAGGATTTGTCGGTTTTTATCACCCGGATCAGACGCTGAGATTCTCGAGATTCTCCAACCGGAACAACTAGACGGCCGCCTACCTTCAGCTGGTTCACGAGGGGTTCAGGAATTGTTGGACCACCGGCCGCGACGAGAATTCCGTCATAAGGGGCGTGCGCGGCCCACCCGAGCGTCCCATCAAAACATTTAACAGTTGCGTTATAGATCTCTAATTGACGGATGCGACTCTGGGCTTCTCGCGCCAGATCGGCAATTCGTTCTATCGAATAAACCTGGGCGGCTACTTTCGAAAGCACTGCGGTTTGATAGCCAGAACCCGCTCCGATCTCGAGCACTTTACTGTTGTCACCCAGTTCGAGTAACTCTGTCATTCGGGCCACGATGAAAGGCTGAGAGATCGTTTGGTTGGCACTGATCGGCAACGCATGGTCACCATAGGCTCGACCCTGTAGCGCCTCTGGGACAAAGACGTGACGAGGAATCTGCCTAATCGCCGAAAGAACGCGTGGGTCACGAATACCGTAGTGATCGCGTAACCGCGCAACCATACGTTCTCTGGGGATTGAATACTCCTGAAGCGATGCAGACGGTTGTCGGTTAAAAGGCTGCAATGTTTGCAATTCAGTTGTTAACTCTTTTGAATTAGTTCTGAATCCTTTAGATAGTTCCAGGTTTCGATAGCCGCGAGCGCCTGGTGATCAGTCATATCACTGCGCAACGGAGTAACAGACACATAACCCGCCTGGACAGCATGATAGTCTGTGCCTTCGACGGAATTAGTGTTGAAATACTCTTCACCGATCCAGAAATACGGTTTTCCTCGAGGATCGATGTGTTCGGTAATAACAGGCCGAGCATTCTTGATTCCCTGCCGCGTTACTTTAACACCTTTAATTTCGCCGGGAGGAATATTGATGTTGAGGAGGGTGCCTTCTGGCAAATTCTCTTCCAGGACTTTGCGCGCTGCCACCACTGCAAACGCCGCAGCTTCAGTAAAGTCAAAGTTATCTCTCGCGACCAGGCTTAGAGCAATGCCAGGAACGCCGAGAATTGTTGCTTCCAAGGCACCAGCGACTGTACCTGAATAGGTCGCGTCGTCGCCCAGATTTCCGCCGTGATTGATCCCGGATACACAAATGTCTGGACGTTCGTTTTCAGGAAGAATGCGATTTAGGGCAAGCGTTACACAATCGGTTGGAGTACCGTCGATAGCCCAATGTCTTGAGTCCAACTGCCTGATTCTCAGTGGTCTCGCCAAGGTAAGACTATGAGAGGCGCCGCTCATTTCCGAAGCCGGCGCTACTACATATACCTCACCAATCTCTTTAAGGGCTTGCTCTAATTGAATAAGACCATCAGAGTGAATACCGTCGTCATTTGTAACTAGGATTCGCGTCATCTCTGTTTATCATCTCACGGAGCGAGTTTCGGCAGACTCCACTTTCAATGGTCCGCTCACTCAGGAACGTCCACTTATCGGCCTTCAGTTAAAGACGGCTGGTGAGATAAGAGTGCGGCCAGCGCCGCTCAACAGGGGAGCACTAACTAGTCACGCGGTACACGCATTCGGCCCTTCTTCTTATTCCGTTTACGTGCGAGCGCTGACTTCAACTTCGCCTTTTGGCCCGGTGGAATAAAGAAGGCGTGCTTCTTGGCGTCCTTAATAATCTCTTCGGTCATCACCTTGCGCTTGAAACGACGCAACGCGCTTTCGATCGATTCACCTTGGTTAACAGTAACTATTGCCATTCTCTCTGTACTTTCCTTTAGTCAGTCAGTTCTTTTTCGGGACAGATATTTAACACGCCATCAATGCTTTAGGTCAAGTTCGCAGCGACCAACCAGCCGATTACACAATCGAGCCCCGCGCTCAGAAGACTGTTCGCGGGGCTCGAGAATGACGACTCAAAGCTAAACCAGGACGGCTTCGGCCTCTTGTTCGGTCTTGCGACTCAACCCTTTGATCTGAACGGGTTTATCGGCTTGTTTCACGTCCAACTGCTTATTCAGAACCATCTCCTGATACATCTTGCGCATCATGACAGCTTCTTCGTGAGCAGTCTTGGGACCTTCCATTTCTGGCTTATTCGGACGAGCCAGATCGATTTCATTCAAAATCAAGCCATGAGTGCTATCCGCTAAATGCACGTCCTTGCCACCGGCAAATATCTCATGACGGCCGTGCTCCTGATACCACTTGGCCACCGTCGCATTCTGGTGCATATTCTCAATAATATTGCGCCAGCCAATTCCCGTGTTGTAAGCGCAAAACGAGATTTCACCTTCCTGCGTTCCGTAAGGAATGATGCACATTTCAGTGCGCCGGAAGTCATAGTTAAACAGGTCCTGGAACCACATGCCGGCGATAAAGAGGAAATTCCAACGATCAGAGCGTCTCTTTTCGATGTCGGTCTTACTACGATCGCCACTCACCTTTCCGTAGTCCTTGCCAGTCAAGCCAAACGACTTGTCGAACTTTTTGAACAGTTCGTACAGCGTAAACTGTGAAGGCGACTTGTACGGGTTGTAGTGCTTTAGCAGGGTCAAACCCATCATGACGTTCGACATCCACTTGCCGCGTGCAGCATCGGTGATCTTCTGCATGTCTTTGACCAACCCCGGAATATTTAGAAACTCCGGTACAGGTCGCATTTCCTTATTCTCTTTATCGATCATCACTGCGGTACCAACACCACAATTCGGGTGACAACCACAAGAGACCTGACCCCATTCAGCTTCTGGTCCATGCACGAGGTCGGCAAAATCGGCAAATGCACCCATTAGAGATAACGGGAACCAGTCTCGGGTTGGCTCAGTAATACCAACCTGGTTCTTAACGTCGTGGGCCAGGTGCGAAAGTGTGTAACGCTGCTGTAAACGTCGTTGCTCAGTGATCTCTTCGTCACGACCCGTGAACGAAACGGGCTGGAACGACAGGAACGCAATCTTCTTGGGATTATCCAATGCAAAGCGAATGATGGAACCAACCTGATCGTTGTTGATTCCATTGACCAGTGTTGTTACCAACACAATCTCAACACCGGCTTCATGCAGGTTGTTGATCGCACGCATTTTGACGTCGAACAGGTTACCTACCTGACGATGACTGTTGGCATCGTTGCCGATACCATCGAACTGGAGATAGACGTAACGCAGACCGGCTTCGGCGGCTTCACGGCAGAACTCTTTGCTCTTGGCGAATTCGATTCCGTTAGTAGCAGCTTGAACGCTGTTGTAGCCGACCTTACGCGAATACTTGATAGCTTCAATGAAGTGCGGAGAAATTGATGGCTCACCACCCGAGAACTGAACTGACATCTGTCGTCTCGGCTTGATTGTGATGGCGTTGTCGAGAATTTCTTTGATCTCATCCATGCTCAGCTCATGAACAAAGCCGACCTGATTGGCATCCATGAAGCACGGGTCGCACATCATGTTGCACCGGTTGGTAAGATCCACAGTGAGCACCGCGCCACGTCCGTACTTAACAGTGCTGGAGCCGTGGTTATGGAGTTTTTCGTCATTATGGGCGTCGATATCGCGTCCTGGAAACATCTTCTCGATGTGCGTCAGGAACTTCGCGTCGATCGCCATCATGTCTTCGAAGTGGCCGTGTTGGGGACAATCTTTAATCATCCAGATTTCGCCATCGCGCTCAATAATCTGCGCCTTGATTTCCCCGACCTTCTCATTGATTAGTACACTGACGTCCTTCTTTCCGCTCAGGATCGCTTCTCTTGCTTCAATAACGCAGTTAGGACAAAGCGAATCTGTGGTGCGCGGCCAGCCAAGCGTTGGCTTACTCTTCTGCCAGGATTTCAAAAGGGGTTTCTCAGACCACTTTGGAGTGAACGAGGGGTTCGGTCTGAATTTATTCACCGATTGAATTAGATTGAATGTCTTTCCCGCTAAAAAGGTCAATCCACGCTCCGCGTGCTTAATTGGTCGCATCTTTCCTCCGTCTCGAATCTTCTACAATTACGTCTTTATAATTAATGCCAGGCAGATCACTGCTCGCCAAAGCAACTTCTCTATTGGCAATGACTGTGCCGCTGGCGTAAAAGACCGAGAACTCCAACTATTTCTTCACTTAGCTAGAAATGGTCCAGTAGCTCTCTAAATTTTAGATGTGTCTCAATGATACGACCAGGGGCTACAAGGCCTCCGTGTAACATTTTGGCTGGGGTGAGGACAGAAGTATTGGAGGCAAAAATAGGCCCTGTCCCCGCTCAACTCGACCAAACTTTAAACTCAGATTGAGTTGTCCAACTTACCGATCAGAGTCGCAGTCTTGGAGTTGAGCGGGGACAGGGTCTACCTTCTTAGCTATCCCAGGTTGAAGATTCTTCTATGTTGGAGAAACAAACAAAAGGTGACATTACCCCTTGTCGGTCATCGCTTGAGTCATCGCCGTGATGATGGCATCCGTCACGCGACGCTTATGAAGTTCGTCTAGCTTGGTGGGCGAGAGATCAAAATCCGCTGGTGAACCTTCGATTCGCTTGATGATGGTGCCTTCGGAAAAGCCGGCGTCAACCAGCCGAATAACTGCCGCGTTATCAAGGGTCGGGGTCTTCTCAAGTTTAGGTTCCATGTCTCCCGCCTCTGCCGGCGGCCTGATTATCCTAACGGTGGCCGAACCAGTAACGGTTCCCTCATTCTGGTTACCTTCTTCGCGACCACGACTTCTATTTGAACTTCCCGAACTTGCTCCGGATCCAAAGATGTCTGTACTCTGCGAATTGCCACTCGCGCTTGGACCTTTCATTCCTTTAAAGAATGAATCGTTAGTACTCCACTCCTCATCGTCGCTGACGAACCCAACACTCTGAGACAACATTGCGAGAATAATGTTTTCACTTACACCATTTCGTTTCAGTTCAATAAGTTGATCCGTTTCAAGTTGGAAATTGGCGGGACGACTCGCAATGATTGAAATGACAGTCTTCTCTTTAAACCCGGCCTTCACGAGTTTGACCACCGAACGATTCGTCAGTGGACCGTTCCCACCCTGGGCCAACACGCTCGATCCATAAAAGGCGCTGACGAGAAAAACTATCGAAAACACAAACAACCAATTGCGCACGCTGTTCGATGTTTTAACCATCACTGCTCTCCTGTCGAGTTGTTTTTCGACGTCGCCTGGTTTGCAGGCTTTGTTTTCTCTTTGCCACGGTTATAGCGGAAACTAATCTTCTTCACGTAGTTTCGCGTCTCGCGATAAGGCGGCACTCGATGACCAAACTTGATCACGGCGCCTTCGCCTGCGTTGTAACTAGCCAACACAAGATCCACTCGATTGTTGAAACGATTGAGGAGTTCTTTAAGGTAACGTGTGCCGCCAGAAATATTTTGAGCTGCATCGTGCGGACGACGAACACCAAAACGCGCACTAGTCCCAGGCATCAGTTGCATCAACCCACGAGCACCTTTCGGAGAAACTGCGCGCGTGTTGAAGTGCGACTCTTGCTCCATCACCAGGAAAACGAGGTAAGGATCGACTCCAAACTTGCCACCATTTTGCTTGATAAGTCGATCAAGTGATTGACTACCCGTGCTCCAGCCGCGTTCTTTTTTGCCGGTGGCAACGGCAGCAGTTTCGCGTTCAATGTGATCGACGCGGTCACGCTCAATGAATAGCGAAAGCGGGCCTCGTTTGTACCAAACTCCGGCGGCCGATTCCGACGCACTGTCTGCCTCGACCTTGGCCCCTCCCTTGAGATAGATCCAGGCGGGCTTTTCCGAATCGTCTACCGGAGCGGCAACAGGCTGGATCACCGTCGGGGTATCTTCGTCGGAGTTTTCGGCCGGTGTAGCGCTGACGCGATCGATCGACTTCACCCGATCTTTCGAAGTTAAATAGCTCAAACTTCCCTGCCGGTACCAGATGCCCTGCGGAGTTTCCCAGGCGTCGTCTACACTCAAATACGTACCGTCCTTGAGCTTCAATCTCACCTGTGTTTGCTGTTCACTGTCAGGATTTTTTTCCTGACCGGTCTTTGCAGATTGCGCCAGCAAAATCGTGCTGCTCAAACTCAGCAAAACTCCGGCTAACAGGATCCTGTAACAGTTTAGATTCTGGCGCATGCTCTCCTCCGTTCTGGCTCTGACACTGTTTACAGTTCGAGTGGATCGGAGAGAGTTCTTTCGATCATTGTTTCCTGCGTTTGAACCGGAGCGAAGGAATGTGACGTTCCAAAATAGTTTCGCCACGCTATGTCCAGGATCTGCGGCGTCAGGTGCAGCGGCAATGATTCGAACAGACAGATATCGCTGGAGCGATCGATCAAATCTCGGGGTTCGCAACCCTTCATTTGCCGGCGCTCGACCCGATACTTCGTCAAGAGATGGTCCATCACCTGGGGTTCCCAGGTAACACCGCGACTCGACGCCTGACGTTTAAATATTTCCGAGAACGCGGCGGGTGTAGGCGGCTCGACCCGCGCGCGATAACCCATACGACGAAGGAACGCCTGGTCAGCCAGGTCCTTTTCCTCGAGATTAGTCGAGAATACAACTAGCTGCTCAAAGGGGACCTCAATCTTCTTTCCGGTGTGCAGTGCGAGGTAATCGACCCGGCGTTCAAGTGGAACGATCCAGCGGTTCAACAAATCCTGGGGAGCGACTCGCTGTCGGCCAAAGTCATCAATTACGAGCGTGCCTCCGTTGGACTTCATCTGGAACGGGGCTTCGTAAAACTTCGCCGCGTTACTCCATGTTAGATCGGCATTCTCGAGAGTGAGCTCGCCACCCACCACAACTAATGGACGTTCAATCAGCACCCAACGTCGATCGTATTCAACCGGCGTTTCATCGTCCCCGAGCGGTCGATGACAGTGTGAATCGAAAACCCTGATGATCTGATTGTCGATCTCGACGGCGTAGGGAATCCAGATGCCGCCAGCTAAGGCGCCATTGATACGCTCTGCGACTGCAGTTTTACCAGTCCCGGGTAATCCAGTCAGAAATAATGATCTGCGTGAATTTATAACGCAGCCGAGCGTCTGCAGCAGTGATTCCGGCAAGACGAGATCATGAAAAGATCTTCGTACTATTTCCATCGAGGCTGGATTCGAGGGTATGGACTGCAGCCTCATCATATGCGCGTAGTCATTCAGGGACACGGGCGCTGCGCCCGTATAACCACAAACATTCAACAACCGCGTCAGACGATCCCAACCGTGGTCCAACATTGCATACCGGGTTGAACCAACTGCCGTTTGTACCCGGACCTCGATAAGCTTTTCACGATAGAGCTTCTGCAAGATCTCTTCGGTCAACGTTCGCGGCAGGTGCATGCGTTCGGCAACAGCTAAGGTGGTTGGATCGGGCAACATGGCCACATGTTTTAGGGCCAGGTCACACAAGAAACCCTCACCAATTCCCGTATCATGCAACTCTTCGGGCAGGGGCGGTCCCATGCTTTCGATTTCTGCGCGCGTCAGGATCGTCGTTTGCGACATGTGAGTTCCCTTCTAATTATCGTTCCATGGTTGCGACTGAACCGTTACCATTCGACCTTGCAGCCAAAGCAACGCGAGCTTCTTCCGCCTCTGCGGTCTTACCAACGCGTTGATAGAGATCTGCAAGACGTCGGAGTGCTATCGAGTTGTTTGGATCTATCTTGCGCGCGTCTTCGTAATACTTAATTGCATCATCCTCGCGACCAAATCTCTCAAGCATTTTGGCAATGTTCAGGTTGCCTGTTAGTGGTCCACCAGCGCGCGCAAAACTCTTGTACGCGTCATCGAATTTGCCTAAGCGACAAAGGGCGAGACCAAGATTGTTCAAGATGCGCTCGTCTGTCGGCGCCAACTTCGCGGCTCGTTTCAAGCGGTCGACTGCGGCGCGGTAGTTTCCGGCTTTGTAAAGCGAGAAACCGAGATTGTTAAGCGTCTCTGGATCGTCCGAGTCAGATTTGACCGCCTTCTCGTACGATGCTTTGGCGCGATCAACCAAGCCTTTTTGATCGTAAGCAACACCAAGCAGGTTGTGAGCTTCTGTCAGTTTCGAATCTAACGAGGCGGCCATCGAGAGCTCGCTAATCGCTTCGTTGATCTGTCCGCTAAGAAGCAACTGCCTTCCGATTTCCATGTGTTCTTTCGCTGAACCGCTTGCGCTTAGTTTTCTTTCAGGACTACGGCCGTCATCGACGCGCTCGACACCAACGCTCTGGAATTTTTCCGCGTCTTTTTCCGACATGCGTTGAAACTTGCCATCGTTATTGCGCTTGAATAGGCTGCCAAAAGCTTTGAACGGCGCTGCCAAAACTTTTACGATCTTGTTGCCGCCGCCTTTCTTCTGCTCAGGGGCGACGGTACCGGCGTCAGAACCTGAATCTTCAAGGACGTTAACGTCTGGATCTCCCTCACGTTCGATGGTTGCCGCGCTCCACATGGCAGTGGCTGCGATAGTGAGGACGAAGGCAATTAGCACCGCTATTATTCTTCGTTTGTTCATGTTTGCTCCTTCTACATCTTTCCGAGTACGTCAATGAGGTTCAGGGCCGCCGGGCCAAGAATCGCGATAAACAGTGTCGGGAAAAGGAAACAGGCCAACGGGAATAGCAACTTCACAGCTGCCTTCTGCGCTTCCTGTTCAGCACGTTGGCGTCGCTTTGTGCGAAGTGAATCTGAAAATACGCGAAGTCCTTTGGCGATCGAAGTTCCAAATTTATCTGTCTGGATCAACATCGCAACCAGACTGCGGAGGTCGTCAACACCAGTGCGCTCTGCTAAATTTCGCAGCGCTTCATCGCGTTCGCGACCAACTCGAATCTCGAGGTTGGCCAGTTCAAGTTCGATGGCGATCTCGGGATGCGCATCCCTCATTTCTGAGCTGACCTTCATCATCGCTGCGTTCAGTCCGAGACCGGCCTCAACTGAAACAACCATCAAGTCCAACGCATCCGCGAGTCCCCAACGCAGTAATCGCTGTCGTTTGTTGGTGATTCGTTTCAGGCTGTAGCGAGGGAGAATGAAGCCAGCCACAAAGGCCAGAATGATCCAGACGAGTGCGCTTTGGAGTGGTCTCGCCAGGACAGCGCAAATCAAAGCAACGACTGCCGGAAAGCCGGCCATACTGGCTAATTGGATCGCGCGGTAAACGATTGGCGCGGAGTCTGATCGGAAACCAGCATGCATCAATTGCTTCTGCAGCTTTTGGGCCTCCATCGCAGACGGGGGCAGCAGTCGATTGATGGGGGAAGCAATTCGGTGCGCTATCTCCGCTGCCGGATTATCCTCAGGGATAATTACCCCAGCACTAGCGGAGCCACCGGAGCCGCCTTTCATAGCAAGGCTTCGCAACCGTTCTGTGGCCGCACTCTGCGGACGATAGACCAACCAGTAAACACCCAACATACCCAGGGTGATAAAAACGAAAGTGGAGATCCCGATTATTAGCAGCATTGGAGTGTTCGGTCTTTCGTCTGGCGCTCGCTCGCTGTTCATTGGTGAACCGGACGGGCGCAGGTGGTGTTAGATCTGAATCTTTAGAATCTTTCTAACGATAAGCATTCCGGTTATTTGCATGAACAGGGCTGCCGCGATTAAGTAATGACCACGTGGATCTCTCCACAGAACGCTCATGTAGTCGGGGTTCATGACCGTCACCATCAGAGCGACGAAGATTGGCAAAGCGCAGAGCAACCATGCCGACATACGCGAACTGGTTGTCAACGTTTTCAAATCGCCCATGATCCGGAAGCGTTCACGAATGGTGTAAGCAACCTTCTCAAGGATCTCGGCCAGGTTGCCGCCGGTCTCACGCTGAATCAGAACGGCCGTGATACACATACGCAGATCCAGCAAAGGAATACGTTCCGTGAGATTCTCCAGAGCTAACTTGAGCGATAGACCAAGGTTCTGCTCTTCGTAAGTTTTGCGAAACTCTGTCGCGATCGGCTCGGGCATCTCGGTGGATACCATGTGCAACGCCTCTGAAAATGCATGGCCCGCACTCAACGCCCGACTCATTAGATCGAGCGCATCTGGAAGGTGTTCGAGAAACGCATCGAATCGCCTTTTTCGTTTCCACCAAACGTGCACCAACGGAATAGAAGCTGTCGCCAGACCTACCAAAACAATCACCGGGATCAGATAGGTCAGAACTGAAGTCGCCAGCGCCCCCAACATTCCCGCCATACCTGAGAACATCACCAAACGCGATGGAGTGATCTGAAGGTCCGCCTGATCCAGCATCCGTTTCAGATGCAGGGCGGATTGCAGTTGCACTAATGAACGGTTAACCCAGGGGATTTCGCTCATCAGTTCGTTGCGCGCCAGCACAACTTCAACATCCTCGACGTGCGACGAATGCAGCAATGCGTCCTGTAGTCGCTTTTGCAAACGAACCCGCTTGGCATCGCTGCCATGAGTGGCGAGCAAATAGGCGCCCAACACGAGGAATAGAGCGAAGACAAATACGAGGAATGAGATGATCATCTTTATAGCTCCTCGAAGAATGCTCTTGGCAGTTGCATACCAAATGTCTTGAGACGCTCGGCGAACCGCGGACGGATACCAGTTGATTTGAATTTTCCGAGCACCTGGCCCTGAGCATCGACACCAGATCGTTCGTACAGGAAGATCTCCTGCATGGTGATCGTTTCGCCTTCCATTCCGGTTAATTCCGCAATTGAAGTAACGCGACGCGAACCATCGGACATACGAGCAACCTGGACCACTAGATCGAGTGCCGAAGCAATTTGCTGCCTCATGGCCCGATCGGACAGTCGCATACCCGTCATCTGGATCATTGTCTCGAGTCTGGCCAGAGCATCGCGCGGAGTATTCGCGTGGATGGTTGTCAAACTCCCGTCGTGACCGGTGTTCATAGCCTGCAACATGTCGATCGCTTCACCGCCGCGAACCTCACCGATAACAATCCGATCGGGTCTCATTCGCAGTGCGTTTCTGACCAGGTCTCGCTGGGTAACTTCGCCGCGCCCTTCAATGTTGGGCGGACGAGTTTCCAGTCTTACGACGTGCGGTTGTTGCAGTTGTAGTTCGGCCGAGTCTTCAATCGTCACGATGCGTTCATTTTCAGGAATAAAGGCGGACAAGGCGTTCAGCAGCGTGGTTTTACCGGCACCGGTACCACCCGAGATCAGGACGTTTAGTCGCGCCTTGACGCACATCTCGAGCATTTCGGAGATCTCTTTCGTGAGTGCCTTGTTAGTGATCAGCGCATTCATCCTCAGAGGGTCCGAACCGAAACGTCTGATTGACAGGACTGGACCATCAATCGACAGCGGGGGAATAATGGCGTTGACGCGAGAGCCGTCTTGTAAGCGGGCGTCGACCATCGGCGACGATTCGTCAATGCGACGACCGACTGAAGAAACAATGCGTTCAATTACTCGCATCAAATGCTCATCGTCCTTGAACCTGACATTGGTTGCTTCAATTTTTCCGCGTCGCTCTATGTAGATGGTGTGGGCGGAGTTCACGAGAATGTCGGAAATGGTTGGATCGGCGAGTAATGGTTCCAGTGGTCCAAGTCCGAATAGTTCGTGCTGAACATCGCTTACAAGTCGCTCTCGTTCCGCGGCCGAAAGAGGCATCGCCTCTTGCGCCAGGACACTTTCCGCGAGTCGCAATACTTCAGCGTGTACCTGATCCTGACTCAAACTTGAGAGCTTGGTCAGATCCATTCGATTGATAAGCGTCCGGTGTAGACGCGATTTCATTTCCTGGAACGAATTCTGGCCAGTGCCATCCATTCCGTTTCCGGCGCCAGGGACGCCGGTTTCCCGTATTAATCTTTCGCGGAGTGCCATAGTTTTTTTACCGATGAGGGTTGAATTTAGACTTTGCCTAACGATGGGTTGCCGAGGTTGAGCTCTGGTTGCTCATCTTTCTTAATAAACGTGTTCCAGAAGCTACGTTTTACCTTGGGTTGTTCTAATAAGACCTCACCACTGGTGACCGTTTGAGCGATTCGCCTGATTTCAGCAGAGATCTTTGATGACGAGTCGCATTGGACCAAGGGTGTGCCGAGGTTGATTGAGCTAACTGCAAGTTGGTAATCGCTGGGAACAAATCCGACTACGGGTTCGCCAAGGAACTTCTCGACCTGGCGCAAATCGAGGTCGATCTGCTTGCTCCAGCGGTTCACGACAATACGCACCTTCTTTCTCGGATAGCCGAGACGATCAAATATTTCGAGCGCGCGCTGGGTACTTCGAATGGCAGGGATATCAAGCGTCAAAACCAAAACTATTTCGTCCGATTGATCGAGAGCAGCGAGCGTTATGGAATCGAAGGTG
Organism: Pyrinomonadaceae bacterium; assembly: GCA_035457105.1. Taxonomy (GTDB): domain Bacteria; phylum Acidobacteriota; class Blastocatellia; order Pyrinomonadales; family Pyrinomonadaceae; genus PSRF01. The sequence continues at coordinate 12,282 of DATIBX010000565.1, forward strand.
TGTTGTGGATCGAGAACTACGTATTCGTAGCTCTCACGAAGTTTCTGGAGTACCTCGAAGATATGCTGCGGCTCGATTTCGTCGGCAGAGTCCGCTTCTTTAGGCGCCGCTAAGAGTGACAGCTTCGAAGAATGCGGCGTTACCAGGCTGGCGATTAATTCATCGTCGAGTCTTGAACGCTTCTCCACCATGTCAGCAATTGAGTACTTCGCTTCCACTCCCAAAAATAATGGGAGATCGCCGGCTTGCAAGTTCAAGTCAACTAAACAGGTCTTGGCTGACATCACGGCCGCCAGATTGGTCGCGATAAAGGAGGTACCGCAGCCACCCTTACTGGAAAAGACAGCTATCATCTTTCCTTTTTTCTTTGGTGCTTCGACCTGGGTGGTTGAGAAGTCTGAGATCCTGTCGAGAACAGTCCGAAGCTCTTCGGTACTGATTGGAATACGGAGAAATTCTTTTGCTCCCGCTCGCATACTGCGGATGATCAAGTCGGGAGAAGCATCCTGAGCGGCCGAAATAATTGCAGTATTCGGTCGCTCTTTGTTCAAACGTTCAATGAACTTGAGTGCAACTTCGGGATTTGAACCCAAAGCAATAATCGCGGCCGAGGGTTTGAGCCGAAGAATTTCATCGTATAACTGATCGGTATCGTTTCCGCCGGCGAGCAGCTGCGCCCGTCCTTCTGCAGACAGGGCGCGGCGAATGTCCTTGAATTGATTAAGGTCCGTGCTTAAGACAACGAATGAGATTGGCTGTGTCATGATTTTAGGTGTTGGGGGAAGATTCCTGATTGGTTCACTTGTTTGCGGGGAGTAGCCCAACGCTTTCAGCGGTGAGCGTGGTCGAGTAGTTAGGCATGGTGATGGTGGTACCGACGATTGGAATCACGAATTGGAATTGATAGTTCGTGATGCTGACCGTTACGGTCCCTTTATTGATCTGGTAGGTCCCGGAATAATTAACTGACACATTGCCGGTTGTAAGATTGGGAAGCATAGGCGAACCGCTTCCAGCTGGATTGCCGTAGACGACGACGTTTTGCACGCTGCCGCTATCGGCTGAAGCGTGCATGGTCGCGTAACGTGCACCTCGTCTAGCCGCATCTGTCAAAGCATTGTGCGTCCACAAGGCGCGACCAAATTCAAGAACTGCGAACATTGCTGTTAAGAACACCGTCGCGCCGATTGCAAATTCGACGAGAGTCGAGCCACGTTCATTGGTTTTGCAGGATTTGATATGCATCATTTCAACCCTTTCTAAACCGGCGGCTGCGTGAGCAGGAATCGCATCGTCACGCTCGGCTTCACATCGACTGCGGTTGTAATCGTCGTACTTTTAAGCATCTTGCCCAGGTCGAATACGGGCGTGTGTTTATAGTTGACGATCGAAACGGTTACGGTCTCTGGCAAAACTGGCACCCCACCTTGTCGAGTGATCTGAACGTTTGCGGTTGACAGCCCACTCAGGACTGGGCTTCCGGTACCAGCGGTATTGCCATAGACAACCAGGTTCTTTGCGATCGCGTCGTTACCAGCGCTCACCTTCGCAGTAACAAGGTAACGAGCAGCCACGCGCGAGGCCTTAGCCACGGTCGTGTATTCGTAGAAATAACGACCAAACTCAGCAGTAGCTGCAAACAACATCAGAAAGAGGGGCAACACAACCGCGAGTTCGACTAACTGAACTCCGCGCTCATCGCGGCGAAAATTTTGCAAACTGTGAAGTCTTCGCCAGCGTCGAGCATTCCGAATTTTTTTTATGCGGTAATGCATTGGTCACCACCTATTTGTAGAGAACTGGAATTGCTTGCAGAGCATTGCCTGGTCCAGCACTCGGATCGTAGCCACCTGAACCACTCACCACGATGTCGTCGATGTATTCAGCAACGAGGTCGCCACCGTTACCTGATCCAACCTTGGTCTGCAGAAAGAATTGACCGAAGCGATTGAATTTCACTACATTTCGTCCCTGGTCATATTCGGCAGCTTTCACAATTGGAATGACAACAACCCGTCGGTAATCGATACCTTGATGCGAAGGTGGCTGAAGCGGACTACGGGCCTTGTACTGGTCGTAATTGATATTCTCTTTAATATTTGTATCCGGCGGCATCGTTGAAGGATCCACTTGCGAGGTCTGATATTCGTCAAAGCGCGTGTTCAGTCCCTGTCGTACGGCACCTGCCGTGACGCCGGTCTTTGTGTCCACTGCATACTCAGCTCCCGGGGACGCACAAAGATCCACACCGCTTCCTAAACCAATACGCACGTCCTTACCGCCTGAACCTGCGACGGCCAGGATCTGGTAGTTACCCGGTGAAATACTGCCTTGCGAACCTGCACGAATCGTATATGTCTGACCCGGAGCCATCGGTACGTCGTAGTCGATTACCGAAACGGGTAACCAATTACAGAAGACGTTGAGCGGAACTGAGAAACCTGCGGTTGCAGTCGCACTGATCGACTTGTTCTTGCCCAGGATTGGCGCTGCAAACGAAACCGAAACTGATTCGGCTGGAGTCGTGACCTGGACAAAACGAATGTTTCCGGGCGAAGTCTTGGCGGCACCTTCACTCATGTATGGACCGTCAAGGTTGACAGCGAACAAGACGTTCGCACGTGGAAACGTGACGCCCGTCTTGTTGAAGTCATATTTGTTCATGGCCTTTACTGCGCGGTCAGTAGCGTCAGATATTCCGGTTGGGGAAGCGTTCAATCCGGATACTGCCGCGAGAGCCGCAGCATCAGCAGCGTTCTGCAATTCCGTTTTGGTCAAGTAGAACCTGCTGATGTCAACTCCCAATCCGACCGCGAGTAAGACCGTTAACATTCCCAACGCGGAAGTTGCCAAAATCGATCCGCGTTCCTTGTCGCGCTTGCTGTAACTGCTTTTCTTTATCACTTGTGCCTCCCTTTAACTTGTTACGTTTTCAGCAAATTGCGAGGCTTGGGGCTTATTAGTTGAGTTCGAGTTTTGCAACCTTTGCTGGCGGCAGCATGGGATTGATCACGCGAACACTCGAAGTGCTGCTTGAAGTGGTGGACGTGGCGTTGGTATCCGTCGTTGTTTTGGGCTCAGCCTTTTTCGCTGGCTCAACAGCTTTCGGAGTCTCTTCGTTCTGTCCGGTCACCTTGTAGCCAGTCTGGCCAGAGATGCCCTCGCCTTTGGGCTCGAGACCTAAGGGCGAACCATTCTTCAGACCATCGATGCCACGCATCTGCGGAATGTCGTCGCGATTGACTGGTTTGACGATCTGCGCAGTTACGATGAACATCAACTCTGTTTCATTCTTCTGGAACGACTTCGACTTGAAGAGGTTTCCAAGGATCGGTACCTGGCTGAGTACTGGAACTTCGGAGATCGATTTGATTTCGCGATTGTCCAACAATCCGGCCAGCGCGAAGCTCTGTCCGTCTCTCAACTCAACGCCAGTCTTGGCGCGACGAGTTAACAGACCAGGAATCAGGAATCCGTCAAACTTCACACCAGTGTTGAAATCGATGGTGGAAACTTCCGGAGTCAATTCGAGGCGAATGTGATCTTCGTCAATGATGGTTGGTTTGAAGGTTAAGCGGACACCATATTCCTTGAACACGATGGTGACACCTACCTGGCTATTGTTTGACTGGATGACCGGGATCGGAAATTCACCACCGGCGAGGAAGCTGGCTTCCTGTCCATCCATGGCAATGATGTTTGGTTCGGCGAGTTCACGAACGGCACCCTGTGTCTGCAGCATGCGCAGCATCGCCAGAGTGTTGCCACCCATGAGCAGCAGGTTCAAAGCTGGAGTTAATGGACCACCAACAATACCGCAACCAGGACACAACGGTCTGGGCTGCGCCGGTGGATCACTCAGTCCGCTTGGACCAGAACCACTATTAAGGTAGCCACCATGGCTGGGCGCTCCCTGATAGGTAAACGAAGTGCCGATATCCTTCATGCGATTGCGGGAAACTTCCGCAACGCGCACCTGGAGTTGAACCTGGGTTGCACCTTTGGTCGGCGACGACAGCATGTTCACGGTTTTGAAACCGGCTGCTTCCACAACACTCTGAACTTGTTTCGAAGTGTTGCTGTCAGCGGCGCTGCCTGAAATGACCACTGAACCATTCGCCTGACTCAAGCGAATGTCGTCCTTGGGAAACAGTGCTCTAATCTGTGAATCGATCAGTGAAAGATTAGCGCGGACGAACACGTCAAATACGAGGAACTGACCACCGGTCTGCTCCCATGCGATGAAGTTGACCTGACCGGAGCCTTTTCCATTAACCAGTACTTGATCAGGAGTGACCAAGACTGCTTCCGCGATCTCAGGGTTCGAGACCGAAAATCTTCCGACTGGTCTATCGAAATTGATCACGCGCGACTGTCCCACCAGAACATTCACTGCGATCGATTCCTTGTTATTAGTAAAGGACGCCTTGTAGGAGTTCTCCTGGGCGTAGGTGACGACGTTGCCAAGAATCACAATCAACGACGCGAGTAATAAACCTACTCGGCGTGATATTGGGGAACGGCTCTGCATGATCTTTTGCTCCTTCTTCTTTCTTTCGCTCGATGTGAGCCCAGCTTCAAAAATGTGGTTATGGAAACTCGACGTTGCGCTTCTTGGCGCCCTCGATCATTTCGACTTGTTTGCGAGGTGCCGGTGGCTCTGTAGGAGCGGCCACCGGTTTGGGTTCTCTTTGCACCTGCACGCGACGAACTGGCTTTGCGTCGGCTTTCGGCTGTTCGCTCTTCATCGAACCAGGATCTGGTACGGGAACAGCGCGTTCACCTGAAAGCAGGCCCCTCTTATCGACGCCAGGAGTTTCTTCGTCGCCCTGGTCTATCTGACTACGCATGACCAGTTGCAACTTTCCTTCGTTGGTTGCGAGTGCAAGTTTTTCAGCCTGCTCCGGTGTAACCTGGAGCGTTACAGCTTTGACGCTGTTGGCTTCACGTTCATTTTCGGGTTTGTCGATGTTCTGACCATTGGCCAGCACCTTGATGTTCTGCAGGACGATTTTCGAAATCGGATTCTGCATACCGGAACCTTCCCTCGGATCGATCACCACCACGACGTCAACGAGAGTACCCGGCATGATGAAGCCCGAGATTCCTGCCGCATCGTCAACCTTCACGGTCATCGCTCGATATCCTTCTGGGATGACAGCCGAAAGACCTGCCAAAGTACCTTCTGGAGCGAGACGTGATTCAGTAATCGGTTCGCGAGCTCCTACGTTAGCAATCACTACGCGACCTGCGAGTTTCTCTGGCGAATCAAACGCACCGTCAGGGGTTGATTCCTTGGGAAACTGGACCACCATAATTTGCTCAGGAATGATCTTGGTTCCAACGGGGATTGCAACCTTCGCAACCGCAACCTTGCTGAGATTCTTTGTGTAGGCTTGAGCACTTGATAAATACTTGCTGACAGAAACAGCAGCGAGAACACCAAATATCAGCGCTCCTACTAGGACTAGGAAAAAGCGTTTGTTTCGCATGGGATACTCTCCGTTTCCAATCGGTCTGAACTAAAAATTGGCGCTACTTGTTTACGGATGAAAAATTGCGGTCGCGATAATTGCGCCAATCGTGATGGCCGCACCGTAGGGGATAGTGAGTTTACGGTCCGCCGGGATAGCGAACTTCGGCATTTGCCAGCCTGGTAGCAAACCGACCAGGATCTGAAGGACTCGATGCATCGTCGTGGTAAAAATTCCTGATCTGATAACTGAAACGAGAGCGAGTAACCCGCCCGTCAGGACCACAACCAGAAAGGCCGGCAGGACAAGATGCGCGCCGATCACAGAACCGATCGCAGCGAACAACTTGACGTCACCCGCGCCCATGCCGCCAAAGACGTGCAACATGAACATTAGTAAAAATGCGAGTACGCAACCTCCCAGGCTGGCGACCGCGCCGGCCGCGCCGGCAAAGAAAACATTCACGGTCACACCGCTGATCAAGGTTGCAAGTACGAATGGATTTGGAATACGGCGATACCGCACGTCGTAATAAATGATTAGTACGGCGAGCGGGATCAAAAACACTTCGTAGACAGTGGCTGTTGGACTAAGCATGCCTGACTCGGAGAATTTAAATTTTCAAGAAAAGAGGATGGGGGTTTTAAGACTGTGGGAAAGGTGGCCGGCGCACCTTTGAATTTCGCTCTTAGGTGCGCCAACCATCATCTGCAATCACATTGGTGATTACTGGATGTAACCAGCCAAGGTGTTTATTTTTGCTCCGATTTGGGTCCCGAGGAGCTGGAAAGCCGCCACTGCCGCAAGTGCTACTAGAGCTGCTGCCACGGCATACTCGGATAGTTCGAGCCCAGTTTCATCTTTAAAGAAATTCTTGATCATGGTCCCTTCCTCCTTTCGACGGCTTTGAGATTCGCTTGCAGCTGTTAGCAAGCAGCGGACCCGCCGCTGTCGAGGTAGCCTGCGTATGTCTTACTGAATCTTGCCAGCGAGTTCGTTGATCTTGGCGCCAATGTTGGTACCCAGAAGTTGGAAAGCGGCAACTGCGGCCAACGCCACGAGGGCTGCGGCTACTGCGTATTCAGAAAGTTCAAGACCTGTCTCATCGCGTAAGAATCTCTTAATCATCGTTTTGCTCCTTTAAGCTGTTAGGTTATGCGTTAGTGCTGCGGCGGGTAGACCACGTGATGCTTTGGGACGCACCCTCAGCTGGGTTGACTTTTACTGTTGACGGCGGAATAGCCCTGGCCGTGCGGCGGCCGAAGCCGTTGATTCCGCTTAGCACAGCACCAGTAAGAGTCAGCAACACCAACAGCACTGTGTTGCCCTGAATCCCCGCTGTCTTTATGCTGACCAACATGGTCAGTGCTAGAAACGGTGATAGGACTACGAGCATTGCTGCTGATGCCAGATTTTTTGTGGTGTTCGTCTTCATAGCTTTGAGGTCGTCTACTCGACCAAGTTTGAGGCGATGGCTTAATGCCTCGCGACAGACATCACCATTACAAGGGGCGTGCCATCGAAGGAATGCACTGAATGCTCGGTTTTGTCCGGATCTTGAGAGCTGGTTTGTAGCCCGCGGTTGACAACTCGCTGGACCAACCCTGTGAATAACTGATGGACCAGCGGTGATAAATCAGAAGTTTGTTGAGGTTTGATTGATGTCGCCCGGAGTTTACAACTTCAAGTCATATCGCAACCGTCTGTTGACGCCCTTCCCTGGGCCAGCGGGTCCAAAATAAAAAAGCATCCGAGCAAGGGCTCGAATGCCAGCTGGGACGAACGCTTTTTAGCAACGCTCAGGCGCGAAACTGCATTCCCGCATCCTCTTCTTCCTGAAGGAAGTCACCGATATCAATAGCGAGACGCTTCAACTTCTTATAGAGCGTTTGTCGGGAACCGAGCCCGAGCGCTTCACTCGTCTTGGCTACGTTACAGTCATGCCGCTTTAGCGTTTCTGTAATCACGCGACGTTCATAGCTCTCAAGTAAGTCATCGAGACTCTCTGCCCCAGATTGAGCGCCGGCTTTTAGGTCTTGCGGACGAATTCGAGAGCTGATGTTTTCTGGTCGAATGTAACCGTCGTCATCGGCATATAAGACTAAACGCTCCATCTCGGCGGCTAACTCGCGAACATTACCGGGCCAATCGTAGGTTTCCAGTAATTGAATCGCCTCCCATGTGATCCCGTTAATGTTTCGCTCGTTCTTTCGCGAAAACAGAGTGATGAAATGAGAGATCAGAGTGGAGACGTCTTCGGGCCGCTCTCTTAAAGGTGGAACTTTTATGGTAAGCGTTGCGATTCGGTAGTAGAGATCTTCGCGGAAAAGCTTTTCTTTGACGAGTTGCTCGAGGTCCTTGTGAGTCGCAGCAATTACTCTTACGTTGACTTTCCTCGGGGCCCGGTCACCCAGGATATGGATTTCACCTTCCTGGAGAAAACGTAAGAGTTTTGGCTGTAACGTGAGCGGCAGGTCGCCAATCTCATCCAGAAACAAAGTGCCATTCTCAGCCGCTCTAATTAAGCCAAGCTGATCGGATGAAGCGCCGGTAAACGTTCCTTTGCGGTGACCAAACAACATACTTTCGATCAATTCCGCAGGAACTGCGGAACAGTTGAACGGAACAAACTCGTTCTCGGATCGCCGGCTGATGCGGTGAATGGCCCTCGCGATCAATTCTTTTCCGGTACCGGACTCACCGTTTACCAGGACGGTCGAATCAGAATCCTTGATTCGCTCAACGTTGCGCGCTACTTCAGACATTGCCCTGCTGCTGAACACCATTCCCGGCAAAGCGTTAATAGCTCCTCCGGTTTGGGTCCGCGAGGCATTTAGTGGCGGCGCTGAGCTCAGTTGGTGCGAGTGGGCCATGTGGGCCACGTCACCTAAAGCGTTTAACTCTTTGGCTTGAGTTTCGTTGAGCGGTCGGACGCAGCGGCCGTAAAGTACCGCGCCTTCTCGCAGCGAAGTAGGCAAGGCCAACAACAAACAGATCGCGACATCACCGACGTTCGCCGGAGTTGGTCGACCATTACTCGCCAGTGCTTCGGTTACTGCTTTTTGTCCTTCAGCCAGTTCGTCTTCTTGCAACCCCTCGGCCCACCGCAAAGTTGGTTTGCCGTCGACAGCCATTGACCAGATCGATAAACCGTAAGTCGGCGCAGTGGCTTCGACCATCAAGCTCATCTTGATGAGCGCTTCATACAACATGTCCGGTCCGCCGTTGGCGGCCTCACAGACATTTCTGATGATTGAGCTGATGGGTAGTTGTTGAGAAGTAGACTCGGCGATATCCATGCCGGGACTAAGCAGCGAAGAGTCAGACATCTTCACCTATCCTTCGGGTTCTTTTAAAGCATTGATCCAAAATGTGTGAGAGTTCTGGACCTGACTGAGTCGGGCAAGCGGTAGCATTCGGGTTGGCAATTGGTGGCCATTCCCGTAACCCAATCCCGAGTCTAAGGTCGGAGACCAACACTGTCAACAAGTTTTAACGCGGTCGATTTGAGAGCATGATTTCCGTTCGCCCTGCGTTCGCCATTTTGCTGTCTTAAGCGCTCTTAGTTCAAGTAAATGTTCAACTTACGTAGTTAAAGCATTGAGGAGAAATATCTTTACACGCTTAAGCACGGATGCTACTGTTCGGCCACCTCGCACCTAAGTTATTGATTTGACAATAGATTTGGACTCTTAGAAGCACATTTTGTTGGGGCTGACTTTCGACGATATCGATTATCTTGTGTGCTAACCCACGAAAGCAGATTAAGCAGACTCTTAATTATTAAAGTATGACTATTCACTTTGGAACATCTGGCTGGCGCGCAGTAATTGCGGACGATTTCACGTTCGCCGCTGTGCGCCGCGTTACCGAAGCGATTTGTCTGCAATTTACCTCTGGCCAAACATCTCAGCCGCTGATCGTCGCCCATGACAGCCGTTTCCTCGGCGAACATTTTGCCGACCAGTGCACACAAATTGTTCAGCAGCATGGGTTTAACGCACTTCGCTGCGTTGGACCAACGCCGACGCCAGCAGTTTCGCACGCCATCAGGTCAAACAAGGCAGTGTGCGGAATCAACTTTACGGCCTCGCACAATCCTCCGGAATACAACGGGATGAAGCTCTCGACCGCGGATGGAGCTCCGGCATTACCCGGTGTCACCCAAAAACTGGAGTCTATTCTGGCCAACTGGAATCCGAAGCAAGATCAGGTCAATCAAAGCGGAAAAACTGAGGATCATGACCCGCGAGTAGCCTATCTGGCTGATCTAAAGGACAAAATCCGCTTCGACGTGATTGCTAAAGCGAATGCGAAGTACGCCTACGATCCAATGTGGGGAACTGGTCGGAGCTACCTGGACGGTGTGCTAAGGGAACACGGACTGACAGTTACTACAATTCACGACTGGCGTGACGTCCTTTTTGGCGGACGCGCACCCGAACCTGAGGAAAGTCACCTGGATGAGCTCCGAAAGGTTGTCAGTCGGGAAAAATGTGCATTGGGTCTCGCAACCGATGGCGACTCAGACCGTTTTGGTGTCATCGATTCAAATGGCCAATTTATCACTCCAAACCAGCTCATCGCGGTTCTCTTTGATTATCTCGCTGAGTCACGAAACTGGACTGGCGGCGTAGCCCGATCGGTAGCGACATCCCATCTCGTCGATCGCGTCGCGCAGATGCGAGGGTTGCCTGTTTACGAAACACCGGTGGGCTTTAAATACATTGGAGAGTTGATCAATGAAGACAAAATCATTCTCGGCGGCGAAGAGTCGGCAGGTTTGTCAATCAAAGGTCACTATCCGGAGAAAGATGGCGTCCTTGCGTGTTTGCTCGCAGCGGAGGCAGTTGCTGCGCGCAACGCGTCATTGACTGAACAACTGGATGCGCTTTTTCAGAAGACGGGTGGACGACTTGAGTCCGGCAGAATTGGTGTGCAATTAACTCCCGAACTGATGCCGGTACTCGCAGAAAAACTGAAAGAAGAGCCCACCTCGATTGGTGGGAAAACTATCAAGTCCATCAACCGAATTGATGGGCTAAAACTAATCTTTGAGGACGGTTCATGGCTGTTGGTGCGTCCGTCGGGGACTGAACCCCTGGTACGTATTTACGCGGAATCAGAATCGCAAGAGAACATGGAGGTGCTACTTGAGCAGGGTCGCAAATACTTACTGGGTTGATGAGAGGATAAAGGCGCAACGAGTGATGCCGCGCGCAACCTCTCTAGGTTCCATGCAACAAATTTCTATCGATCTTATCGGTACCAGGACTGAAATCCGGCGGCGGGGCGGAATCATTCCGTCATGGGTCGTATTCGGAATGGTTCTCCTGGCAACGTTCGCCGTTTGCGTCACAGTGAACATGCGGACTCGAGCCGAAGTGCGAGTTGCCGCTGAACAGTATTCGGTTATGCAAACTGATGTGGAATCGCTACGAGGCGTTAATCAAGTTCTCAAGTCTGAAATCGAGAGACTAAGGACTGATCCTCGAGCTATCGAGGCTGCGGCACGCGCAAAATTGAACATGGTGCACAGCAACGAGTTCGTGATTCCAGTTGAATAACAGAGTTTTCATAAAAAAGGATTCTAAAATTTCCATGCCTGCCAAAGCCTGCCCTTAGTTTTTCCGCCCGACTTCCACGCAACCGGATTCCCTCCGTGTTGGCGCGGCTGTGACTGCCATCGCAGCCGCGCTCCCCTCTTAAGAACAGCAGAAGATAAGTTCGTCATTCTGAGGTCTACGCAGAAAACCGAGAGCCATACTCAGCCAATACTGCAGCGGACAACTCTGGTTGACTTAAAAAAACGGCGAAACTAAGATCAAATTTCTGTCGAAGTTTGCTGATCAGAAACGAGGTTCAATGCCCGAAACAAAGGAAGACCAGTCGCTTATCAATTCGGAACTCGAGCGCTGGGAAACTGAAACCCTCACTCCCGTTCTCGAAAAGCGGCCAGAGCGAAAGCAAAGCTTTCAAACCGTATCGCTGGAAGAAGTAAATCGCCTATATACCCCGGCCGATGTTGAGAATATCGACTTCACGGAAGATATCGCCTTCCCCGGCGAGTTTCCCTATACGCGAGGCATACATCCCACCGGATACCGCGGGAAGCTCTGGACCATGCGACAGTTTGCCGGCTTCAGCACTCCTGAAGAAACAAACACACGCTTTAAATATCTGCTGGCTCAAGGTCAGACTGGCCTGTCCGTCGCCTACGATCTGCCTACCCTCATGGGCTACGATGCCGATGCGCCTTTAAGCGAGGGTGAAGTTGGGAAGTGTGGAGTTGCAGTCTCTTCTCTCGCAGATATGGAGGTCCTGTTTGACGGCATCCCGCTCGAAAACGTTACTGTGTCTCAGACAATAAATGCACCAGCTTCGGTGCTGCTGGCGATGTACCTGGTCGTTGCGGAAAAGCAGGGAGCAAATTGGAGAAAGATCTCGGGCACTCTCCAGAACGACATTCTTAAGGAGTACATCGCACAGAAAGAGTGGATATATCCGATCAAGCCAGCGATGAAACTGGTGGTCGACACTTTTCAGTTTTGCACTACGGAAGTTCCGCGCTACAACCCGGTCTCAGTCAGCGGCTATCACATCCGCGAGGCAGGCGCTACCGCGGCTCAAGAACTTGCGTTTACTCTTCGCGATGGGATCGAATACGTCGCGTGGGGTGTGGCGGCTGGACTCGACGTGGATGAATTCGTACCGCGGATTTCGTTCTTCTTTAATGCTCACAATGATTTCTTTGAAGAGATAGCTAAATACCGTGCTGCGAGACGTATTTGGGCTCGGGAGGTAAAAAATAGATTTGGTAGCGAGAGCCCGCGAACACTCCAACTCCGGTTCCACACTCAAACAGCAGGCGTCTCACTTACAGTTCAACAACCACTGAATAATATTGTGAGGGTAGCAGTCCAGGCTCTCGCCGGCGTCCTTGGAGGTACCCAGAGTCTTCACACCGATGCTTACGACGAAGCTCTCGCGCTTCCTACCGATCGGGCCGCGTTGATTGCGTTGAGGACCCAACAGATCATCGCCGAAGAGACCGGCGTCGTTAATACAGTTGATCCACTCGGGGGCTCGTACTATCTGGAAGCTCTGACTGACAAGATGGAGGATGAGGCGCTCAATTATTTCCGCAAGATCGATTCGATGGGTGGAATGGTAGCGGCGATTGAGAAAGGTTTCCCGCAACGCGAGATTCAGGACTCAGCCTATCAGTATCAGAAAGCAGTCGAACGCGGAGACCAGGTGATTGTTGGTGTTAACAAATACACCATGACCGATGAACCTTCAGAAGTTCCCATCCTTGTTATCGACGAATCAGTTCGCACGCATCAGGTAGAGCGTTTAGATGAAGTTCGTGCTCGACGCGACAACGGCTCAGTCGCGAATTCGCTCGAGAAGCTAAAACAGGCAGCTCGGGATCACGAAAACACAATGCCGGCCACCATCGAGGCTGTGCGCTCTTACGCTAGCTTGGGAGAAATCTGTTCTGCACTGAGAGATGTCTACGGGATTTACGAAGAGCCCGCCTTCTGAGGATTCCCAAGAAAGTGTGGGGTGTAAACGCCGGCCTGGAGCGGACACGGAGTAGCGCCCGGACAAGCAGAATTCTAATTCTCGCGATCCTTAATTACGACTGTAATAGCCCGCGACTCGCCTACGACGCCGATATTGTCAATCACTTTAGCCTTGAGCGTGTATCGTCCAGCCGGAACATTTCGCCAGCCGCAAGAATATTTACCCGGGATAAGAACTGGACCTTCCTCTATTAGTACGTCGTTCGCATAGATCTCCACACGCTGTACATCTCCATCAAGCTCGTTTGTACTGAGAACGACGTTGAGGTTGGCTGGGGCTATTAATGTCATGCCATCAACTGGTCTCGTGATGATAACCGTCGGCTTGTGCGAGACCTTCGCAACGACCACAGGTGACTTCGATAGGGACCCTGCCATATCTATTGCAACCGCTTGGAGATGATAGAGTGCCCTCTGAAGGCCATCGAGCTTTAACTCATAGAGATCGTTTCCAATCGGTGTGGCTTTACCCAGGGAAATGCCATCAGCCAAAAATTCTACTTCTTTAATCAGTCCAGCCGAGTGATTTACCTCAACCACCAATTTCAAAGCCGTTCCAGGCCTTATCAAGCTTCCCGGCTTTGGCTCTAGTATGCGAAGCTTTGCTGGCCCATTTACAAAAATATGCTCAACCATTGTGGTCGCGCGGCGACCATTGTTGTCCGTAGCCACGGCCGCTACAAAATGCAGACCTGGCGAGAGCGATTTGGTAACAAACGAGAATGATTTTTCGTTCACTTTCTTTGCGAATCCCAGGGTAACCAACGAGAATCTGGGGTCGTCGACTTTCTTTGGAAATCCCGGGGATTCAGTTGTGTCGTTAATTTCAACACTCGTTACTGAACCATCAGGATCAGTCGCTGTGACTTCCAATACCAGCGGATCGCCTTGATCAAGCAATTGCTCATCCGGTTGTCGTTTCTCAAACCTCACCAGAGGAGCGCAATTAGGATTGGGTAAGAGCTTAACTCTCGCACTCCTGTAGTTATTCTCAGGTTGATTATCAATCTCTCGGGCCGAGACTCTGGCTTGCGCGCTTAACCATCCTCCAGTCGGCCCGACGTCAAGGTACTCTCCGGGTTTCATAACGACGGTGACAGTTGCTTCATTGCTCACTTCGATCTGGCCCAACTTGCAGTACAAACGGCCAGCGCGTGGTTTGCAACTCCCCTGACTTGCATTTGCCGAGACCAAGTCGCCGTTGGGCAGCTCGAGAATTGCGCCGGCATCTGTTGCGACATTTGGACCTCTATTCCTTATCGTCGTCTTGAAGGTCAAATCGGCGGGCAGTGTGACTGGCTCAAAAGAATCGTCCGTGACTACCTCTAAATCTGCTTCTGCTGTGTTAGCGGGAACGTTCTCGATCTGACGGGCGATAACGTAAACACCAAGTTCTAACTCGTCGCTATATGCATAGAGCTTTCTTTGAGTGAAGTCCGGACCCGATGCCTTGGGTAAAGCCGCCGTTCGGTCTACCCACACCGCGGCGTCGGGATCAAAATTGTCCTGCTCGGCGTGCAAAATGCGGAGTGTCTTAAAGACCTGTTCTTCGGCAACGGACTTAACCGAGAATCCAACTGTGTAAGGCCCAACTGCCACGGCTTCGGTCGTGATGCGAAAAGCTTTACCGTTATATGCGACATAGCCGACCGGTAAGCCCGGAAACTTAGAAAGATCCGCATCTTCGATTTTAATTGCACCTCTCTGAAAAACGTCGCCGAGACTCACCTCGTCTGGTCCATCACCAGTTGATTGTGATGGAGTTTGCGAGACCGCATGCATCGTCAGAACGTTCAAATAGCAAACTGCGACAATGAACATTAATCGCCGGCTCAATAGGTATGAGAGAAGTTTTGAGTTAATCGAAGACATCATATGAGGTTGAGCTAATGCAATCTACTGTGCTCTTCAACGGCTGTCAATCATCAGAAAGGCACTGAGTTGCACCTCTAGCTTAGCCAGCTTAGCAGTCTCATGACCGGGTTTCTCAGTTCCGGCAAATTGACTGTTAAGGTTAGAATGCCTGCATGAGCCAACGAAAAATTAGAGTCCTGGTCGCCAAACCGGGCCTTGATGGTCACGATCGCGGTGCGAAGGTAATAGCGCGAGCCCTGCGCGACGCTGGGATGGAAGTGATTTACACGGGGCTTCGGCAAACACCTGAGATGATTGCGGCGGCGGCTTTGCAAGAAGATGTCGACGCAGTTGGAGTTTCAATACTCAGTGGCGCTCACAACACGCTCTGCCCGCGAATCATTGCACTGTTACGGGAAAAAGGCCTGGACAACTGTCTGGTGCTCGTCGGCGGGATTGTTCCCCAGGAAGACCTTCCGAAATTAAAAGAGGCCGGTGTAGCTGAAGTCTTTCTGCCTGGCACCTCAACCGAAGACATCGTCACCTTCTTAAGACAAAACGTAAGACCTCGAGAATGAGCTTAACTGATGAATCAGCGGCGATAATCCTCGAGGAAGTTGGTCCAATCGCAATCGTTCGATTTAGCAAGCCGCGGCAGCGAAATCCCCTCTCGCTAAGAGTGCTCAATGAACTCGACGAGCTGGTCAGCAACCTCCAAACGCGCGAGCACCTCCAGGCAATAATATTTACCGGGACTGACAACGCCTTTCTCTCCGGAGCTGACATTCGGGAACTACGCTCGCTAACAGCGACCGCAGCGCTTGATTTCTCAAGACGCGGCCAGCAACTGATGCAGAAAATTTCCGAAGCGCGTCAAGTGGTGATTGCGGCGATCAATGGTTATTGCATGGGCGGAGGCTTAGATTTCGCCCTGGCATGCCATATCAGAGTGGGCTCCTCGCAAGCCGTTTTTTCGCATCCGGGAGCACGTTTGGGAATCATCACCGGCTGGGGTGGGACACAACGACTCCCAAGACTGATCGGAAAAAACCATGCTCTTGAAATGTTTGTAAGCGCGAAACAGCTCACGAGTGATGAGGCGCTGAGGCTCGGGTTGATTACCGGGATTTATGATCCAGTTTTGGCAACAGCAATCCGATTGGCCCAGGAGTTACCTCTGCGAAATGACTCGAGCCTCTCTGGTTACTGATCGATGAGTTTAGTGTTTCTTGACGTCGAGGATTCTGTCCTGATAGATCACGGCAAACAACTCCTGCGCTCTTTCATAATTCACTAACTTCAGCGCCTGGTATTGTTCGAGTGCCAAGCCCCGGTCGCCGCGTTGCAGATAGATTACGGCCAGGTTCCTGTAAGCCTCGGCGAGATCCGGCTTGAGCTGAATCACCTCCTTGTACAGCTCGATGGCTTGTTTCTGATGACCCAACTTGCCATGCACATATGCAAGATTGTAAATGGCTTCGGCGCTACCTGGTCGTAAACGAATTGCCGTTTCCAGAGATTCTATTGCCAGATTGTTTTGCGCCATTGAGGTGTACGCCGTCCCCAGATTGTTAAAGGCGGCAAAGTAATCGGGCTTGAGATCAAGAGCTTTGTGGTACTCATCAACTGCTTCATTGAATCGACTCACCTCAGCGTACAAATAACCAAGATTGTTATGAAACTCAGGGGACGATGCCTCCAAACGTACTGCGTACTGCAAAGATTTAATGGCCTCAGCTGGCTGGGCGATCTTGAAATAGAGAAATCCTAAATTGTTGTAGCTGTCCGCGAGATTGGGATTTATGTGAATAGCCTGCCTACAGAAATCAATGGCCTCCTCATAGCGACCTAACATACCGTAAGCATACGCAAGCTCATTGAACGATTCAGCATACTCAGGCTTGAGTTTGAGCGCTTTATTCAACGGCACAATTGCCTCAGAAAAGGCCTGCGTCTTGTTGTAAGCAACACCGAGGTAACGGTAAGCGTCTGTATAGCTTGGGTTAATTTCTAACGCTAGCTTGAGTTCCGCGATTGAAGCAGAAAAGTTGCCCTGAGTCTGATAGATACACGCAAGATTGTAGTGAATGGTGGCCACGCTCGGCTGGATCGTGATCGCTCGCTTCAGTAACTCAATTGCCTTGGCATATTCATGAGACGCAACATAAATGACTGCCTGGTTATTAAGGTTGAGCGCCTCTTCTTCGTTAAGGTCCGGCTGGCGACTAACGTGGTCAGCAGCAAGCGCCTGAGTAGAAAGTGAAACGAGCAGAGCTATCGCGAGCAGCAAAAGTCTTTTACGGTCGAACATACAACGTCTCCATAGTGCATTTGACTACAATACTCTTGGAGTCGATCAAATATTCCCGCGGCTGGCTGACTTGTTTATTTGGCAGTAATTATGGAGTCCGATGCTGAGGATCGGCCCAATTGGAAGTAAGGAATTAAAAACTACTTTTTTAGGAATTTGGCGATACCACGCTGACAGTCTTCTGTCAGACGGGCAATCACATTCACATCTGCACCGGTTTCCAGGGCCTCAACAAAACTCAACCCATCAATCTGATAAAGAAGCGTCTTGGTCAACGCAATTGCAGACTTACTTAACTCCTCAAAGCGTTTGACGTAGTTCGCAACTTCCTCATCAAAGTGCTCCTCTTGGAAAACCCGGTTGACTAAACCCAACTCCAGAGCTTTCGTGGCATTGAGCTCTTCACCACGCGTCAGAAGTTCGAAGGCAAGCTTCTCCGAAACGTTTCGCCTGAGAATTGCCAGGACCATCGCCGGAACAAAACCAATCTTCACTTCCGGATATCCGAAACGAGCCGAAGCCGCAGCCAGGACCAAGTCACACGCACTCGCTAAACCACAGCCGCCGGCAAGGGCACGACCTCTCACTGCGGCGACAACCGGGACTGGGATCTCCCGAATCAAGAGAAATAATTCCATGAGAGCCCGCGCATCCTCTGCATTCTCGGACACTGAAGCGGCGGCAATCTTTTGCAGTGCAGATAAATCCGCTCCGGAACAGAAGTCCTTCCCTTCTCCGCTCAGCACGATGACTCTGATGCTTTGGTCCGATCGTGCTCGCTTCAAAGCATCTTTTAGCCCGGAAATTAACTCGTCGTTCAGCGCATTTCTTTTTTCCGGGCGATTCAGCCTGAGGCGAGCAATTGCCCCATCCACCGAATATAAGACCGCAGATTCTTGACTGCTCATTTGGAGAGTTGGGTTATGGTTGACGTTTAATCAGGCGAGCTTCATCTTCTGACAATTCAATTTCCATTCGCAACAGGGCAGAAGAAAAAGTCTTACCCTGGGCATCGGTCATCAGCGACAAGGTGCCGCCGCCGCCGAGACTCTCATGCAAAAGAAAGTTGAGGGCTGAGAGATTCGGTAATTCAAATCTCTCGACGTTTCCTTTAGCAATACCTTTGAAATGCTCTTTGACCCTGTCAGCCGTCACTTCTCGCACGAGGAGAGGATAGATTTCGTCGCTGTAAGCGATTAAACCGACATTCGCCGTATCGCCTTTATCACCAGACCTGGCGTGCGCTAGGTTTCTTAGCTGTACTTTCATGCGTCGATGACCTCAACCGCGGGTTCAATATTTTCCTTGGGAATCAGGGCCGGCCAATAAGCGACGATCTCTTCTACTTTTGGTCGTCCGCCAGCAAAGCCGGTCACCGCAGGTGGCCCAGTCAAGATCAGCGGTGCAAGTTCCTTGGTAAATCTCTCGACCGCGTTCTTGTCCGGTCCTCGCACACCTACGCGTAATTGGACTTCAGGAACTTCGTTTTGCGGCTCCCCAGCTAATGGACCATGCGTAGCATTGATCCCGACGAATTCGGTCAATATCTGATCAAACTTCAGGCCTAAACCTGCAAGCCGCAGCCGCAAGATTTTGTCAGCAGCCTGGGCTTTCGCGTAAGCGTCGGGCCATGCGTAAACCAGTGTCCCTACGGCTTTGAAACCAGCTGAGTAACTAATTGAAACCTTCAGGAACTCGGTCGCTGGCTTTCCTTTTATCCCAAACACCCGCACTCGATTTGGACCAGCGTCCGCAACGTGAATCGTCGTAAAGTCAGCAACACAATCGGGTGTTATGTACTCGTGAGGATCGCCCATTTCATAGACTAGTTGTTCCTTAACGGACTGCACGTTGACCCGGCCACCAGTACCATCGTGTTTGGTAATCACAAAAGTACCGTCTGCCTTCGCCTCGGCGATGGGAAAGCCAACATTTTCAAGCTCAGGAATCGACTGCCAATCATACTGGCAATTGCCACCGGAACACTGGGCGCCGCATTCGATGATGTGACCGGCAATAGTTCCAGCTGCAAGTAAATCCCAGTCTGTCGCTCCCCAACCAAATTCGTGAATCAACGGTGCCAGAGTTAACCCAGTGTCAGTGGCCCGACCAGTAATGACGACCTGGGCGCCGCGCTTCAACGCCTCAACCATTGGCCAGGCACCGAGATAAACATTGGCACTTTGAATGCGATCGATCACAGTCGTTAGCGGTGCGCCCGTGTCCATGTTGCGCAGTTCGATTCCGCGCGACAGAAATTCGTCAAGGCGAGGAAGAATATCGTCACCGGTGACAATTCCGATGCGCACTTTTCCGCCCAACCCGAGGTCTCTGGCCACATCCCGCACCGCGTTGGCGCAACCTTTCACGTTCACACCACCGGCATTGGCAGTAACTCTTATGTCGCGCTCGACGCAGATGGGTAGAATTCTGCGCATCAGCGGAATGAAATCCCTGGCATAGCCGGCATTCGGATCGCGGGCCTTCTGTTTCTGCATGATCGACATCGTGACTTCAGCGAGATAGTCGAGCATCAGGTAATCAACTGGTCCAGCTTCTACCTGGCGAACGGGGGCTTCCAGTAAATCGCCCCAAAAACCTTGACCGGCAGCTATTCGAACTAATTCCTTCATAATATTTAAACGACTACGGGCGGCAGGACGAACTGTCCGAGGTGTGGGCCTGAGTAGTTCTTGCAAGTCCGCAACGCCAGCTCCAGTGCCTCTCGCGTTTGTTCCGGAAGAATTATCGCATCAACAAAGCCTCGAGCCGCAGCGTATCTTGCGTCGAGTTCACGGTCATACGTTTGGCGCACCTGCTCCATTTCTGACAGCAAACTTTTATCTGGTTCCTGACCGTTCTTTTTTAACTTGTCGAGTTGACTACCAAACGTTGCCTGGACGGCGGAATCACCTTCCATTACTCCCATCCGTCCCGTGGGCCAACTAAAAAGGAAGTCCGGATCGAAACCTTGTCCCGCCATCGCGTAATAGCCGGCTCCTGAAGCGTGGTTGATGGTCAGCACAATCTTGGGAACAACAGCTGTAGCCATCGCTTCAACAAACTGGGCTCCGGCCCTAATTATTCCTGAATGCTCAGCTTCTGGACCAACCATGAAGCCCGACACGTCCTGAATGAACAGGAGCGGCGTCTGATGTCGATTACAAGTTTCGATGAAGTAAGCGACCTTCTCAGCAGATTCAGTATAGATAATGCCACCAAATCGTGGGGGCTTGCCTCCTGGAACTTTGACCATGCCCCGATGGTTTGCGATCACCCCTATCTGAATCCCACGAATACGCGCGTGGCCAGTGATCATCTCTTTGGCGTAATCGGCTTGAAACTCGTCGAGATTTCCCTCATCGAGTAGACACTCAAGTAACTTTCGCACATCGTACGGTTGTCGGTGATCCTCAGGAATGATCTCGTAGAGCTCTTCGATCGGTCTCGCAGCTTCTCCTGATAATTCTAAAGAGGGTCGCGCATCTGGTAATTCGGAAATAATCTCACGAATCTTTACCACGCAAGCATCGTCGTTCGCTACACGGTAATGGGCCACACCAGATAGCTCGTTGTGCGCGCGCGCGCCGCCCAGCGTTTCATTGTCAATCGTCTGTCCCGTTGCCCCTTTAACCAGATTAGCGCCACCGAGACCCATGAACGAAGTCCCTTCGACCATGATGATGATATCTGAGAGTGCAGGCAGATATGCGCCGCCTGCGATACATGGTCCCATCACAGCTGAAATCTGCGGGACCTTCAGGTATCGTCGCATAATCGAGTTGTAATAAAAGATTCTCGAAGCTCCATATTGCCCCGGAAAGACGCCTCCCTGGTAAGGCAGGTTCACTCCGGCTGAGTCAACCAGGTAGATGATCGGTACGCGACAACGCATAGCGATCTCCTGAGCACGCAAGATCTTCTTGATGGTCTCGGGCCACCATGAACCGGCTTTCACAGTCGCATCGTTAGCCACCACGACTACTTCCCTGCCTTCGACGTGGCCCACAACCGTCACAACTCCGGCACCGGGCGCATTGCCGTCGTACTGATCATAAGCGACCAGCAACCCTATTTCCTGGACATAGCCATCCTTATCAAGCAACAGGTCGATTCTTTCTTGTGCCGTCAGTTTCCCTTGCTTGTGCTGTCGCTCGATTTTGTCGGGTCCGCCGCCCAAGCGAAGTTTCTGAGCGAGCTGTTCAAACTCGCGGGCAAGGGATCTTAGACGTGACTCTGGATTGGCTTTGGTTGGACTAGTATCTAATTTCTTCATTATGAACCGAACGAAGAAGTGTTTCGCAAACCTTCGATCTGACCGAGCGAGCAAGCTACCATACCGAATGACCTCAACACAAAGACCCCTTGTACGCAGCTTCGCTGGCGTAAGATCCATTCATTCACAAACGCGGAACGGCTTGGGGCAGTAGCCCGACTGTTAAGGAGGGCTGGTCGCATCAATTGGTCGCCTGAGGACTCAGCCCTCTTTGACAGTCGGGCTACTACTGCCCGAGGTCCCATGCCTGAAGCCACTCCGCAAGAATCAGGCTGACGCCCAGCAGGCTTTAATGACGCTATCGAGTTCCATCTTGGCGGGGACAAACTCAAGAACCAAAACCTTCGAACCTCGAAGCTCGATGTACAGCCGTCCAGCGGATGTTTGCCATTCATGTTTATCCTGTGACGAGGTGTCAATCTCTTTCGCATCTGGGTAACGTCTGGTAACGCGCTTGACCGATGCATCATAAAATTCTCTAGCGTCATTCTCGGAATCCCAGGCCGTCATCTGAGGCACGAACCTTTCGCCGAGCTTAGACCCTTCATAAACCGCGAAGCGGTCGCCAGCCCAACCGGCCGACGCTCGCTTTGATTCCGCACCGTCTTTCAGATATTCATCGAGAATTAAGTAGTAACCCCACTCCCCGCTGACGTCATAGTCGATTCGTTTCCATGTTGGTCCAAGACTCGCGCGGAAATCGGGTAGAGTGATTTTTACTGGTGCTTCATATGCAAAATATTTTTCGGGATGGAGAATCTGTTCGGTCGACTGCGGTAACTTCGCGAAGGCTTTGGAAATCATTTCCCATCCACCCCGCTTGTAAACCTGGGTCGCCCACGCCGATCCCTCTTCGTATGGAAATAGAAGTGATTCTTTAATGGCCCTCGGCGCCTGGTTGTATTGTTCAAGCGAAGCGCCATTACTGCCAAGACTTCGAATAAACGCAAGGGCCACTAACGGATTTTTTGCCGTATAGAGGGTCATAGCCAAAGTAGCATCACCCTCAATCAAGGCATGAGCAGCCAACTCCGCATCCGAATCACCTTTGGGCCACTTTTCAAAACGCCGCAAATTGAAATGTTGATCTTGGAGCGCATGGGTAAGCTCATGAGCCATCACCGGCTTTTGCGCTTCGAGTTCGATCCAATCGGCGAGATAAAATTGTTGGACCTTGGGGTCGTAATAACCAGCCACCTGTTCGGTTAGCAATTTGATTAGAAATGCTCGATAGTCAAACTCTGGCGGAACGAGACCAAATGCTTTTAGCACAGCTTCCGCAGCGTGAGACTCAGCCGGCGTATTCTCTTCGTCCAAATTCTTCACGATCATGCGTTCAATTTCACTACGAGACTGCGCGCCACTCTTAACTTCTCTTAGAATGGACAATTCGCGGAGCTCACTGGTCTCCTTGAGCACGGCGGCCGTGGTAGCCACTATTGCGGCATTCCGGGCTGGGCCAGCCGCGACTTCAGCTCGTTGGCTTCGGGTTGCAGTGGCCCGTCCCTGGCTCAGAATAGAGGCCGACAAAAGGCCCAACAGGCCCAGTAAAGCTATTGATCTGGTAATTTTCTTTGACATATTTTTAGTTCACTCTTATAGTCCGCTAATCGCCTAAAGCTGAATTGAATTTTTCTATTCTTCTCTCGATTAGAGTTGGAGTAGCTTGTGAGATGACAAGTCCTGCCCCTGAAGATGTATTGAGCGTTTGGCACGAAACGTTATTACGTGTCCGCTATGCCGAAACGGACAAGATGGGCATTGTTTATTATGCCAATTATCTTGTCTGGTTCGAAATAGGTAGAACTGATTACTGCAGAGCTCGCGGCTTTTCGTACCGCGACATGGAAGAGAATGACGACGCGTTTCTGGTAGTTGCCGAATCATACTGCCGCTACAAAGCGCCTGCCTATTACGATGATGAACTGATCGTTCGTACTCACATCACCGAACTGCGTAAGAGATCGTTGCGTTTCGGCTACGAGATCCTACGGGCCGCTGACGGACAAGTCGTTGCCGAGGGAGAAACGGGCCATGTAGTAACCGACTCAGATGGCCGCGTCCGATCCTTTCCGGAAGGATACGCGCAAAGATTACTTGCAGCGCCAATTGTCAAAACTCATTCACCGGGAGCAGTCGTACCCCGCGAAACCGCACCTGAATAGCACCCGAAAAATTAAACAATCGCCCTAAAGCTCGGACAGGAATTTTCTCAGTTCTTGTCACAAGTCTCTGGCGCATGGTGTTTTCTAAATAGAGCGAACGCCTTTGCAGTTTTTTGTAACTTTCAACTGGCTCCGAGCGTTTAGTAAGTTGACACGTGAATCGCTCAACTCGAACGTTTATCGATCGACGAAGATAGGGTCGGCCCACACCAAGATAAGAAAGCCTCGCTACTACTTGCGATAGCAACGAGGCCCAAATGACAACACAAGCTTGTTTGCCTCGCGGCTTCTAAGATTGCATCGTCGGCACCAGCCATCTTAGCGCACCTGGCAGAAGAGCTTCAACCTCGAGTTCGTGAATCGAGGACCACAGGTGCGCTCCAGCCGAAAAAAATGATCTAACGCCACGGCACTCGAGCGCCAAATCCTGTTGTTCAAGAGGAGGTCTTCAATGCGCCAGCGTTACCTGCTGCTTGCTCTCATCGGTCTCACGCTCTGCTCAATATCAGTCAATGCGCAAAGTTTCGAGTCCGCTTCGGAACACTACAACCGCGGTACAAAGAAGATTGCCCGTGGTGATTGGGACGGAGCCATCGAGGACTACAGTCGCGCGATAGTTCTCAGCTCACGATTATCGCGAGAGAAAAAGTCAGTCCGTCTTATGGGCAATTCCTTTTTTGGCGAATCTGACGACGCTGCAAACATCACCGTCATCGATCCCCTGACAGCAGATGCTTACAACAACCGTGGCGTGGCGCGCTATCAAAAAGGTGATATTGAAGGAGCAATCTCCGACTTCAATGCGGCTCTTCAAATCAGACCGGCGCTCGCCAAGGCATTTCTAAATCGAGCATCGGCAAAGCGAGAGAAGGGAGATTTAGATGGGGCACTAAGCGATCTAAATCGCGCGATCGCCATCGATAAGGATCTCTTCGAGGCTTATAACAATCGCGGCTCGCTGCGAAATGCACTTCGGGATCCGGTCGGAGCGATGGAGGACCTGAATAGAGCAATCGAACTCAATCCGAAATCTGGGAACTCTCATTATCAAAGAGCCTATCTGTTTATCGACAACAAGCAATACGATCAAGCTCTTGCTGATTTTGAAAAAACCGTGAAGCTTAGTCCTGAGATGGCACTCGCCTATCATGGACGAGGTACGGCCTGGATGTTCAAAGGTTTTATGGAAAATGCGGTCGCGGATTTCAACGAAGCTCTAAAGAGGGATCCGACAATTGCCTGGAGCTACTTCAACCGTAGCCTGGCTCGAACGTACCTGGGAGACACAACAGGAGCTTTGAACGACTTTAACGAGCTCGCCAAGCTTAGACCTGATTTGGCAGATGACCTCACGCGTCGCACCGAGTTAGCACGGCACCTGCGTCGCATAGGCAAGCGTTAGAGACGTTAAGCCTGGTGAGCGAGATTCAAGCGTTGAATCTCTCTGGCCTGACCGGTTAGATCGTCAACATCAATTACGGCGCCGCATATTCTGACGTGGCCGCTCGCATGTTCCGCCTTGCGAGCGGTCACTGAAGTAAAGCGGGCGATGACATCCGCAGTATCCATACCAATTACGCCGGCATAACTTCCGGTCATCCCGAGATCGGTAAGGTAAGCAGTACCTTTCGGAAGAATCCGTTCGTCCGCAGTCTGAACATGAGTATGGGTGCCAACAACTGCGGAAACACGGCCATCAAGAAACCAGCCCATGGCCACTTTTTCAGAAGTAGCTTCCGCATGCATATCGACCAGGCGCACTCTTGTGTCCGAGGGAATTGAGTCAAGAACTTGATTAATGACTCGAAAGGGATCGTCTGATGGAGGCATGAACACACGGCCCATCACATTTGCAACTGCAACTTTGACCCCCTTGATCTCACCAGACCAAACTCCGCTGCCGGGAGTGTTTGGGGGATAATTCGCCGGTCGGATGAGCCGGGGCTGCTTACGAATGTACTCGACGGCCTCTTTCTTATCGAAGATATGATTACCGGAGGTCATCACATCAATTCCCGATGAAAAGAGCTGTTCACAAAGTGAAGGAGTAACGGAAAAACCCCCGGCGAGATTCTCCGCATTCATAACAGCAAAGTCGACCGCGTGCTGTTCGCGAATATCCTGAATCCGCTCCAGAACGGCGAGGCGTCCGGGTTTAGCGACTACATCGCCAATCATGAGAATTTTCATTTGCGTGAATACTGGATAAAGAAAAAGCCGCGATCCAGATCGTGGCAGTATTAGTCGCCTAACGATTCTGATCAGCGGACAAGGTTGGCAGGAGGGAGATCCGCATGAGTCGTTCCGAAGCCGTAATTGAACCTGCATAGACAGGTGGGTGACCTCTTAATGTCGCCGCCTCTGGCAGTTCTTAACGTTGAAGAACGGCACTGGCTAACCGACCTCGGTCTCCCTAATCAACGGCGTTGGCTCAATCATCGTAACTCGGTGACGGACACCGCAGAACGATCCCTCCGCCGCGCAGATATTAACACACAACACGGCCGAGCCGTACTTCGTACTTTTATCTCGGTACCTTGTAACGTTGGCCAGGGTGGGGCCTGGCTCCTGAAGAGGATCGTGATGATGCAGAAGATGCGGAATTATTGATCAGTTCTCATTTGATAATTGAGAATTGCTAACTGATTGGAGGTCAGTTATTGAGGAATTTCAAGTGAAAATAGAAATTCTTAAATATCAAATGATAATCTTCAAATAGACCTCGCGATGTGCGCAAATCAATCAGGCAGGACCTACCCTAAAGATAGCTTCCCAGGTCCGCCTTGTTCACTCTCAACAGAGCTGCGGACTTTGAGCAAGCGATCGAGCATCTCAGCACACTCGCCACTCCGAGACGCAAGTTGCGAATCTGCCTGCTCATGCATGTTCTTCAGACGGTGGAGCTCATCGGCGATATGGAGTGCGGCAAGTATGGCAACCTTGAGAGAGTCAACAGTCAACGTCCCCGACGAGATTTCTCTCATCCGGCTATCGACAAACTCGGCGAGCTGAATAATGTACTCGGTATCACCATCCGAACGGATGTTGTAAGTCTGATTATAAATCTCAACTCGGATGGTGGGACTGCTGCTAGATGCTTCCATGCTACGTTTATTGAGTACCTGGTCGAAACCGGCGGTCATTTAAATTCCTCCGCCATTTCAGGATCGAGAGCTGCAACCGCGTCAAGCATTGCTTCAACCTTCATCCTGATCGTTTCTCTTTCAGCAAGGAGCTTTTCAACCTGATTTTCGAGCCGCTCTTTTTCGTTCAGGACATTTCCCATGTCACGATGAATCAGGGCGAGTTCTTTCTCGAGGTTCTCTTTCTCCGTACGTAACGACTTAGTTAGTTCGATGGTCCGGTAGATCTTATCTTCCAAATGCGAAAACTTTTCCAGGCCTGACAAACCAACCATCGGTTATCTCCCACCAACAAGATTCAAAATCGCGACCTGATTATCCGCCTTCAAGTGTGTTAGCGCAAGACTCATTCTGCAATCCGGAAAGATTTATTTTTATCGCTGCTCGGCCGCGAAAGTCTTAAGCAACGAAGAAGTCAGTTGGGCGTGCGTCTCTTCTACCTCTTCATCTCGCAGAGTTCGCTCGTCAGCCCGATACTCAATTCGTAGCGTTATTGATCGCTTGGTCGCAGGTATGTTGGCTCCTTCGTACGTACCAACTAGCCTGACCTCATTGAGTGCTTGTACTTCTCTTCCCTTGATATCGCGAACCACTTCCTCAAACGTTGTATTGCGATCAATCAACAGAGAAATGTCCCGAACGATTGATGGAAACCTGGGAAGTGGCGAATAATGGACCACCGTTTCCTCAGACGCTAGCAACGCTGAGAGTTGTAACTCCAACACATAAACTGGCTGACGAAACTTATATGCATTACCAATTGCGTCACTCAACCTGCCCATAGAACCGATTTCACGACCGCTTGCCAACCCGATACTCGCAGACTGACCTTGCCTCAGATGAGCTGCTGCCGTTCGGACAAATTTCAGCGCCGGCAAATTCATCAACTCGACAGCGGTTTCGACAGCTCCCTTCAGATCGAAGAAATCAAGGTCCCGCTCGGCCAAAACGCGAGCTTCTTCAAGTGCTCCACCCGTGGCAATCAGCGCCAGGGACAAAGACTCCGCGGGTAACTCTCCAGCCGTCTTGGCATTAAAGATCCGGCCAATTTCAAAGAGTCGCACATCACGATTGCCGTGATTAAAGTTGTGACGCAATGAACTTAGCAGCCCCGGCAGCAAAGAACTACGCATCCAGGCTGAACCCTCGATTATTGGATTTTTCAGTAAAGGTTGCGCCTCGGCTGTAATGCCTAAAAGATCAGTACCTTCGCGAGGTATGAAGCTGAAGTTGATAGCCTCATCAAATCCAAAAGAGTTGAGTGCCCGTCGCAGAATTCTCTGCTTCATCTCACCGGGCTGATACTCGCCGGATGAGCTGGAAGGTGGTAATTCCGAGGCAATCTTTTCAAACCCCGTGTGGCGCGCAATCTCCTCAATTAAATCTTCTTCTTGCTCAACGTCATTCCGCCAGGACGGGACGATGTAGACGAGTTCTTCCGCGCCTTCCGACTGTTTCGCAAAGCCAAGCGCAGTCAGGATCCGGTCCATTTCTTTGGGCTCAACGGAGAGCGAAGTCAGATCCTTTACGCGTGCAATCCGCAAAGTGACGCTTCGTGGCTGAAGCTTTCCGGGATAGACATCAATCACATCCTCAGTTGGCAGGCCACCGGCGAGTTCACAAATCAATTCAACACAGCGCTGCTGGGCGTTAATTACATTTTCGCGATCGGCGCCGCGTTCAAAACGTCTGGAGGCTTCAGTGTCCATTCCCAGACGTCGCGCGGTACGCCGAATCGAATTCGCATCGAAGTACGCGCTTTCAATCAACACGTCGGTTGTTTGTTCAGAGATCTCGGAATCTTCCCCGCCCATTATTCCTGCGAGTGCAACCGGGCGAACCGCGTCAGCAATAACCAGGGTGTCGTCCGTCAAATCTCGTTCAAAGCCATCGAGCGTTTTGAGTCTTTCTCCGGCCCGGGCGCGACGAACCACAATTCGCTTTCCCGAAAGCTTGTCGAAGTCAAAAGCATGAAGCGGCTGGCCCAACTCATGCAACACATAGTTCGTAATGTCAGCAACATTGTTAATGGACCGTTGGCCAATCACTTCGAGTCGTCGCACAAGCCATTCCGGTGACGGACCAATTTTGACACCCTTAATCAACCTGGCGGCATAACGAGGACATAGTTGCGGGTCATCTATTGTTACAACGGTCAACTCTGCTGCATTTCCTGCTGTCTTAAACGACTTCGCAACAGGCAATCGCAAGTTGGTTCGTTCAATAACCGTGACTTCCCGGGCGACACCGACGTGTGACAAGCAGTCTGGCCGATTTGAAGGAACCTCAACGTCCAAAACCGAGTCTGTTTCTTTGTTTTCAACTGCGTCAATTGCCAGGCCGACCATGGTCAGACGGTCACGCAGCTCAGCGGGCGTTAACGCCGTGGCCGACAATTCACGAAGCCATTGGTAGCTAATTAACATGACTCTCTTTAAGAGAACTGCTTAAGGAACCGGACCTCGTTTTCGAACAGCAAACGAATGTCGTCGAGACCATACATCAGTGCACACATGCGGTCGATTCCCAGGCCAAACGCAAAGCCCGAATAGATTTGGGGATCGACGCCCACTGCCCTGAGAACATTTGGGTGCACCATGCCCGAGCCGCCCAATTCAATCCACCCTGAATTCTTACAAATACGACACCCTGAGCCTTTGCACTTGAAACAGCTGAAATCAAATTCAGCGCTGGGTTCAGTGAACGGGAAATAGGATGGACGAAAGCGAGTTACCGTATCGGGCCCAAACATTCTCCGGAGGAACTCGGCGACAGTTCCTTTCAGATGGGCCATGGTTATACCACGGTCAACGCAGAGCCCTTCAACCTGATAGAACATCGGGTTATGCGTAGGATCAGGAGTATCGCGACGAAAGACTCTGCCCGGAGCAATCATCCGAACGGGAACGCCGCGACGTTGCATTGCATGAATCTGGACAGTTGATGTTTGTGAGCGCAGCGCGAAACCGTCCGTCGTGTAGAACGTATCTTGCGATCCGCGTGCCGGATGGTTATCGGGAATGTTTAGTGCGGCGAAGTTGTAGAAGTCTGTCTCGATCTCGCGATCATCTTCGATGACGTAACCAAGTGCGACAAAGATATCCTCGATGCGTTCTCTGACGAGCGTGATTGGATGAGCATGTCCTCGTCGAGGTCGCCGGCCCGGCAAAGTTACATCAATACTTTCCAGCGCAGTCCGGTTGAGCTCAATCAGTTCTGCCAGGTTTCGTTCTGCCTGCTCAATGAGACTCGTAATCGAAGCCTCGATCTGCTGAACAAGCTGACCAAAGGCCGGCCGCTCGTCGGCAGCAACCTTACCGATCAACTTTCTGGCGGCAGCCAGAGCGCTCTTCTTGCCCAGATGGCGCGTCCGAACTTCAGCCAGCGCACGCTGCTGGGCGAGTGCCTCCTCGAGGGTCAGAGCCGCAGTTAGCACGACCTGGTAATCGGTTAAGCGAACAAAGCGTTCGAACTCTTGCTCGAACGCTTTGTGTGCTAATTCTACCTGCTCAGTTGGGTTCAGATCTTTTTCTATTCCCGACATTTCAATTCTTCTTAACTGCCACCCATTTACCTTGCGCCTGGCCTGAGTAATCGAACTCTCCTGATAGTTTTCCCTCGATCACGACGGCCGACATCAGGATTGAACCATTTGGAGATTCGAGCTGAAAGTTGAGCTTGCCATCTTTCCAGGTGCCATCTTTGATAGTCGACTCGCCCAACTGCGAGCTACTGCTACCCGTGACGGTTTCGCCTTCAACTTTGAGAACGAGAAGGAAAGGAAACGGCTGGCCCTGCGCGTCCGCAACACCGTCCCATTGTCCGCTGAGATTAACGACCTCGGCGGTGGTGGTGGCATTGGCAGTTGCTTCAACTTTCGTAAGTTCAACAGCCCTTTTTTGCGGGCCTACGATCCAATCGCCGGCTAACTTTGAACCGTCAGTCTTTGCAGTGACAATTCCATCTTTTCCCGCTGCTCCCAGTTTCAGAGTTAACTTATCGCCTACCAACGTTCCTTCAGAGACGTCGCTGGTGGTCTGTCCATTAACCAACTGACCTGAGATCCTCCCGCCATCACTTTTAAGATCGAGAGTCAATTTCTGATCAGCCGCGCCTTCAACTTTCGCTACTCCCTCATATTTT
Source organism: Pyrinomonadaceae bacterium (assembly GCA_035457105.1). Lineage (GTDB taxonomy): Bacteria > Acidobacteriota > Blastocatellia > Pyrinomonadales > Pyrinomonadaceae > PSRF01. Next base: position 43,237 of record DATIBX010000565.1, read on the forward strand.
CCAGCTACTGAGGTTGATGGGGTTTGCGAGAAGGCTGCGCCGCTGAAAAATAGGATTGCTAGCCAAGCAACCACAAACCTAATGCTGTTGTAATCGCTAGAGTTTCGAAACTGCCGCATCCTAGTTTCCTTTCCCAATTCTCGCAAACTAGGCGGCCGCCTTGTTGCGCTGTTCATTTTCCAAAGCCGCCTTCGCCTGTTCCACAACCTTTCCGAACGAATCTGGTTGATGAACCGCGAGATCGGCCAGCACTTTACGGTCTAACTCAATTGCCGCCAGTTTCAGTCCGTGCATGAGCTGGGAATAATTCAATCCATTGAGGCGCGCAGCAGCGCCAATTCTTACAATCCACAAACTTCTAAAATCGCGTTTCTTCAATTTGCGGCCGGTGTAGGCGAAATTCAAACCGCGCTCAACCGACTCTTTTGCTGATCTATAGAGCTTGGATTTGGTGCCACGATAGCCCTTGGCTAACTTTAAAATCTTCTTGCGTCTCTCGAGACGCTTATTTCCACGTTTTGCTCGAGGCATTTTGGTCCCCTTTCATTAAAAGCAAGCGAATGAATAAACTTCACGCTTCAGATATAAAAAACTCACCTAGTCTCGTCCGTATGGCAGCATAGAAGTAACCCGGTCATGATCTGACTTCGAGACCAACCCATCAATGTCCAGCTGTCGTTTTCTCTTATTAGTTTTCTTCGTCAGAATGTGACGAGCGTGCGAGTGACCTCGCTTAATCTTTCCGGTCGCGGTAAGCCGGAATCGCTTAGCAGCGCCTTTATGTGTCTTTAATTTAGGCATAGTTACCCCTCTCCATTACAAGTTCAAATTCCGACTGGCGTCGCTAATACCAAACGCTCGGGAAATCTCTCACTGACCCGGCGGCACGCTGGTATGTTGATCCGGCTTAGCGCTGCCCTTATGTCGCTTTGGTCCCAGCACGATGAACATCTGATTCCCTTCCATCCTGGGACGAGCTTCCACTTCACCTACATCAGCAAGATCCTGTTCCAATTTCTCGAGGATGCGCGCACCTAACTCGCGGTGAGTCATCTCTCGGCCGCGAAACCAGATCGTCGCCTTCACTTTGTCACCACCCTGCAACCACTCTCGAGCATGTTTCATACGGTAGTCGTAATCGTGGTCATCGGTGCCCGGGCGAAACTTGACTTCCTTGACGGTTATCGTGACCTGTTTCTTTTTCGCCTCGTTCGCCTTCTTCTTGGCTTCGTACTGGTATTTGCCGAAATCGATGATGCGGCATACCGGCGGATCGGCATTGGGGGCCACCTCCACCAGATCCAAGCCTCTTTCTCTTGCTGAGCGAATTGCATCTCGGACGTCCATCACGCCGAGTTGTTCGCCTTCTTCTCCAATCACACGCACTTCAGGTACGCGAATTCTTTCGTTAACACGAACCGGCGGTTGACGCCGATTATCTGGACGCTGACCGCGCCCGCGAAAGCCTGTAGCTATTGCTGCACCTCCTAGTGTTTTGAGTCTTCAGGTCCAACTTCCAACGTCCAAAGTCGGAGTCGTTGGCCGCAGGGACGCATGGACCCTTGACTATTGGTTGGTTAAAGCGCGCATCGAAATTAACCGGCGCGCCATTTCTTCAAAATCTGCCAACGACATCACGCCGATGTCGCCCTTTGTTCGTTCTCGCACTGCAACCATTTTCTGCTCCATCTCACGATCCCCGAGAACGAGCATGAATGGCACTTTCATTAACTGTGCATTGCGGATCTTCGCTCCGATCTTCTCGCTGCGCAGATTGGATTCCACTCGTAGGCCGAGACCACGAAGCTCCCGGGTAATTTCCTCTGCATAATCGTTAATACGATCCGTTATTGGCAAAACTGCTACCTGGACTGGTGCGAGCCACATCGGAAACGCACCGGCGTAATGCTCGATCAGCACGCCAAAGAAACGCTCCATTGAACCAAATAATGCCCGATGAACCATTAACGGTTGATGCGGTTTGTTGTCTTCGCCGATATATTCGAGCTGGAAGCGCCGCGGCAAATTAAAGTCAAACTGGACAGTGGTTAGCTGCCAGTTTCGCCCGATTGCGTCCTCGACACGAATATCGATCTTTGGTCCATAGAAGACTGCTTCGCCCTCGATTCGTTCGTAGGGAATGGAGCGACTATTCAAAGCGTCCACGAGATTGCGTTCGGCACTCTCCCAGTCTTCATCAGAACCAAGGTAATGGGCGTCGGGATCATTGCCCCGAACCGATAGTTCAACCTTAATGTCCTTGAAACCAAAAACCTGGAACAGGTTATAAGCAAAATCGATGCAGCCGAGTATCTCCTGGCCGATCGTCTCGGGCGTACAGAAGATATGGGCATCATCTTGTGTAAAACCACGAACCCGCGTTAGACCATGCAACGTGCCGGAGAGTTCCGCCCTGTATACCGTGCCTAGCTCGGCGTAGCGAAGTGGTAAATCACGATAAGAGCGTTGCGCCGACTTATAGATGCCGATATGAAAAGGACAGTTCATCGGCTTAATCCGAAACTGCTGCTCTTCAAACTCCATCGGCGAAAACATTGAATCTACGTAGTTCTCCTCGTGTCCACTCGTGAACCACAGTTCACGTTTAGCGATATGTGGCGTGAACACCAGACCGTACTCCCGCTTCAAAAGTTCCTCGCGCAAGTAGTCTTCCATCTCTTTCCGAATAGCGCCGCCCCGCGGATGCCAGAAAATCAATCCTTGACCATATTCTTCCTGGATCGAGAAGAGATCTAGTTCGCGGCCCAGTTTGCGGTGATCACGCTTCTCTGCCTCTTCGCGCTGTTTCAACCAAGCGTCAAGTTCTTCCTGGCTGAAGAAAGCCGTGCCGTAGATCCGCTGCATTTGCGGCTGCGTAGCGTCACCTTTCCAATAAGCGCCCGCCAGTGAGAGCAACTTGAAAGCCCGCAGCTTATTGGTGTTCGGAACATGTGGTCCAAGACAAAAGTCGATAAAGGGTGAGCCGTCGATATAATAAACACTGACTCGCTCGCCGGCCTTGTCGTCAATCAGTTCACACTTAAGGGGTTCTTCGCGCTCGCCGAACACTCTGAGAGCTTCTGCTTTCGCAATTTCTTCGCGTCGATAGGCGAGGTTTTGACTGGCAATTTGCTTCATCCTTTTCTCGATGACCGGCAAATCGGCTTCCGTCAGAGGACGAGGTGCAATTACATCGTAGAAATAGCCGTAGCGCGGGTCGTCTAGCAAGGCAGGTCCGATTCCCAACTTTGTGCCGGGAAACAGATCCAAAACCGCCGCTGCCAACAGATGCGCCGTGGAATGACGAAGCACTTCGAGTCCATCTCGAGTCTGTGGAACAATTGGTTCGATCTGGACCACTGCATTTTCTGAGTCGCCATTTTCAGATGGCAGGGTGCTCAGTGGCGCAGCGAGGTCTACTTCGTGACCTTTGATCTTGGCCGCGAGAGCTTGTTTGGCTACGTCGCGGTCGAGTTTCTTTAGAGCTTCGGCAACCGTCGCAGAGTCAGGAACCACGGCGGAGGCTCCGTCTTTTAGTTGTACGTTTATGTCACTCATTTAAAAACGCCAACAGGATCAACTGGTTACCCGGTCGACACTACTTGGCCCTCGGCTCATTTAAGAGCGCCACGGACAGCCAAAAAGACCTTTATTTCCGAGGCCGAAGACCAACTCCAACGATGTTCGATTCACTAATTTTTACTAACTTCAGTCGATCGGATTCGATAGGAGCGCCTTCGTAGCGCGCCCGCACATGGTGGCGGGTCGGTTAAAAATTAAAGAATCGAGTGTATGTTCGATTCATAACGAAGGTCTTCTGGAGCGTCCTATCAAAAGTTAGAAATGGCAGAAATTTCCTGCCGTTTAGCAAACAACGAAGCCGGATGATAACAAAGCACCCGAAATCAGTGCAAGCAGAAGGCGCGTTCTCAGAAAATCAGAAAATGTTGCCCCTCACAGAATACCCAAGGGTGCCACAGCAACTCACCAGAATCCCGCAGTCAGGAAGGGTGGCAGAGCGGCAAACGTCAATACTTTCTTGACCCGAACCTAGCGACGCCCCCGCTCTTCTAACCTCTGTAGTTCTACATATACATCTTTTCTCACTGATTTAGGTGTAACAGACCATCAGGGGCAAAGAGCGGGGGCGACGCTGTTACTGACATTACAAGTTTGAGTGTTCTGGCCGCTCTGCCACCCTTCCTGATTGCGGGATTCTGGAATTTGAGCCTCGTTCAAGATAAAAAAACAGGAGTCGCCTTTAATAAACAAGTTGCGGTAGCATACTCCGCCTTTAGTCAACCCAGCGCTTTCGATCATTAACTAACAATTCTTAAGTAGGAGACTTCCCGCATGCGCTCAGGATCCAGAGCTTTGGCTTGTGCCCTAATTTCTATCCTCGTCTCAAGCTTCCATTTTCGATCAGAAGCACAAAATTCCAAAACAGATGGAAAAGTAACGACGAAAACTGCGGGGCACGCAGAAATAAAAGACAGCGAGATGCGTCCACAGATTGAACGTTACACCGTTGATCGAGGCAGTCTTACTCGCGCTTTCCCCGTGCCAATGTCTCCGAGCCGTCGCGAACGGTTCAAACAATTCTACTCCGAATGGCTCGCCTCACTTGCAAGACTAGACTTTGAGCGAATGAGCGAAGACGGCCAGATCGATTACATCCTCTTCAAAAACCATCTGGAGTACGAACTGCGACAGCTTAATATCCAGGCCGGACAGCTTGACGAGATTCAGGCGTTAATACCCTTCGCGAAAACTATCATCGACCTCGAGGAAACTCGGCGACGAATGGAGCCGATAGACTCAGCCAGGGTGGCGGTAACACTCACTGACTTGCGAAAAGTGGTTGATGAGCGAAGACGTGCAGTCGAGGCGGGCCTACGATCCGAAGGACAGGCTAACTCTACAAACGATGTCGAACCTTTAAAAATAAAAAAGACGCTCGCCAATCGCGGAGTCACTGCAGTTAATAATCTCAGAACTATCCTACGTAACTGGTACACGTTTTATGACGGCTACGATCCATTGTTCACCTGGTGGAACGAAGAGCCATATAAATCCTTGGACCAATCGTTGACTGGTTACGCTTCTTTTCTCACTGAAAAAGTAGTCGGTATTCGCACTGAAAGCTCTGGACCATCCGCAACACCGGCGAATCGCAATCTCGGCGGCGGTGGCGGTCAAAGCAGTGCGGGAACCGCAGGCTTCCAAAGATCCACGAGCACAATGGCACGGCCTGGCGATACCAGCGACATTGTGGGCGATCCGATTGGTCGCGACGCACTGATTAGCGAACTCAAATCCGAAATGATTCCTTACACACCCGAAGAAATTATCGCGATTGGCGAAAAGGAGATGGCGTGGTGCGAAAACGAAATGAAAAAGGCGTCGCGTGAACTTGGGTACGGCGACGACTGGCACAAAGCACTCGAGTTCGTGAAGACACAATACGTGAAGCCCGGTGAACAGCCTGAAATGATTCGAGGACTAGCTCTCGAAGCAATCAAGTTTGTTGAAGACAAGGATCTCGTTACTGTCCCTCAGCTCGCCAAAGACACCTGGCGAATGGAAATGATGACCCCGGAACGCCAGCTCGTTAGCCCGTTCTTTCTCGGGGGCGAAACAATCCTCGTCTCCTTTCCCACCAACACGATGGCCCACGAACAAAAGATGATGAGTATGCGCGGGAACAACATTCATTTCGCCCGAGCAACTGTTTTTCATGAATTGATTCCGGGTCATCATCTACAGGGCTTCATGGCGGCACGCAACAAACCATACCGGGCAATTTTCGGCACTCCCTTCTGGACTGAAGGAAACGCGCTTTACTGGGAATTGCTGTTCTGGGATCTGAACTTTGCTAAGTCTCCTGAAAACAAGATAGGGATGCTGTTCTGGCGGATGCATCGTTGTGCCCGGATCATCTTCTCGCTCAGCTTCCATCTCGAGAAGATGACACCCCAGGAATGCATTGATCTATTAGTAAATAAAGTCGGGCACGAGCGTGATAACGCGACTGCTGAGGTGCGCCGATCGCTAGACGGCAGCTATGGACCGCTCTACCAGATTGCATACCTGATAGGAGGGCTGCAGCAGTACGCATTACATAAAGAGATGGTCGCTTCCGGCAAGATGACGAATCGCGCGTTCAATGATGCGTTACTGATGGAGAACCGCATTCCCATCGAGATGATTCGTGCGAGTCTCACGAATCAAAAACTGACGCGCGACTTTTCCACGAATTGGAAGTTTTACGGCACGCCGTAACAGCAGTTTAGATTGTGTGGTTTCGTGTGGTTTCGTGGATCGCATTTTCCGGGTATAGACGAGCCGCGAATTCACACGAACTAACACGAATGAGACGAAATCCAGCAGTTAGTGATTCGTTCTTTTAGCGGAAGTGCGGTACCACAACTGCAATTTCACAAACATTGGCTGACTCGCCAGTGCTGCTGCTCTGTAAAAAACTAACTGTGGAGCCGGAGCTGACGGCGTGAGAGCCCTCGTTCCCGCAGCATCACGCTCCTCTTTGGTCCAAGCCTGACCGGGTTGGCCCATCTCAAGGAAACCCACCCCAGAATTCCACTGTTTTTCCCAGGTCGCAACCTGATCACTGGTCAATTGCTGCGCCTTGTCTGTGATAGTAATCCCCTCCAGCGGCTTTGGGGCAACTAAGACACTCAAGACCTCGGCCACGTGATCGGGCCTGCTTTTTCTGACTGTGAAGAAAGGGGGACTATCAACCTGTGCCGGGATTTCCGTGAGCATTCCAACCGATACCTTATTGTCCCCGTTCAGCGTTCGCGTGGTGGGAAAAATCAAGTATGGTGGTCCAACAGAGCCGTCGGCGTATTGCTCACGATCAATCACATACAAATAACCGTTTCGCGCCCCTTCGACACTTATCCTTAATTTGTCGCCCTGCCCGAGTTTAGTCTCGGGCGAAATTCTCTCCGGCAAATACTCTTTGGATTCAGAGTCGTCGTGAACGATTATGCGTTCGCCTGAATCCCGCGCAGCGGCAGGTCGTAGTCTCCAGAGTGTTACCCCGACTACGGAATCTGGAGCAACGTCATTAACCGGTACTTTCGGAGTTGCTATGCGATAGGTGCGTCGCTTATTGCTTGATTTACTGTTTGACGTATAGACCGTGTCCCACAGTTTCCGAGTTGTATCATCGCCTTGCTGGGCTCGGACCACTGAGTAAAAAACAGCGGCGGCCAGGCACAAGAATAAAAGCAGAAACCCAATTAGATTTATTCGTTTCATGACTGCTCCTTCTGCCCCCAGAAGAATTGCCTTATTACTTCCAATCACCCTGCATTACAAACGCGGCCCAGAAATAAGGCTGTTGCCATTGTCGCGCGCGCAACATTTCGATTTGCGCAGCTCGTAAAGCTGCGGATGGCGTTTTATGCATTCTCAACATGCCGCTATACAGTCGGCCCATCAACGAAGCCGTCGCTTTGTCATTGACACTCCATAAGCTGACAACAACACGCCTAGCTCCGGCATACATGAAGCCCTGGGTGAGACCCACCAGGCCCTCACCTTTAATGTCTTGTCCGAGCCCGGTTTCGCAGGCACTCAAGACAACTAATTCAGCTGGTAACTTCAGATTGTAGATGTCCAGGGTTCGCAGAAATCCATCTTCCGGTCTTCCCTGTTCATCAACGAGAGAAAGGACAATTGCGGAAAATTTGGGATTACTGGTGTCGAGATAACCGTGGGTTGCAAAATGCAAATAACGGTAATTACTGAGCTCACTGCTCAACGCCGTGGCTCTACTAGCTTGAAAATCAAGTGCCCTTAAATTCGCACCACCACTCGCGACCGAGAGTATCTCCTGCGCTTCCTGGCGAGTGAAGGGCAAACGCCGAACCACCATTTCCGCGGCTGCACTGTTCTTTACATGCTCGATAATCCTGAGATCACCCGAAGCTTCGCGTTGGGCATCCTTAACATCTGAACGATCACTCTTTTCTTTCGATCTCAGCCTCACGTCACTAGCCGAAAATACTGGATCGGCAATCACTGCGACTCCCTTGGGTGCCGGGGTCCGATTGGCCAGAGCTCGACGCTGAACCGCTATGGTCGAAGCCGAAGGTAAATTGACAACCTCATGGTCCAAGATTAGGGGTCGATATTCCGCGTTGCGAGGGTTATCTGTTAATTGAAGGCCGTCGCGAGCCACATAGCCAGACAAAGGACGAGACGACGTCCCACCGGGAAAGGCAAGCGCGGCAAAAGGAACATATTGCAGCGCACCGTCCGCGACGATTAACAACCGCTTATCACCGAATTTCGCGGCCGCCGGCTTTAGGATCATGTCGCTTAATTGGTTGTTGAGTTCTTGCGCACGACTATCAGCTGTAGCTATCCGGGCGACACGCTCCGAGGCGGTCTCAACTGGCTTCATGACACTTCGTTCCGTCAAGGTCTGATAGAGTTCACGAGCCACATCTTCAATCCGACTCCTACCGGGCAACTCATAGGTTTTCAATGAATTGGTGGTCACTAACCAAAGATAGCTACGATCGGTTCCAAGCGAATACTCGAGCAACAATGAATCTGGATCTAACTGGTCCTGAATTTCTTTAAGACCCAGGGGCTGAGGTTGAGTCAAAGCTGCGTAAGCGGGACTGGCTCTACGAATGGAAGCCTGGACTTGTCGAAACTCATCCTCTAACGAATTGATCTCTCCCTTGAGAGCCTCAATCTCCTTTTGACTTCCCTTTAAGGCAGTAAGCTGAATCAGTCGCTGTGCTTTTGCATTTAACGATTGAGTGAGTAACTTTTCCCGATCCACCAGTTCAGGGCTTACTCCTTTACGTATTACGACGCTCGACTCGTTCAGCGTATCCAACAGACTGCGCGCTCGGGCTCGTTCACTAACCTGCAATGCTTCTGCATCGTGTCCCTTGCCAGGGTTCTTAGCATCGAGTTGCATCAACAAATCGATGTAGAACTCATAAACATTCTCTCGAGAAGCAAGATATGCCGAGCGCAACTGAGGACTGGTGGATCGAGCGCGAACCGTTTCGACCAAACCAATTGCCTCTTCAACATCGCGTCGCGCTTGGTCAAAGTCTTGTTTCTGCTGCTGAGCCTTGGCGCTGTCCAGCAGCGTAGCGGCAGCGCTATTGAGATCTGAAATTTTTCGGAAAATGACTACTGAGGCATTTAATTGTTCAAGGGCCTGGTCTGGTTGGTTTAATAAGAGATAGACGTGTCCCAGGTTTGCAAGCGAGATCCCTTCACGCCGGACGTTGCCAGCCTCACGTTGAATTTTGAGCGCTTCTAGATGATAGGAGATGGCTTTTTCCGGCTGCCCCATTGCTGAGTAGGTGGCGCCAATTAAATCCAGAGTGTCGGCTTCCTGCCTCCGGTTGTTCGTTCGCTTCTGGATTGCTTGGGCCTGCTGAAAGAAGTCGAGCGCTTTCGGATAATCCTGCATTTTTCGATACGAGTTTCCAATATTACTGAGAGTGTAAGCTTCGGAACCGGTATCTTTGACCGCTCGTAACAGAGTTAGCGCTTGTTGGAGGTAGTCGAATGACTTTTCAGGTTCACCCCATTGGGTATAGGCGACTCCAATATTGTTCAGAGTTATGCCTTCGGTCCTGCCATTGCCCAGAGCACGAAATACGGGAAGGGCTTGGAGATAATATTCAATCGCTTTTTCCCAATCCGAAGCATCATTGTTGATTTTTCCGATGTTGTTGAGAGCGGACGCTTCGACACCCTGATTACCGCTTCGCCGGGCCAGGACTAGAGCACGGTTGTAATGAGCCAATGCTTTGTCCGTCTCGCCAAGCACATCGTAAGCGCCACCCAAAAAGGTCTCGAGTACCTCTTCCTGTCGCGAGTCGTTAAGCGTCTTAGCTACAGTCATGCTCTGCTCCAAAAATGGCAGCGCTGACCGAAATTCACCTAACTGCATGTAAAGCACGCCAACCGCTCGTGCTGTGAGTGCTTCGCGATAAGCTTGATGCGTCGACTGATAGAACGGCAATGTTTCTTTCAGAGTCTCAACAGCGAGCTGTCGTGAACTGCCGGACGACTCATTACTAAGTCTCGTACCTTCATCAAACTTCCGCTGAACTGCTACTGCATTCATATCTTGAGGAGTGGCTGGTCCAATTTTCACCTCACGAATTTCGTACTTTCCGGCGGCTGCCCTTGGATTCGGGGAAAAAATATCGACTCTAAAGTCACCCGACTCATTGGCGACAAGCAACAGAGGTTCTGGTCCCCATTTGTCGTTTGGACTGTCGGTTTCGGCAATCTTCTTTCCGTCAGGACTAAACAGCCCGATTGAGATATCAATCTGTTGCTGTAGAACAACTGCTGAGAGAAAGTCACCTGACCTCAGGGAAACACGAAAAGAATCGGTTTGGCCGCCTTTTAGTTCATGCTGGCCTGGTCCAAAATCTAACTGCGGCTTTTGCTGTTCGACGGGAGGATTCTGGGTTTGAGAAAAGGCATTAGCGGAGAACGATAACAATAATAAACCGGGTAGAGCGAAACCTATGGTAGCCGCCCTTAACCAACGGTTGGGAGCGCGCAAACACAAAACTAACTTGGCGAGGTCTTGTAACATCTTCGTTGCCGAATTAAGAAAGTCATCATAAAACCAAAAGCCAGGAGAGAGGCGACCCCTAAGTCTCAGAGGTCACCTCTTTCCATTGCTGAGAAATGCAGAAAGACATCTGCAAATCGGCTAAACAGACTTGGTGGCCGATGCGGCTAAATCATCGCCAGCAGTTGAACCCGCCTGCGCAGTCCACTCCCCACTCTGGGGACCTGTTTCTTTAATATCGGGTTTACCAAGCGTTCCCCAAGTACCTTCAGCCTGATTACTGGACGCACCTCCTTGAAGCGTGTTGACGGTGATGTCCCAGGTATTTCCGTCGTAACCGAACTGTGGAAAATCAAAGGGGGCCGTCGGCAACGTTGTGCCTGGGGTCGTTGAGAGGATTGTGTTGATATTGGGCGCAGTAAACTGATAGGCCGTTCCCGCTGTATTCGTATTGATGTGGCAACCGACCAGATCTTGTCCATTACTACCGCCTGAGATTCCATTGGCATGAAGTGTCCATACGTTAGGCATTTGTTAATCCTCCTTCGGATTGTTTGAGTTGACCCGACATCGCGGGCTACGTTCCTCCTGAACTCCACACGTCTCACTTGAGGGATTCGATGACTTTTCTGCGAAAATCAGGGAGAACTCCTTGTGTCGCGTCAAAGTTTAGAAGGAACGGAAACTCTTCTTCTATCTATTAACGCGAGAAGTATTTGGGAAAACCACCATTCAACTGATGAAAACAAGGAAGCTCGCTGGGTTGCTATCCTTGCAACTGGAAAGGTCGTGGCATATTTCAACCCACTTCAGAATGCGTTTGAATGCAGGAATAATAGGCCTCGATTCAAGGAAGGTCAATCATCGAACCTTGGGTCGAAGACAGAAGAAGGCGTTTTTTGAGGCTGGCCAAAGCGGCCTCCTGGCGCAAGCCTCACAATCGGCCCACCCTATTCGAAATGGAGGCTTAATAATGTTCCAGTGCGAGCGAGTAGACTAAAACGTCTCCACGAGAACGAAGCGTCGTTTCCTTCTTCTCGTCACTCGCCTCAACTATTGGTTTGCTCTCTGAATGGCTTTTAAGAAAGGAAGTTACCTTGTCACGGACGGAAGCGTTATCGATCAACCCGCGGGTTTTCGGATTGGCAAACTCTCGAACCGGCTCAAGCTCACTCAGTTCGTTAGGGGCATATATCAACCAGACTTTCTCAGTACCCTTGTCACTATCAAGTCGAAACCAACTATTCTCGGGTATTTGAAGGTTCACATTTTCCTGAAGCAGCGCTGAACCTCTATTCGATGTTGGCGAAGGAAATAGAACGACGTATTCAGGCGCCTCATTCGGCTGATGAGGACCCTCATTGATGACGTAGAGGAAACCTGATTGCGAGCTTTTGAGATTGAGTCTGAGTTGGTATCCACGCTCGAAAAGAATTTCCCTGGCAAGTTGAATTGGCTCTTCAAAAGCTCGATTGTCTCGGTACTTCTGGAGCGTAATCGAGTACGTTAAATCTCTACTTGGAGCAACCAGGGGCGGAGTTGGAACCAGTGACTGAGAACGAGATCGATTCCACACGAACCAACCCGCCAAAGCAACAAGTAATACTGCGAGCGGCAGAAAAATAACCAACGGATTTCTCCGTGTGGTAACTGCCTTCATTGGAGCTTTAGCAGTAGTTATCTTTTGTTCAGCAGTAGGAATTGCAGGAGTTGGAGTCACAACTGGACTCGTCGAATGACCTAGCTCGCTGACTCCATCAAGTTGCTTTCTTAGGAGTCGCAGGTCAATCATCATGTCCTTCGCCGTTTGGTAGCGTTCGTCGAAACGCTTAGACATGGCCTTATTGACAATACGTTGCAGCTCGGGGGGCAGCGTTGAATCTAACTGAGTTAAAGCAGACGGATCTTTCTCGAGGATCTGAACAATGGTGTGGGCAGGCGTTATTCCTTTGAAAGGCATCACACCAGCAACCATCTCGTAGATCATCACGCCGACGCTCCATAGATCGGTGCGTTCATCAACGACGTGAGCTTGAGCTTGCTCGGGCGACATGTAATTAATAGTCCCCATCAAATTGCCCGGTATGCTCTTGAATTCAGTAGCAGCCTCTGCATCAGTTTGCTCGCGCGTTGCTGTTCCTGCCCGTGGTTCGGTGAGCTTCGCCAGTCCGAAGTCGAGCACCTTAACCACGTGATCGCGACGACGAAGCATTACGTTCTCCGGCTTCATATCGCGATGGACAATCTTCGCCTCATGCGCTGCATCAAGTGCGGCCAAGATTTGGATGCTGATATCGAGGATCTCCGAGAGCTTTAGTCGTTTTCCCCTCATGTAGTCGCGCAACGTATCTCCATCGACAAACTCGGTTGCGATAAACGACAACGAATCGATTTCACCAAACTCGTAGATGGTGAGGATGTTTGGTTGGTTTAAGGACGAAGCAACCTTCGCTTCCTGGCGGAACCGCTGCATTCGCCGTTTGTCGTTGGCCACACTGACAGGAAGGATCTTCAGGGCAACCGTCCGGTCAAGTCTCTGGTCCGTGGCCAGATACACTTCGCCCATTCCGCCCGCGCCTAATTTTCTTTGAATGAGGTATGACCCAAACTGTTGATTCTCATCAAGACTATCGGACGAGTCCTCGCTGACATTGGAGTTCAAGACAATCCCAACGTCATCGACGACTGGTTTACTAATGAAACTGTCAGCTTCAGCCTTCTTATGACTGTCGATTAGTTTTTCGACTTCAGAACGAAGGTCGTCGTCTGCGCCGCACTCCTCCTTGAGGTAAAGCACGCGAGCAGGATCATTCAGCGACTTGGCCGCTTCGAAGATTCTACTGATTTCATGCCAACGCTCAGGTTTCAATCCGTCGCACTCCCAGCAAGTTGTTGGTAAAGCCACGCTCGCGCCATATTCCAATCGCGGGTTACCGTGTTTGGCGAAATTCCCAGTGCCTGCGAGATCTCTTCATTACTCAAGCCTCCGAAATAACGTAATTCCACCACTCGACTACGCCGTTGGTCTATCTCAGCCAAACTCTGTAAAGCGTCATCGAGCTTTAGCAACTCGTCTGCCCTTGTTACTTGCAATGTCGCAGTTTCATCGAGCGAAACTTGTTGCTGACCTCCACCGCGCTTCGCGTATGCCTGGCTGCGAGCATGATCGATCAGAATGCGGCGCATGATCTGGGCCGAGATTGCAAAGAAGTGAGATCGGTTGGCCCAATGAACATTGCGCTGGTCCACAAGACGCACATAGGCTTCGTTTATTAAAGCGGTCGTTTGTAGGGTATGGCCCTTTTTCTCTCGACTCATGTAACGCCGGGCTAAGCGGTGCAGTTCGTCGTAAACAAGCGGATATAACTGGTCAAGCGCGGATTGATTTCCACTGCTCCAGGCGTCCAGCAGTTGAGTAATCTCATGCTGCGGGGTCGAGTCTTTTGTCATCAGTATTGAGATCTCAAAGTAGGATCCCTGGATCTGATTGCGAAGGCTATTCAGGGCCTGACAGAACTTCCGTAGCGTGTCCTAAAACGTCTTGCACCTGCCTGTCCCAATAAGACCAAACATGACCACCCGGGACTCGGCGGTACGCATATCGTACTTTAAGCTGAGATAACACGTCTGAAAAGTGATCATTTACATTCAGCCAGGGATCATCGAGGCCGCAGTCCAAATAGACAAAAGGCAAGGCGGGAGCCTTTCCAGGGGTTAAGCCAAGCACAATTTGCTCGAGATCGTTGTCGCTGCGGGCCAAACTGCCGGCGGCGCCAAAGGTATCCATAATTGATTTGTCATCCACTCGATTCGGCGCATCGAATGCACCGCTCATCGACGCCGCGAAGGCGAAGGTTGAAGGATGCTTGAAACCGAGTTTAAGCGCTCCATAACCTCCCATTGAGTTTCCCGCAATACCGCGACCTCTTCTATCCCGAATCGTGCGAAAGCGACCGTCCACGTCAGGGATAAGCTCATTAATTATATAACTCTCATACTTCTCAGATGGATTCGTTGCGCTGTCTGAGTACCAACCGTTATTCCCTTCGGGAGTGATAATTATGAATTTATGCTGGGCGGCGTATTGCGCCAAACCAGTGTTGTTCAGCCAGGAATCAAAGTGGCCACTCCAGCCATGCAAAAGATATATGACTGGGTAGTGCGTGCGACTAGACGTGATCAAACCATATCCCGGCGGCAACACAACTTTGTAAGGTAATACTCTGCCATTGAGACCGCTGGTGAATTGAATAGTCTCAATCTGGATGCCTTTTTTTAATTGGTAATAGAAACCAACAAGAGCCAGGAGCAAAATAACGATCAGGACCAGCAATCGACGTGACCGGATCAAGAAATTCCTCCAGCAGCAACCAACGTATCGCCTCTCATAAGCATAATAATTTGACGCAACCGGAAAATGACCGCGTCTTCACACTCCGCTGTCGAGTACATCTCGGACCGCACGTATAACCCGCTCGACGTCTGCCTCTGAAGTCTGCCAGTTGCAAACGCTAACTCTCATCGCTCTGCGCCCACGCCAGGTAGTGGCGCCAAAAAACGCTTCGCCAGTCAGGAGAATTTTTGCAATGACCTCTTCGGTATAGCGATCGTGGTCATCGTCAGTCGCACCGGACCGAGGATCTATAAACCTTACGAGGCCCTGGTTGATCTCCGGCTCCCAAAGCATTTCAGCCCCAGGTAATTTACCAATCCCTACCACGATCGAGCGAGCATGCTGACAACAGCGGTCCACCAGGTTTGCCACTCCGTTACGACCAAGTTGCCGTAAAGCAGCGTACACGCTAAAGGCCCGAGAGCGCCTGGACCATTCCGGATTCCAATCCATTTGGTCACGAGCGTTGTTGACGTGGGTGATGTAAGAAGCACGACTGGCCATCGATGCTCGATGAGCCTCAGTATCCTTAACAAAAGCGAAACCGCAGTCGAAGGGTACATTTAGCCACTTGTGTCCGTCAGTGGCCCATGAATCTGCACCATCGATACTCTTTACCAAATGACGAGTCTTCTTGTTTGCCCCGGCCCAGAGTCCGAACGCGCCGTCGACATGCACCCAGGCTCCATGTTTCCTGGCAATCGGAATTATTTGTTCAAAGTTATCGTAAGCTCCGATGTTTATATCCCCGGCTTGCAACAAGACGATAGTCGGCGAGTCAGGATCAGCAACCAGTTCGTGCTGCAATGCCTCCGGAATAAGTCGGCCTTCTGGGTCAGCCGGTAGCAGTTTGATCTGACCAGAGCCTAACCCGATTAATCTTACTGCTCGTTCGAATGAGCCATGACGTTCGGTGCTAGTCAAGATCCGAATTACTGGAGCCTTGAATAAACCTTGCCGCTCAACGTCCCATCCTTTACGGTCCAACACCGAATGGCGCGCGGCTGCGAGACACGTTACGTGAGCCATCTGACATCCGGTGACAATTGCAAAACTGGCAGACGCAGGTAAACCTAGAATCTCTTTTAACCACTCGCCGGCGATTTCTTCTACTACGGCAGCAGCAGGGCTGCAGGCGTAGAGTGCAGCGTTCTGTTGCCAGGCTGATGTTAACCAGTCAGCTGCTAACGCAGCCGGCAATACGCCTCCGATTACCCAACCAAAAAAACGCCCTCCGGCGGACCCGAGTAAGCCGCCATTCACATCATGGGCCAGCTCAGCAACCGCAAGTTGAGGATCAATCCCTTCGTCTGTCAATTGTTTTGTCAATTGCGCTCGCAGCTGGTGCACGTCTGCCGTGGCGGCAACTGGCGCCTGGTCCAATGACTCGAGATAAGTAATTGCCTGTTCGAAGGCAATGTCGAGAGCTTTGCGGAAGTTTGGATCTAGTTTCGTCATGCAGTTAGTTTAAGATGTTGGACCTTCGCACGCTATCGGAAACTTGCTCTAAAAAGATGGATATTTTAAAGGATCGTTTGGGGCGGATGTCCTCAATTTGGCCTACTCTGCGCAACCTTCTTGTCCTCTGTGACTCGGTGGTTTGAAAAATGGCCCAAGATATCCACCACAGAGTCACAGAGAACACAAAGATGCACAAAGCAGGGTTTAGATTAGGACGGCACTTGAGGTTGTCCATGATCAACCGAGCGAAAAACATCGACTACTAATTTATGCACTTAGACTTTTTTCCACTTTCTGTATATTCTCACGCAAACCAATTAATCACCTTTGGAGGAGATGATGTCAGACGACAACTACGATAAAACGACTGCAGTGAATCTTCTCAATCAAATAATGGAAGCGGAACTTGCAGGAGTGGTCCGCTACACTCACTACTCTCTCATGGTTTTTGGTCACAACCGGATTCCAATCGTCAGCTGGCTACGCGGTGAAGCCACCATTTGTTTAGCTCATGCGAGCGAGGCCGGCGAATTAGTCACCCATCTGGGTGAACACCCGTCTCTCAAGATCGGGAGCCTGCTCGAAACTCACAAACATGGAATCAACGACATCCTGCTTGAATCGCTCGAAGCGGAAAGGGCAGGGTTGAACCTCTACAAGCAGTTGTACGAACTGGTCCGGGACCGTTCTGTATTACTCGAGGATTATGCTCGCCGCCTGATCGCCGAAGAAGAGCTGCACATCGGGGAAGTCAACAAGATGCTGCGGAAGCCGGGCGAGCTCGCATAATTTCAAAAGACTTGACCGCTTCAACGCCCGCATTCAGAAAAGCACTCGTCAGAACTCCAGCTTCAACCTTTGCCGAAGGTCTAACATCGGCGAATCTTGGCGCTCCTGACTACTCGCTCGCTCTGGTTCAGTTCAACAGCTATTGCTCAGCTCTTTCTGACTGTGGAATTGAAGTAATTACGTTGCCCGCGGACGACCGTTATCCCGACTCAACCTTCGTTGAGGATACGGCAGTCGTGACGGATCAATGCGTGATATTAACTCGACCAGGAGCACTGGTTCGTCGCGGTGAGGTTGCAGCGATTGCGCCCGCGATCACCGTACTAAGATCTGAAATACGTGAGATCAAATCTCCCGGAACACTTGAGGGTGGAGACATCTGTCAAGCAGGAACGCATTTCTTTATCGGCTTGTCTGAACGCACCAATCACGAGGGCGCACAGCAGCTATCAAATCACCTCGCCGAGTTAGGCTTCACCTCAAATTTTGTGGATATCCGCAACAATGATGAAATGCTTCACCTGAAAAGCGGACTCTCGTACCTAGGTGACGGACGCATGGTTATTTCAGAAAGTCTGAAGGCTGACCTGAACTTTAAATCGTTTGAATTGATCCAGGCTTCGTCATTGGACAGCTATGCGTGCAACTGTATTGCTGTTAATGGTCGAGTATTAATCGCCTCAGGCTTTCCCGTGTTGAAGGAAAAGCTGGACCAACTAGGCTACCTAACGATTGAGCTCGAGGTTTCGGAATTTCGGAAGATGGATGGCGGTCTAAGCTGCCTCTCACTCAGATTCTAACCTTCACTGGCAATCAGCTTTTTAATCTTCGGAGTCAGTAAAGCGAGTACTCCCGCGGCGACGATCAAACCAATCGCAATTCCTCCATAAAGTTTTGTGAGGGCCCACGGATTAGCAGAGTCAAAGAATCCTGACAAGAAGCCTGCCAGTTTGTTGCCAAGGGCAGTCGCCAGGAACCAAACGCCCATCATAATTCCTACCAATTTCAAAGGTGAGAGCTTCGTAACTGTACTGAGTCCAACCGGACTGAGACACATTTCTCCACACACTTCGAGAAAGTAGAGACCTACTAACCAAAGCGGACTCACCCGTCCGTAGGCAGTTAACATCGATGCTGGAATCATCAACAGAAAAGCCACGCCGATGAATAACAATCCGAGAGTGAACTTTACGGGGCTGGTGGGTTGGCGGTCGCCCATTCTTACCCAAATTGCCGAGAACAATGGTGCCAGCAAAATTACGAAGAACGGTGTCAGCGATTGTAAAAAGCTTGAAGGAAAGGCCATGCCGAAAACCTTCGTTTCGACGAGCCTGGCAGCAAAGAGATTGAGACTAGCTCCCTTCTGTTCGTAAGCCGCCCAAAAGAGCATGGTGAAAGTGAAGAATATGAAGATTGCTGCAATCCTCTTCCAATCGCTTTTGGTCAGCGGCTCTCTCGTGGCAACCGCTTCGCTCGCACCTGTTTTCTTGCCGACACGGTTTCCGACTCCGGCCAAAGTTTTCCGGTTCAGCAAATAAACGACGAGGCCAAACAACATGCCAACCCCGGCAGCCCCAAATCCCCAGTGCCAACTGCGATCAGGATCTTGGCCCATGCTAATCAGGAAATTTTTGAAGCTCTGACCCTGGGCAAAATAACCACAGACAAGCGGTGCCAGTACAGCGCCTACATTTATGCCCATATAAAAGATCGAGAAACCGCTGTCACGACGAGGATCGTTTTCAGCATAGAGACCTCCAACCATCGCACTGATATTCGGCTTCAAGAGACCAGTCCCAATAGCAATCAAGCCCATTCCCAGGTAAAGAAAACTCATCGAGTGAAACACCATCGAGAGATGGCCAAGGGCAATTATGACTCCGCCAATGAATACGGCCATCCGAGCTCCGAAAAGGTAATCAGCAGCAAGACCGCCCGGTAGAGCGGTGATATAAACCGCCATCGTGTAGGTGCCGTAGATCGAAGTTGCTTGTTTTACATCGAACCCGAGTCCGCCCTGAGCAATAGGGGCTACCATGTACAAAACGAGGATGGCGCGCATACCGTAATAGCTGAAACGTTCCCATAACTCGGTAAAGAACAACGGCGCCAGCCCTCTTGGGTGTCCCGCGACATCGGCGGACCGCGTAGCGGCGACGATTGGTTGATTAACGGGAATGCTGGTTGCGCTCATAAAAAAGAAGCCCTCCGAAATGGGAATCGCTTGATTAAAAGTCGCGGCATTATGAAGAAGGACGCCAAAACGATCAATCCTGTAAGGGCGGCACTCCGGAGTGCCGCCCCACCTTGGTTACCGAGACCCTTTTCTCCAACCTACGAAACCCAGACAAACCTTTGCCACACATCGAGCATCATTGTTGTATTGAACATGGTTGTAGTCTCCCGAACCAATCACCCGCGCGCAAACCTGAGATTAGACTCATGCAAAAAATTGTTTGGCTTTTAGTGGCCGCTGCCGCCCTGTCCGTGGCGGTAAGTGTGTCAGTCTTCGCGCAGTCGGGTCGCAAAAGAACTCCGCCAGAATCTCCAAAAACCACGGAGTCTCCTTCAAAGTCTAAGACTGAAGACGCTACGCTAAATGAATCCACCGTTGCTCCAGGCGGTGAAACCATTGAAGGCGACGTGATTCGGGTGGACACTTCGCTAGTAAGAATACCGGTAACAGTGATGGATCGTTACGGCAAGTACGTTCCGCAACTTCGTAGAGAGAATTTCAAAATATTCGAAGATGGGATCGAGCAGAAGATTGCGTATTTCGCCACCAATGACCAGCCATTTACGGTCGCGTTATTAATAGACACCAGCGGTTCAACCCAATTTCGACTCGAAGATATTCAATCGGCCGCAATCACTTTCGTCAGCAAACTCAAACCTGACGACAGCGTGATGGTGATCTCTTTTGATGATCGCATCAGAGTTTTATGCCAGCCAACGACCGATCGCAAGGAAATAAGCCGTGCTATCCGGCAAACCAACACTGGCGGTGGAACTCGCCTTTATGATGCTGTCGCCGAGGTTTTGACGCGCCATCTCACCCCCGTTTCCGGTCGGAAAGCGGTAGTGTTGTTCACAGATGGAGTAGACACCACAAGTCATCGTTCCTCCTACAACAGTAGCTTGAGACTTGCGGAAGAATCAGACGCGCCTTTTTATTCGGTAGACTACGATACATCTGGCATGGCAGGTGTGTTTGGTCAAAGATTGCCTGGGCAAATGCCCGGACGTGGAACAATATTCGGCATTCCTGTCCCTGTTCCAAGCGGTCCTGGCACAACCTCAGGCGGAAACCCGGGTGATTATCGACGAGCGGTCGCATATCTTCACGCTTTATCGGATACCACTGGTGGACGTTTTTATAGTGGCGACTCGATGTTCGGAATCTCTCAGGCTTTTGCGTGGATAGCCGAAGAGTTGGGTCGCCAGTACAGTCTGGGCTATTACCCGAAAGTGGTTGGGAAGGCGGGTCAACGGCGCGCCATCAAAGTTCGTGTAGATGAGCCGGATGTGGTCGTGAAAGCTCGCGATAGCTACGTGTTCTCAAACAAGAGTGCGCAAACCACCGTCACCGACAAGCAACCCTACATCTCAGATCGCAGGCCTTAGGCAAAATTACACCGGGAGGTTTTGGCCATATATCTCATTCTCCCCAAGCTAAAGCTTGGGGAGAATGAGAATCCCTAGTTCTCACCAAAAGTCTCGGATGGCGGTGGGGTCGAACGGCAAGTTTTTTTATTCTTCTACTTCGCGGGCGCCGACGATCAAGTCGCGGCTGAGGTCGGGATTGGACTTTTGCTCTGCTCTTTGGTGAACAACCGATTCGAGAATGCGCGCGACTCGCGGCGCGTGAACATTCTTTGAGTAACCTGACTCAATAGTCGCTCTACCTGCTTTCCCCAGTCTTTCACGCAAGCTAGCAGAACGAAGCAATCTTGTTAGTTCTGTGGCCCACTCACCTTCGCTGGTCGCAAGCAATCCATTTTCATTTGGTCGGATGATCGTTGAGTTAACACCCACGGGCGAACATACGGTTGGTATTCCGAGCCCCATGAATTGCAAAGCCTTCATTCCACATTTTCCACGAGTCCAGTCGTCCTCCGGCATCGGCATGATTCCGATATCGATAGGACGCAGATCATCTACCTCGGAAGCCGAGGACCAGGGAAAAGACTCAACGTCAACCCCTTCAATTGAGTAATTGTTGACGCCGACCACTCTCAATTTAAACCGCTCTTTCTCGGCGAGCTTTCTAAGAGTAGGACGCAACGAGTCAAGATATTGAATCGTACTGTAACTGCCCGTCCATCCAATTACGGGCGTGTCGGAAGTCTGACGCGAGTCCGAGACCGTATACTTATCGGTATCGACCGTCGAAGGAACGATTGAAACGTTTGAGTTGTAACGGGAAGCGTACGAAGCGAGGTATGAGTTTCCAACTATGACATGCGAAGCCAAACGACAGATGGCCCCGGTCTTTCCGGGAAATTTCAGTAACCGAAGATAACGATTGACCGGGCTGATGTAGGTGTAATGCAGAAAAATGGCGTCATCAAAGTCAAACACAAACGGGACGCCTTTGAGACTGATGTAGTTTTCGGCCAGCGCTGGTCCAACCAGCACTGCTTCGTTGTAGACGTAAACTATATCGAACTCTTTTATAAATCGAAGGTTCTTGAGGCGACGAACCAGGGCGCCAGTCGTCAATTGAATCTTTCGAGCTGTGTTACCCGGGTTACACAATAGTTCGTGCAACTCGTCGCACCGAAAAGACTCGAATACTACGTCGACACCATGTTGGGCCAGTGACGGAGCCCATTGCTCCATGCGGTACCGCTGACCAGGCGCTTTATCGTAAGGATATGGAACTAAACCTAAAAGGCGCATAAGCGACCACAAAAACCGACATCGAGCAGGACCAAAAAATCGCCAATGTTATAGCACGTGATCGGTTCAATCCGTTGAGTCGGATCAAGCATTAAGCAAAACTTTCACATATTAGGCTCGGTCCAGCCGAAAGAAAAGTCGAAATTTCACAAACCGAGACTAATGTCAGCTCTGAACGATGAGATTGTCAAACCTGTCGATTTTAGTTGTTATTTCTGTGCGCCTCGTCGTGAGTGAGGATCCGGAAAAATACTTACCGGGAAATGAGTCGCATTCGTGCAGTGGGATTACCCATGTTGAAGGTAAAGCGGTGGAACCTGAAAACTTAGTTACGCACACGTCGCACTGCGGCAACCGGATAAACTGGCTTAGTAGAAGCTTGGTTGTAATAAAAATTGCCTTGCATTTCCCAATTTCCAAGATTGAATTTCCGCTGAGCGCCACAGTTTAAGCACGATCGATAGGCTTGACCCTGATGGGAAAAAGGACGGCTCATACGTGTGTGCCAACAACCCAAAATGCGCGCAACAAAATCGCCAAGCCGGCCGTTGCCGGTGGTTGCACCCATTTCTGCAATTCCCTGATTGGTCAGCGTTAATTCCCCAACGTGCATGATTCGTAATCCTCTTTCCGTCAGTGTTCCAAAATCTCTTCATTCACTAACGCGCAACTTCTCTGCAAAAAGGGCCAAAATTGCTGGCCAGACGCAAAACAGCACTCCCGGGTCCAGGTCGTCACGGATTTCACACAACTGGGCCGGATGAGGGAACATTCACCTGAATCGCGCGTTCTTTGCAGTGATCTTTAGTTTCCGAGGAATCGTAATGAAGACAGGTCAGCAGCGAAGTTTTGGAAGAGAAGTGCCAAAGATCGGCGGTCAGAAGATTTTAGTCGGACCAGATAAACGTTTTAGCATCAGAATGCCTTATACTTGTCGCTCGCGTAGTCTGAGACCAAACAACGCTCTAATACTTCAAAACTCCTGGCGAAACAACTTGAGCGAAGCCCCAGCCGACAACGTAACCAAGCTACTGATCGAACTTTCTAATGGCGATCAAGCAGCGGTTGATCTTTTGCTACCCGTAATCTACGATGAACTGCGAAAGCTTGCGGCGAATTACCTCAGGCGTGAACGTCCAGATCACACTCTGCAACCTACGGCTCTGGTTCACGAGGCTTATATCCGCCTCGTTGATCAGACTCGCGTGAACTGGCAAAACCGGGCACACTTCTTTGGTGTTGCCGCCCAGATAATGCGGCGCCTTTTGGTGGACCACGCGCGCAAGCATAACGCGGAAAAACGCGGGCAGGACTTTCAGAAGCTCTCCCTTGATGAAAATATAGATCGTGCCGTCGAACGCAGCGCGGAGTTGATCGCCCTGGATGATGCGCTGAGGACGCTCGCATCTTTCGACGAGCAAAAAGCCCGGATGGTTGAATTGCGTTACTTCGGTGGCCTCTCCATTGAAGAAACAGCTGACGTGCTTGGGGTCACACCGACCACCATTAAGCGTCACTGGCGTTTTGCCAAAGCCTGGCTACACGGTGAAATGCAGAAAAATTAATAGGTAATTTCAACACCATCTTTCGTCCTCAGGTGAACAATAAAACTGCTTTTGTCCGATGACCCCTGAACGTTGGAGACAAGTTGAGGAGATCTTTCAGGCAGCCATCGATCTGCTCCCTGAAGATCGGCGGCGCTACCTATCAGAGGCCTGCGCAAATGACGACCTGCTAAAACGAGACGTCGAACTGTTGCTGTCGCAACATGACAGCGGTGGCGGCATCCTGTCACAACCACTCTACGGAAATACTGAAAGCGGTGTCCTCGAGTCGCTGCTCGACGATGACCCAATGATTGGTCGCCGTCTGGGCGCTTATCGCATCGAGAGAGAAATAGGCCGTGGTGGGATGGGTGCCGTCTACGAAGCGATGCGCGTCGACAACGAATTCAACAAAAGGGCCGCCATCAAACTCGTTAAGCGCGGTATGGATACAGACTTCATACTGCGGCGTTTCCGCAAAGAGAGACAAATTCTCGCGGCACTCGATCACCCGCACATCGCCGGACTCCTGGATGGTGGTACCACTGAAGACGGTTTGCCCTACTTTGTAATGGAGTACATCGAGGGGCAGCCGTTGTACAGCTATTGTGACGCCCACCAGTTAAACATCACCGAACGTCTGAAGCTCTTCCGGTCGATCTGTGACGCAGTTCATTACGCGCACCAAAAACACGTCGTTCATCGCGATATCAAACCATCGAACGTACTCATTACATCAGCTGGAATAGTTAAGCTTCTAGATTTCGGCATCGCAAAACTTCTTAACCCGGAACTGGCGGGCGATATCACTCACGATCCGACAGCTACCGCCATGCGTCTCATGACGCCCGAATACGCGTCGCCAGAACAAGTTCAGGGCGCACCAACCACGCCAACCACCGACGTCTACTCACTCGGTGTCCTTTTATATGAGCTGCTCACTGGTCATCGACCCTATCGTCTGGTGAATCGAGCACCTCATGAGATCGCCCGAGTAATCTGCGAGGAATCACCAACGCCTCCCAGCATAATCATCACCAGAGAAGAAGATTTATTACCGAATCTCTATTCTGGCGATGATTCGTCTACATTGAAAGCCCTCTACACAACCAGAAGCGCAACACTCGAATCGTTGCGGCGCGCTTTGTCAGGCGACATAGATAGCATTGTTATGCAGGCTCTGCGGAAGGAGCCCGAATGGCGGTACCAGACTGCGGCAGAATTACGTGACGATATCACTCGTTATCTTGAGGGACGCCCGGTCTCCGATTTGCCAGATCCGCCAGGCACACTCGCGCTCAAGCCAGATGCAGTAACAGCTGAAAACTCTCTCGCCGTGCTGCCGCTGAAGTTACTCGACATCAATCCACTCGATCCGAGTCCGGATTACCTTGGTACCGGTCTGGCGGATGCACTAATCACCCGACTGAGCGCAATTCGGAATTTTGCCGTTCGCCCGACCAGTAGCGTTCTGCGTTATGGCGCCGATGCCGATCCCTTGCGCGCAGGGCGCGAACTAGGCGTTGCCTTTGTACTTGATGGTCGCATCAGAAGAGCGGCCGACCGCATTCGCGTAACTATCCAGTTACTAAACGTCAAGGATGAGAATACTGCCTGGGCGGGCCAGTTCGACGAACAGTTTACTGATGTGATGAGCTTGGAAGATGTTATCTCGTCGCACGTGGCAGAAGCGATCATTCCTCACTTGACCGTCGATGAGCGCCTGCGCCTGGCTAAACGCGGCACAGACAACCCGCAAGCTCACGAGGCTTACTTGCGTGGTCGCTTCTATTGGAACTCGTTTACTGAGGATGGCTTTGCACGGGCAATCGTCTGTTACCAGCAGGCGATAGCACTCGATCCAAACTATGCACTCGCTTTTGCGGGCGTCGCGGCATATCACAATTGGCTTGGTTCGTTTAGCGTTATGCCCTTTGCCGAGTGCGCGGCTGCTGCATATGAAGCGGCCGCTACTTCTGTGGAGATCGATCCCAGCCTCGCCGAAGGCCATGCGGCATTGGGCCAATCTATACTCTGTCGAGATTTTGCCTGGTCCAGCGCCGAGCAACAGTTTCTGCGAGCTATCGAGCTCGATCCGAATTATCCGCCGGCTCGTGTGTGGTACGCCATGCAGTTGGCAATGGAAGGCCGCTTTAGCGAATCGTTAAGGCAGGCACACACTGCTCGCGATCTCGATCCGCTCGCGATCATCTCCAGATTCTGCGTCGTTTGGTGCTCATATCAAGCGCGGCGCTATGAGGAAGCGTACCGGCTCGCAAAAGCCACTCTCGAATCGGAACCAAACAATATGATGATGTTGTATGGTGCCAGTTTCGCGTTGAGTAGGTTGGGCCGGCATGAGGAAGCGATAACCACTGCGTTGCGTTGTGTCGAATTACTGGGCAAGGCTTCACATACCATGGCCCGCCTCGCTGCCGCTCATGCGGCCGCCGGAAACGTCGCGGAAGCACAAGAAGCGCTGAACGACCTGCAAGTATTGTCTGAACGTCGGCACGTCTCGCCATATCATCGAGCTCAGATCAATTCAGCCTTGGGAAGAATTGAGGAAGCTCTGGATCTCCTCGACGACGCTTACGAGACTGGTGACGCGAAGATTCTCTGGCTCGGAGTCGATCCTGAAATGGATCCACTTCACGGCCACCCGCGTTACAACGCACTACTGCGAAAGCTGGACCACCGCCTCGCTTCATTGCCTTCCATTTCCGGCGTTCCCTTCGAGGCCCAGGAATCAATAGCCGTCTTGCCTTTCCGCGTACTCGGAGAACCCGGTGAAAACACGGGAGATGAGTACCTGGGGATTGGCTTGACTGACGCTTTGATTACGCGACTCAGTAAAGTGCAGCGGCTGATTGTAAGACCCACTAGCAGCGTGCTGCGCTTCCAACGCGAGAATGTCGATCCTTTAATTGCCGGACGTGATTTGGGAATCGATTACGTTGTAGACGGAAGTTTAAGAAGAGCAGGAGCGCGACTGCGAGTTACGGCCCAACTCCTCAGTGTCGCAGAAGGAGTGACTCGCTGGGCCGAACATTATGATGAGGACTCAACCGACGTTTTGCACATTGAGGATTCGATCTCAGAAAAGGTCGCCACTGCCTTACTGCCCCAACTGACGCGCGACGAACAACGGCAGATCTCGCAACGCGGCACGCAAGTCTCGGCAGCATTTGAAGCCTACATCCGTGGACGTTATTACTGGAACTCGTACACCGAAACGGGTTTAGCAAAAGCGCTCGAGTCTTATAAACAGGCTATCGAACTGGATCCCGACTACGCGCTCGCATACACGGGAATGGCCGATTACTACAATTGGCTGGGCGTTTTTGGTATCAGGCCCTTTCCAGAATGTTCCGCAGCCGCTAAACAAGCCGCCAGCAAAGCGGTTGAACTCGATTCGACACTTGCCGAAGCACACAGCGCTTTAGCTTTTGCAACAGTCTGTCATGACTTCGATTTTGAGACTGCCGAAGCTCAACATCGGCGTGCTCTCGAAATCAATCCCAACTACGCGACTGGTCATCACTGGTATGCATTCCACCTTGCCATGGCGGGTCGCTTTGATGAATCGATACGCGAGGTACTGAGGGCTCGCGAACTAGATCCTCTTTCACCAGGTGTACAGCAGGCGGTGGGCTGGTGCTACTTCCATGCAAGGCGATTCGATGAAGCACTCGCGACCCACAAGGCCTTACTGGAATCGTCGCCACAGTTCTCGTACGGTCTCGCGACCTCATCGTGGATCTTAAGGCATACAGGTCATGCGGCCGAAGCCGTTAAGAATGCTGAGCTCGCATTGGATCTTTCCAGTGGTGGACAGCTCTACGTTGCGATCTTGGGAGCTGCGTATGCCGCGGCCGGAATGCGCCAACAGGCTCAAGCCGCACTCGCTCGGCTCGACTCGATGGGATCGCATAGTCACGTATCACCATACCTGATCGCCCTGATTCATCTTCACCTCGGAAATCGGCAGCGTGCACTTGACCTGCTGCGGCGTGCCCACGCAGAAAGTGATGCCTGGATAGTGTGGCTGGGAGTCGAGCCAACGCTCGATCCGTTGCGCGGCGATCCGGCGTTTGAAGAAATACTGCAGGCCTTACGGCACCCGGTGTTGGAACGCAAGCTGGCAAGTTCGGCTCTGGGGAAACATCGAGCAGCAGGCGTGAGAGCTCCGCTAGCTGGTCCAGTAACCGCACCAGTCCCGAGTCCAGCGCCAGACACACAGGCTGGTGAGAATGAAGAAGCCCGCCAGCTTTACACCGCCGGTCGGTATTACTCAACACGACGAACTGCCGAGGGTTTGCGGCAAGCGATCGAACGTCTTGAGAAGGCGGTCGAGTTGGCGCCAGACTTTGCTATTGCTCACGCTGAATTGGCTGACTGCTACTCGCTACTAAACTGGTACATCGAGCCTCCACCTCCGGAAGCGTGGGAACGAGCAAAGCGAGCGGCATTGAGAGCGGTTGAAGCTGACCCACAGCTTGCTGAAGCGCACGCTGCGCTCGGCTTTGTAAGACTGCATTACGATCGCGACTGGAAAGATGCCGAACGAGAACTCCGAAAAGCGATTCATTTGAAACCACGAAACCAGGTGGCCCATCGTTGGTATGCGTATAGTCTTTCAGCAATGGGACGTCACGAAGAAGCATTCTCGGAAATGGATCGCGCTCGCCAGATATCACCTCAGTCTGCCGTCATTGCTACCGGTGTAGCCAACGTGTTGTTTCTGGCCGGCCGTTTTGATGATGCAATCACGCAATGTCGCAAGGCTCTCGAACTCGATCCGGGTGCGGTCGCTGCGCATACGGTCCTCCGGTGGGCTTACGAAAAGAAGGGCATGCAAACTGAAGCTTTAGCCGCGTTCGAACAGGAACGAAGTTTCGCCGGAGAGACTCCGACAACTCAGGCTAAAAAAGCGCACGTACTGGCGGCAATTGGTCGAGTCGATGAGGCGAAAATAATACTTGAGGAAATACTTACCAATCGC
>DATIBX010000566.1:0-7032 GCA_035457105.1 Pyrinomonadaceae bacterium
GACCCCGGTTGCCGGATCGACCATTCCCGGTACCGCTATGCCGATACCTTCGCAGGCCCCTAGTTCCTTGTAATCAGCGAGCACTTGCTTGATCCGCCGAGCTAGCTCCTGGGTGAGCGGTCCAATTTCTCTGCAGGTCTGGAAACTGGTGACACTACCCAACTGATGGCCCATCAAATCAGTGACCATGATAAAGGTGCGCGAGGCACGAATATCAACTCCCACCACGCAACGCTGCCTTGAGTCGATAAAGAGAAACGTGGGTCGCCTACCACGACCGACGGCCTCGCCGACTGCACCCTCGAAAATCAGTCCCTCATTCAGCAGTTCGCCTACTAACAAACTGGCCACACCGCGTCGTACGTTCATCAGGCGCGCCAGATCCGCACGTGATATGGGCTGATGGGCCCGAACCAAATTCAGCGCGATTTGACGGTTTATCTCGCGGCTGGTGCCACGACGCGCGACTTTGAAATCATGCGGGTTGATCTTGCGCATAACCTATATTGTTCGACTTTAAGACTTAATAGCCTGCTTAGCCAAAATTACCACAGGAGTCCCCGTTGTTAGGAGATACACGCAATCAGGATCTTTGCGACTTTCAGGATGCAAGATGATGGCTAAAACCTTGAGAAATTCTCTCGCCGAAACAAAACCTGTTAGAACTAACTCAGAATCTCCTGAAAAACCAGGGGGCGACGAGAGAAATGTCCAATCGGGACAAAACGATTTTGTCTAAACACGGAACATATACTCTCTCGGCTGACACGCGTCAAGCATTTTCCGGGAAATCCAAAGAAAAATCTGAGCGAGAGCTTTCGGATCTTGCCCACGCAATATGAGTGATTTGTTCTCGGCATGACTTCTAGTTATGACGTTTCAGACTCGCCGCAATGGCCACCTCGGCAAGTGGATTCATGACCGCGTAGCCTTTTGCATTGGGATGGAGACCATCATCGCTGAGCTCGTCTTTCAAGAGTCCTTTGCTGTCTACCATCGCTGAGAAATAGTCCAGATAAACCAGGTGATGGGCGTCGGCATAACTCTTGATCCACTTGTTCAGCGTCAGGATCTTCTCCGGCGGGCGACGCTCAGTTTGCACAATGGGCTTTCCGTCTCGACTTTCATAATCACTAACGGGAAGGAGTGAAGCTAGCACTACATTGATGCCATTCAAGCGAGCTAACTCGGCCATTGAAGTCAGATTACCTTCGATTGCTTCCAGGCTCAATGGTCCCGTGTTCCCGGCGATATCATTAGTCCCGGCAAGGATAATCACGACTCTCGCTTTCAAATCGATGACGTCCGGGCGAAAACGAATCAGCATTTGCGGAGTCGTTTGACCACTGATGCCGCGATTGACGTAAGGCTTGCCCGGAAAGAATCCGCCGTAAGCAGGTGAGTCCCACGAATCAGTAATCGAATCACCCATGAACACAACGCGCTGCGCATTTTTTAAGGGCGGAGTAAGTTTCGAATTCTCACTAGCGTAACGCGAAAGCGCGGGCCAGTCTTTCAGTCGGCCTTCAGCTCTTTCAGCCCTGGTTTTGTACTCATCGCAAGCGGACGAAACAGATGGGCTTGTCTGCGCGTTAACCGACACGCTAACGGCGATTAACACTACGGTCGGCAAAAATAATCGTGGCATATTCAAAACAAATCTCCTTCGCATTCGAAATGTTCGATTAAGGCTTTGAGGTTGGAGCCGGTGGCCGCGGATCGGCAAAGACCTTGATCAAGATCATCGTGAAATTTTGGTCGACAGTGTTTCTCAGGTGGGGAGTGCCCCTGGGAACAACAATCAGATCACCTTGTTTGATATTGACCTGCTGACCTCCGGCGATTTTTGGCCCACGCCATTCACCGGGTTCAACCTCCTTAGGTGTGTCGAGCGCGCCTCCGAGCGTGAGCGTTGCTGAACCTGAAAGGACGTAGTAAACGTCATCCGATGCATCATGAAGTTCGGCCATTGCCGGTTTAATATTCTGCTCGTGCTGTACTGCAACGCGCAACTCCATTCCTGGTCCACCAATTAACTCTTCGACCTTGTTCGATGGTTGTAGCTTCTTATCGAGATCAGCAAGCGATTGACCGGTCATAACCACGAAAGGTCTGATTGGTCTGGATGGCTGCTTGTCCGCGCCGGTCGTTTGGGCTACCGAAAGGATCGAAACGGAGATCAGACAGAAGAGACTTGCCAAAAACTCTCTGGCGGTAATACTCATATTTTTGCTCAACTCTACCGATGTGACTTGCGACAACTACGCCGAAGGCATTCGCTAATTTCAGACGCCCTCGGCGAAAACTCTTAGATATTCAAAAGGCGATATGGTTGAAGGTTCAGGCAACGGCACGGGCGCTGCGCCAACGATCGATGGCAACTGCTATCACGATAATGGCCCCGATGATTATCTCTTGAATGTAATTGGGCCATCCAACCTGCTGACAACCATTCCGCAGAAAGGCCATGATCAAAGCACCGATCATTGAACCAAGAATACTTCCCTCTCCCCCGCTTAAACTGCCGCCACCAATGACAACGGCCGCAATAATGTCCAATTCAGCTCCAGCGGCAACTGTCGGATCACCCTGTCGTAACCGCGACATCTGCATCACACCCGCCAAACCAAACAACAGTCCAGCCAACCCATAAATCCAAACTTTCAAACGGTCCGTCGCAATCCCACAGGCACGCGCCGCAGCCTCGTTTGATCCGAGTGCAAACACTCGGCGGCCGAACACGGTATTGCGCAACACGATTGCCGCACACACAGCCAGGATGATCGTTATCCATACCCCTGGAGCAACCAGCAACCACGAAGGTTTGGGAAACATCACTAACAACTGATTCAACCAGGTGTCAGGAATGTTGACAGTCTGCTGGTTCGCAAGCCATTTTGCTGTCCCGCGAGCGACGCCTAGCATTCCCAGAGTCGCAATGAAAGGAACTACTCTCAAACGAGTGATCGCCAGACCGTTTACCACTCCAACCAAACCACCAACCAACACACCGATGCCGAGAGCGCATATCGGAGGCAGACCAGCATTCACCGAGATTGCTGTGATTACCCCCGTCAAAGCGACCGTTGACCCAACTGCCAGATCAATTCCGCCGCTGATGATGATCAGAGTCATCCCGACAGCGCCGATGGCGACTATCACTGTCTGCGCGAACACAATCCGGAGGTTATTGACAGAAAGGAACCGACTAGGCGTTTCCATCAAGACAGAAAAGATTCCGATGACCAGAATTAGTCCAAGCAACGGACCAAGCCTGTTCAACCAGTCGTTCAGACTTGAGGAGTTAAGAACAGATCGATCCGGCTTTACATCGGCAACCATTCGGTTTTGCTACTTCAGATATTGATCAAGTGGTGGGTGAAGTAACGACTGTACCTCGGGAGAATCGAGATTCTCCTTCATTACGAGCATTACACCGGTATCGACCTTTTTCTCTACTGGTTTTCCCTGCAGGTGATCCACGATAGTTTTGACCCCCAGGTAACCCATGTTGAAAGGATTTTGCACCACCACGCCGTGGAGTTGGTCAGCACGCATCGCATCGATGAACAACTGGCTGTTATCGAATCCGACAAACTGAACCTTGCCGGCCTTGCCGATGTCTTGCAGCGCTGAAAGCATACCAGCCGTCGACGATTCATTTGGCGTAAAGATTCCCTGGACCTCATCCCCAAACCTATTCAAAAGGTTTTCGGACGCTCGCTTGGCGGTATCTCGAGTGGCACCAGCGTACTGATCCGTTGAGATCAGTTGAATATCGGGATATTTCTGTTTGATTTCTCCGAGAAAACCTTCTTCACGTTCGGTGGTGCTGGCTGAACCTTCTGCGTACCTGAGCAGGATCACCTTGCCCTTGCCATTCAGCAATTGGCCCAAACGGTCAGCCGCGAGTACTCCGCCTTTGCGATTATCAGTCGCAACAAAACTCACGATGTCGTCGGTTTCGAGTCCAGAGTCAATTATGACGGTGGGGACTCCGGCACTCCCTGCGTCAGCCACCGGACGAACCAGGGCGCGGTTATCCAAAGGCGCAAGTACAAGCCCACTAACGCCCTGGGCAGCAAACCCTTCTACAACTTTTATTTGTTCCTCTCGATCGTCTTCTCTGATTGGGCCTTTCCAGATCACTTCTGTGTCGATGCCCATGGCTGACATTTCGCCGGCTGCCTTGTTACTGCCGGCATGAATACTTTTCCAGAACTCGTGCGTGGTGCCTTTGGGGATTACCGCGATAGTGAATTTCTTTTTCCCATTTTGTTTTGTGCATCCGCTCAACAGACACAAAGAAACTAGTAGCAATAGTGGAAATAGCTTTATCATCAATCGGTTCCTCTTTGTGAGCGCGGCGGCCTGGCGCCGCTTTTCACACCACTTTCTTCTACTCACATCTCTATTTCAAATCATGAACTCACCAACCGAGACTCATAAAAGCGGCGCCGGGCCGCCGCACTCCAAAATTAGGCTACCGGATTATTAAGACCGCCAATTCCTTCAATCTCCACAATCATTTCGTCGCCCGCCTTGAGAAATACAGGCGGCTTTCGTGCGAATCCGACACCCGGCGGCGTTCCGGTGGCAATCACATCTCCCGGCTCGAGAGTAATAGTCTCCGACAGAAACTCAATCAACTCCGGAACACCAAAAATCAACTGATCGGTGTTTGAGTCCTGCATCGTCTGTCCATTGAGAATCAGCTTGATAGAAAGTTTATGCGGATCAGGAATTAAATCCTTCGTGACAATGGTCTGGCCCATGGGTGCAAAGGTGTCGCACGACTTACCTCGCTGCCACTGTCCGTCTGCGAATTGGAAATCTCTGGCACTAACATCATTGAAGGCCGTATATCCCAAAACGTAATGGTAAGCTTGGTCGCGCGATACATTTTTTGCTCGTCTGCCGATCACTACTGCAAGCTCTGCTTCGTAATCAACTTGCTGACTGGTTGGCGGCACAACAACAGCTTCACCGGGAGCAATCACAGCAGTGGAAAACTTGGAAAATACAACTGGCCTCTCAGGAATCGGCATATTGCTTTCCGCCGCATGATCACGATAGTTCAGACCGATACAGATAAGTTTTGCGGGCCGTGGCACGGGAGCGTGCCAGTACGCATCTTCACGTTTTACCAGCAAGCCATTATCGTTCGCGTGAGCCAGTTCGTTCGGATTCGAAGAAATAGCTTCAAACGTCTCCTGAGCCTTTTGAAACCACTTACCATCCATGTCCAACCAAGAGAGATAATTGCCAGGCCTTTCGGACAATTTGAAGAGCCGTTCGCAGTCCAGGACAAAATTATCGAGCAGGATTCCCGGCCGAGGATCTTTCCACCCAGGATCCTCGGTTGAAAAAGCAATGATGTGCATTAACCTTTAATTCCTTTGTCGTTTCGATTCATCAAGCGCGCTTCACAATTACATATAATTCTTGTGGACCATGAACGCCGATTGCGAGCGTAAGCTCTATGTCGGCCGTACGAGAAGGTCCGGAGATGAAGGTAATTGAGGGACTAACTTTACCATCTCGAAATAGTGCGGCCAGAATCTCTCCCAGGGTAAGAAAAATCTTCGCGGCGTCCAATATGGCAATATGCACCGGTGGAACCAACGATATCAGTCTGTTTTGCTCGCGATCAGCTTCAAGAACAAGAGTTCCCGTCTCGGCGATTGCACCCTGGACTGAGCTAATCCCCACGTCGAACCCAAATAGATCGGCGGCTGACGGTGTCATCGCAACCTCATCTACCTCCGATGAAATCGATCCCGGAAGATCGCTGATTTCGTCAGCATCAGAGATTGCAATTCGCTTCGTACTTAGCCGCGCTGCTCGCAAGTCGGACAGTATGCTGCGAACAGCCTCGAGGACTTCCTGTTTGCTGTCCACAACAACGCAGTGACCGTCAACCGCCTTCAAACTATCAGCGAACAACTCTATTAAAGATTTAGAATTCTTTGACGCCGCCAATCCTGGCGTCTCGGGTTGAACTGCCGGGACGGGATCTTCACAAACGTCAAACACCGCACTCGCCGCCAGGTGCTTACGGATAGATCCAAGTATCTCTTCTCGAGCGCTACTGAGCATCCTTAGTTAATCACGTTTTTAAGTTCAGAGTGCCACTTGTCACGAAAAGTTTTTTGCTCGATAGGTCTAAGGTCACGGCCACTTGTCCAGGCTAACAAGGGCGGGGCCAGCCAGCCAAATTTATTGAGCTTGCCAATCTTACTATCGCGGACGAGCGGCCGCTGAAAGACACTTCCTAGCCTCGCACTGAATTTATATAACCAGGTTCTACTCATCACCATGGCCCATAACTTAAAGGCCATTCGTTCCGCTCTACGTTTCTGTACAGCGGCCTCTGTTATCTCGCTTCGGAGATGAAGCAACAACCGCGGAATGTCGATCTTAACCGGACAGACTTCGCGACAGGCCCCGCACAAACTCGAGGCATACGGCAATTGGGCCGTTTTCTCCAGTCCGACCAGTTGCGGGGTAATGACAGCGCCAATTGGACCAGGGTAGACCGAACCATACGCATGGCCTCCGATCTGCTGGTATACCGGACATGCATTCAAACAGGCGCCGCAACGAATACAGGCCAGCGACTGTCGGGTGACCGGGTGGGCCAACATTCGCGACCTCCCGTTATCCAACATGACCACGTGCAATTCGTCTGGACCTTCAGCGCTATCACTTTGCTTTACCCCGGTGATAAACGATTGATAGGTGGTCAAACGTTGGCCCGTACCCGAACGAGGCAGAAGTTTCAGAAAGACGTCCACATCTGCGAAACGAGGCAGGACCTTCTCTATTCCCATGACCGCAATGTGAGTACGCGGCAAACTGGTCGTCAACCGGATATTTCCTTCATTCTCGACAATCAGAATTGTTCCTGTTTCCGCTATTCCAAAATTGACGCCACTGATACCAACATCGGCTTCGGCAAAGCGATCCCGCAAAGTCGCTCTCGCGGTGGCGGTTAACTTATCCACGTCATCAGTGGGAGGAATGCCCAAT
>DATIBX010000567.1:0-4198 GCA_035457105.1 Pyrinomonadaceae bacterium
TCAAAGCTCGTCGCGGCGAAATGCGCAAGACTGAGTAACCATCTCCACGGACCTGGCGGACTCGATGCGCCATTAAAGAGTCCGCCAGCCGTTAGCTGATGAGGATCGCATCTGACCGATGGTCTTGAACACGCCCTGGACTTCGAACTGGCGCAACAAGCGCAGGGCGGCGACGAGTCTGCTTTTGCAGAGATTGTTCGTCGTTACAGCCCAAGGGTTTTCAGTGTCGCAAGTAGATTTTTCAGACAACGGGCACTGGTAGAAGAGGCGGCCCAAGAAGTTTTTTTGAAGGCCTTCACTCAACTTGATAGTTATGAGGGGCGTGGATCGATGGAGGGTTGGTTGACGCGCATTGCCACCAACACTTGTTTGAATATGCTTCGTAGCGCCAAGAGGCGACCGGAGTTATCGGTAGCAGACTTGACGGACGATGAAAATCACTGGCTCGACACCAATGCCGGAAGCTCACGCGACGCGCCTCAGACCGTCGAGGACAAACTGGTCGCTTCGGACTTAGCCGATAAGTTGCTTGATACTTTGCCGGCAGAAGATCAGGTCGCGTTGTTGATGATGGATGGTGAAAACGCGTCGGTGAAGGAAGTAGCTGAGGCCACCGGTTGGTCTGAGTCGAAAGTAAAAGTACGAGCCTTTCGAGCCCGACGAAAGCTTCGGGAAACAATGCAAAAGCTATTAGGTCCGAAGGCAGTCGGAAGAGAAGGAAAGGTAGCGCAATGAACAATAAACACATCATCGAGCTTTTAGAGAATTCGCCATTGTCGGCACTTTCCCAAAGCGACTTGGACTTGGTGCGAGGTCACTGTGAAACGTGCGAGTCTTGCGCTCGTGCGTATCAGGCTGCCCGACTGTCAACCATGATTATTAATGAGCGCGTTAATTCACCTATCGAACCTTCGCCGTTTTTTCAAACACGGGTGATGGCGGCATGGCGAGAACGTCAGGCGCTTGAGAGTGTTCCGGCGTGGTCTCGACTGTGGAAGTCGTCTCGAGCACTCGTTTCGTCAATGGTTTTGACCACGGCTGCACTAGGTGTGCTGAGTTTCTTTGCGCCGGCGATTCCTTCTGTCGGTGACGAAACGGCCTCTAGTTATTCGGCCGAAGCTTTGCTCATGGGCCAACAGGGTGAGGATCAGATGAGCTACGAGCAAGTGCTAAACACCATTTACAACGGTGAGGATGATGACGACGTGAGGTAGTCAATGAACAATATTGCAAAAAATAGATGGCAAGTTCGAGTCGCGGCGGGCCTTATCTTTGTGTTGGGATTTCTATCCGGAATTCTCGCTCTAAATGTGTACCGCGCATGGGCTCGAAACTCGATGACGCCTGGAGATAGATTCGAGCAGATGTCACAGAAATTGCAGTTGAATGAAGATCAAAAGGCGAAAGTGAAACAGATCTTCAATGATACTCGTGAGCAGTTGCGCTCCCTGCGCCAGGAGTCGGAACCCAAGGTCAACGATATTCGCAAACAAGCGGATGATCGTCTTGTGCAAGTCTTGACTCCCGAGCAATGGAAGAAGTTTCAGTTGTTGCGAGACGAAAACCGACAGCGCCGCACACGTCGTCCGCGAAATGATGATAATTGAGATTTTGGTCTTTGAGCGTTGGTCTTTGAGATTCGATATTCGAGATTTGAGCTTTGTATTTAGCACAGAACTAAAAGGCCAAAGCCCAAAGCCCAACCAAATCTCCCAACTTGAATCCCCGCTCAGTTATCTGTATAAGGTCAGTCCCAACTCTTTCATACCTCTAAAAAGGACGGATCACGATCGGTGCCGCAAAGTCGTCAAAGAAAGTTGAATAGGGCCAAGAAACGACCTCGAGTGCCTCGCGCCGGAGCAGCCGAAACCCCAAGCTCCGGAACAAATAACACGCTAAAACTTGCTGCCATTGCCCTTGTTGCTGCCGTGGTACTCGGTGGAGTGGTTTACTTCTTATGGCCACGTATTCACGCTGGCAACGAGATCACAACTGCGTCAGGATTGAAATATGTGGACCAGGTTGTCGGTACCGGTGAAACTCCAAAGATCGGCCAGGCTGTTACTGTCAATTACACAGGCACTCTTGAGAACGGAAACAAATTCGATAGTTCGCTTGATAAAGGTCAGCCGTTTACGTTTCGACTCGGCCGAGATCCGATGATCAAGGGTTGGGATGAAGGAATCTCAACGATGAAGGTTGGCGGCAAGCGACACCTCATCATTCCCAGTAAGCTCGGTTACGGTCCGCAGGCGCGCCCTAATATTCCAGCAAATTCCACTCTACTCTTCGACATTGAATTGCTGAGCGTGAAATAGATTATTCCGCAAGGACAGAAGAACGCGGCGCTCGATACAAGGCTGCCGTGATTACGCCAATCAGGATCTTATCAATTGCCTCCATGGTGATTTGCTTCGCCAGCAACAGCGCAGGAATTGGCTGTACGGCATAAGTAATAAAAAACCATGGCACTGATAGAATGAGCCACAGCACAATCCCAAAGCGCAATCCCTGGCCCAACCACGGTTTGCTCTCGACTCCACGCGCATAAGCCCACACTGAACCGATCGCAAAAGCCAGATAAGCCAGGACTATAAAGACCATCTTCTCCTGACCCTCAGGCCTGTAGAGGTTGGCCACTGGCATGTAATCCTGCTTTAGCCAGATCGCATGAATGAAGAATCCAGTGAAGTTCGCGACGATAAAAACGACTGCAATTGTGATTACGAGTCTGATTTTGTTCATTAAATTTTCTCTCGGGTGTTGAGTTGTTGATGGTTCAGATTATTTGAACCG
This sequence comes from Pyrinomonadaceae bacterium, assembly GCA_035457105.1. GTDB lineage: Bacteria > Acidobacteriota > Blastocatellia > Pyrinomonadales > Pyrinomonadaceae > PSRF01. The sequence goes on from DATIBX010000567.1 coordinate 2,797, forward strand.
GTCCGCTTACCACGAAGCACGGTTCCGGCTACCGGTTAAGACCCCAGAATGAACTCGCTTGTCGCCTGCTCGGATTTTAGGGGCAATTTCGTGACTGCTTCGATTAGGGCAGTGATTCTAGCTGGCAATTGCGACAAAGTGAATGTTTTTCGGGCAAAGTCGGTCCATCAGGCTCTGTTACATTCCGATTGTATTTGGATAAATCGGGGTTTCCCTGCTTTGCCGGCGGGTTTAGAATGGTTTTGCGCAATCGCGACAAGGGTAATCGAAATCGCGGACCTTGAATCAGATAGTAACTAACGTTAGATCGCGCTCCATAAAACTCTTCCCTGGTTTGGTCTGGATCCGAACTGCGACTGCGCAGAGCTAATTCAAACTCTGTTTTACGGGGAGGTATCAATGAAGTCAGGATCTTACTTATCTTTTGCGATAGTTGCAGCTTTCTTGACGTTATGCTTGAGCGTCTCGGTGATGGGCCAGGGTCGAGGACACGGTAACGCCGGAGGCAATAAAGGTGGGTCAAGTATGGGTGGGCCACCTTCAGGCGTCGGCGTTGACCGGGGGTTGGGAAATGCATCTGATCGCTCCAATGGTAGATCAGACGCAGGACTCGGCAACGCATCCGACAAGTCGAATGGACGATCTGATGCTGGTCTTGAGAGGGCAAGGATTGCGAGTGACAACTTGAATCGCGCTGATAATGATCTTCGCGATCATCCTGGTATTCCCAGATTGCTGAAGACCAACGCGAACGGTTTGCGTGATGGCTATCGAGCTGCGTTGGGTACAAATCCGAATTTGAAGTTTGGTCAATATGTTTCAGCGACGCGAGTGAGTCAGAATCTCGGCGGCCGATTCCCAAACGTCACCAGGAGTAACATCCTTTCAGGTTTGGCCTCAGGACGCAGTTTGGGTCAGACCTTGCAGGACCTTGGAGTGAACGACCGCGACGCCAAAGATGCGAAGAAGCAAGCGGAGCGCGAAATCAAAGACGCCCGGCGCAACTGATCGCATTCCACCTTTGAAGAAGACACCACCGGCTCCATCGCCGCGTGGTGTTTTCAATTTCTATAGCGCGGATACCATCGGCTTCAGCCGCGTGGTCGATTCAGTTTCAACCTAGCCCAAGTGCAATAGATTGCGTCGCAGGAAACCACCGGCTTTAGCCGCGTGGTCGATTCAGTTTCGACCTAGCCCAAGTGCAATAGATTGCGTCGCAGGAAACCACCGGCTTCAGCCGCGGTCGATTCAGTTTCAAGCTAAAGTAAATCTATGACGCGGCTAACACCCTGTTCTTTGATCAGGTAGAAGTTGAAGAACCACGCGGCTAAAGCCGGTGGTGTCCGACAACAAAAACGAGGTGGCAGGAGGGGCTAGGTAGAAGTTGAAGAACCACGCGGCT
>DATIBX010000568.1:0-10523 GCA_035457105.1 Pyrinomonadaceae bacterium
GCGCGCGGTCCGGCAGAAGAGGTTGTGCAGTGTAGATGAGGGGTTCGCGAACGCAGCCAACCCTTTCAAGGTAACGCTTCGCCCTCAACGTCTGGCCCCACGGTTGCCAAAGCTCAACGGTGGGTGCAATTGGCCCACACCTTCGGCGTAATCGCCCACCCCCGCTATTTTTGTTCGGTCGTCACCTTCAGTTCGGACGAGCGCCGGCGTTCTACCGAAGTGCGCAACTCCTCTGGTGTTGTAGGCCGCCCGTGAACACCATAGATCTTCTCAATATCTAAGCCTAACTTTTGCAGGTTTTCGTTGAAACTCAGCGTAACGTCCTGGGCGATCGGGATCGAGCCATTTGCGTTGGGATTAATCATGTCCGCTTGGAACAAGATCTTCTCCTTTGGAAGGTAGGCAACCAAGATCTCTGTGGCATGCGGATTTGGGCCAATGTCGTACAACTCGACACGGTGCTTGTCGTCTTGAAACACTCGCTTTTTATTCTCTACTGTCTCAATCACGAGTGCGTGTTTACTCGCTGACGCTTTCGGCAGTAGCGACGATTCAATGCTCGCAACCTGCTCCAGAAATGCCTTATTTCCCGGAGTCGTCACCACTGTCGCACCCTCGGCTACGTACTCTCGAAATCCACCGGCGTGATCTGAGTGATGATGAGTTAAAACCAGGTACTTGATTGGTTTACCAGGTATCGTCTCTTTAATCTTCGCCAGTGCCTGAACAGAAGCGCTGCCGTAGATAATCTGCTCTGGCGCTTCAATCACCAGTACATAATCGTTGAAAGCCACGAACATCACGTTGTGCGTGCCACCATTGAGGCCGTTCAGCACGTAAACGTCATCAGCAATTTTAACTACAGCTGGTGGCGGCGGTGTCGCAGGTGCTGCGGCAAGTTTCTCCAGGCCCTGTGGCACAACGAAGAGACTCTCCGCTGGATGGGTATTAATTTGCACGTCGGTATACTCGGTTTCCTGAATTACTCCACCTGAGTTGTACAGGATGCGTCCGGTTGGAACTTTTACTTTGCCGACAGTGCGATACGCTGGATAGCTCTGCGCGATTACTGAATCACCAGCCATGGGATCGGCGTACAGGTATTCGTACCGCGTTAGCAACTTCGATTGCGCGTCAAAAAAGAGAGAGAGCAGTTGGTTGTCTGGTCGAATCACGCTGATTACTTTTTGCTTTTTGCCGGCAAGCTGATCTTCACCTACATAACGCAAGGTCGAAGCGCGGTCCAATGCTTCAAGTAAGACAAACGCCGGCATGCGACGAATCAGACCGCGGAAATTATTGATCGAGGGATTGACTATCGGAGTGTCCGTCTTGGACCACATGTCGACCGTATGACCTTCTGAGCCGTTGATGAGGGTGATTACCCAGTTGTTGAATCCGCCGTTGGCTGCTTTCGCATCGTCGAAGAAGAGATTCCGGTCGTTATCCACCGTGAGCGTTTCTTCTGAAGCGCCCACGGTGTAGGGAAGTTGTGGCGTTGGGCTTTGATAGCGCGCGTAAACCTTGCCTCTCTCTTTGAGAGTGAAGTCTTTGATGGAGCGCAATGCTTCGAGACCGCCCATTGCCTGGACACCATCGTCGAGTACGCGGCGTGCTTGCTGATACGATCGTTGCGAGGCTGTTTGTTGTGCGACTACGGATGGTGCACTTGTTACGAGTACGACAGCGATGGCCGAGAGAAATGTAGTCGTGACAGTCGAGAATTTGTTCCTCATGAGCTGTACTCCTTATGGTAGGTATCAATTTTGTAGAGACTGGAAAGCGCGCCGGCTGTTGGTCTAATACTCAAGAGGTAAGAGAAAAGTTCAGGTGAGTTTGTAAAATCTTTCTTCAGCGGAACAAGGAATTGGATCGTCTCCAAACTTTTGGTTAAAGGAAGGGAAGCGCGGAGTCGCAAAGACGCAGAAAGGGCGGTCGGAGCGGCGCTCTAGACGGGTTCGCCTTTGGCCAACCTGCGCAGTCCTTCTTTCTGACTCAGCATGAAACTGTGGAAGGTACGCGTGGCTGAAGGTTGAAAACGACCCAGCGATACCATTTTCACTGAGCGACGCAAACTGTGTCCGGCAATGCGAAGTTGAGCCAACTTACCCGCTTTCACTTCTTCCCGTACGGCCCACGCCGGTAAAAGGGTCATACCCCAACCATGCTCGGTCATCAACTTAATGAAATAGGTGTCGTTCGATTCCAGCGCGAGCGCGGGACGGATACCCACCTGATCGAAGAACTGGTCAGTTGCCCGACGAATTGATGACCCGCGTTCGAAGAGTACGAGTCGCTCGCGCTCGATCTCTTTGACGCCAACCGACCTCTTTTTTGCCAGCCGGTGATGCTGGCCCACTATCAACAAGAGTTCGTCTTCGACCAATGCCTCGACTTTCAAGGCTGGCGAATATACGGGCCACGACGCAAACCCGATATCTGCGGCTCCATCCAAAATCCCCGCAATCGTTTGCTCAGTACTGACCGTTGTGCGAAACGACAATTCAATGCCTGGATGCGCGCGCATGAATGATTCAAAGAACGGAGCAAACAAATAGACCAGCGCCTGAGTCGCTGCGGCTACACGTACCTGGCCTGTCGCTGGATGCTCGTGGCCTGACACGCGCTCGCGCAATGTTTGAGCTTCATCGAGAATGCGTTCGGCATGTTCGAGCACAACTTTGCCCGATTCAGACAATCTGACACCACGTTTCGCTCGAATGAACAGAGGCTCGCCCAGATCGGTCTCCAGCGCTTTGATCTGATGACTCACCGCGGATTGGGTCAGATTCAATTGCTTCGCCGCCTGGGTGAAGTTCAAAGTCTCGGCGACAACTCGAAAAGTTTTTAGCTGCCATAACTCCATAAGTTGCTGTCCCCAATGCGTTAACCTTCAGACATGAGCAGATTTAATGAATCCTATTAAAACAATGAGTTGGGTGTATGGCAACGATGGCAAGTAAAGTTGCGTCAGTTTATTCAGCGGCACAGCAGGATTTAACTCAGGGGCATGGGACCACGGTAAGGCACAGAGGAAATGCAGAGTTTTATGGATATAAGAAACAGGTCAGAGAGTACGAAGCACTACTTACTCGCCAGTGATTTTGATCAAACGCTAAGCTTCAATGATTCGGGATTAATCCTTAGTGAACTGCTGGGGACAGCCGGGTTTGGTGAAAAGGTTGCCGGCCTTTCCAACATGAACCTGGTCCAGCAGGGAGGGGAATTGGCTTATCTCCTTCTGCACGATCCCGAATATCGCCAGGTGCGGAAAGAACACTTGTTCGAAGTGGGGAGGCAAGTCCGTCTCAAGCAAAATATCAGAGAGTTGCTGCGCTTCCTGGAAACAGGATTTGACGGTTACCGCTTCTCATTTTATGTAGTCTCGGCCGCACCTGAAGAAGTCATCCAAGCGGCCCTCGCAGACATCATTCCAGCGGACCACATCTTTGGTACCCAGTTTCGCTATGACGAGTACTCAGGTGAAATTAAGTCAATCGTTCGCGTGCCGGCTGGGTACGGCAAGGTGGCGGTCATTGATCAACTGCACGCAAGACTTCAGGTGAGTTATGACCGCATCGTGTATGTCGGCGACGGTAGTTCAGATGTTCACGTTATGTTGCATGTTAACCGCCAGGAAGGATTCACGGTTGCTGTGTCCGAGGCGAAGCATATTGCCCAGATCGCCAAGCGCAGTGTTCTTAGTGATGATGCACTGAGCGTGTTGGTGCCGGTACTCGAAGATATTGTCGGTTGGGATTCGACAGCTATCCGAACACTCTTCGAATCGCAAGGATTTCTGATACAGGAGTGGGATAAGGTTCGAACTGATTGGCTAACGTTCAGCGAAACACCCGATCGCGGAGATTCGAAACTTAGATTGGTAGAAACAAATGCTTGATGCGCTGGGATGGGTGGCGACGGCGATGTTCGCTTCGTCTTATTTCTTTAAGACCTCGAGAGGGATGCGGCGCGCCCAGGCAGTGGCGGCACTCGTGTGGGTGTCTTACGGAGTCTGGATGAATGCGCTTCCGATTATTGTGTCTAATACAATTGTGGCGGTGTTGGCCTGTTACACCGACTTGAAGGAAACGCGTTTGTCTCGTAGTGAGACTCGAGAAGCATGCACACTTCCTGACAGTGACCTGTCCTAAGGACGATTAAACTCACCAAACCGCGGGTTAACTAGGAATTTTTCACTTAAACTGTTAACCGTTTTTCGCTTACCAGTAAATACACTTTATCTATCGCTGCCGGTAGAGCGGCGGAACCGGCGCGTAGATAGGGAAATTTTTCAAAATAGCTCCTATACTAACTTCGGTCCACCCTTCCTGGTTTTACTACTGGCAGCTCAAGAAAGGTGTTTGCTATGCGCAACTGGCTTCACGTCTCATTTATCCTCGCCTGCGTAATACTTGCATGCGTCGCTGGTTCCTCGATTATCACCCGCGCTCAACAACAGCGCCCGGTTGAACAAACCCCCGACAGAGTGGTGATTAGCAAGAATGAAGTTCCCTTTGACGTGGTCGTCAGAGATAAGAAAGGACGACCGGTTAAGGACCTTAGTGCCGCCGACTTTGAGGTCTACGAAGACGGTGTCAAGCAAGAGATAACTTCGTTTCGGTTTGTATCGACGAGCCCTACTGCCGAGAACAATGGTCCGACTTCGACTGACACCAAAGAGAATGCAGGCACTGTTACGCCGCCGGCCGCGACGGAGAAATCTGTTGATCAATCCGAACCCTCCGTGAGTGCAGTCGCGCTTGTCTTTGATCGACTGTCTCCTGAGTCGCGCTTGCGTGCGCGTGATGCGGCGCTCAGCTATCTCGGTGATAGCGTGAAAAAGAACGAGCTGGTCGGAGTCTTTCTTACTGATCTTTCAGTGGTGGTACTTCAGCCATTCACCGAAGACGCGCAGTTGGTAAAGGCCGGCATCGAAAAGGCGGGTGTGCATGCGACTTCTCTCAACACTTCAAACAACGAAGAAGCGCGCGCGGCAAGAGCAACGGTGACAGCCGGTCTTCTCAAAGGGGCCCCAAGTGGTCCGGCTGATGTGCCTGAGGCTTCTTCCGAATTCGCCACCGCCAGAGCGACACTAGCGCTGGGCAATTTGGAGTTTTTGGAGCAGACGCAGCGCGATCAGCAAGGCAACGCAACCGCGCACGGTCTCCTGCACATCGCATCATCGCTTCGCGCCTTACCAGGACGCAAAGCGGTAATTTTCTTCTCGGAAGGGCTGATTCTCCCACCTAATGTCTATGAGGCGTTTCGGTCGGTCATCAATGAGGCGAATCGCGGCAATGTTAGTTTCTATGCAATCGACGTGGCCGGCCTGAGAACGGAAAGTAAAACCACCGAAACAAGACGAGAGATGAGCTCTCGGAACGAACTGCGAATGGCCCAGTTGGGCAGTTCAAGCGACCCCAACGGACCAATGACCAAGGATTTGGAGCGCAACGAAGACTTGCTGAGGCTTAATCCAGACAGTGGCTTGTCGCAGCTCGCCAATCAAACAGGTGGGTTCCTGATCACGGATTCGAACGATCTAAAGAATCGCATTCAACAGGTCGATGAAGATCTGCACTCCTATTACCTGCTGAGTTACAGCTCTAACAATCAAAAGTACGACGGCCACTTTCGAAAGATTGAAGTCAAACTTAAACGTTCTGGATTGTCGGTGCAGAGTCGCAAGGGCTACTACGCAATCAAGCGCACCTACGGGTCGCCCGTGCTTTCTTACGAAGCTCCAGCACTTGCCGCATTGGACACCGCGCCCAAGTCCGACGCCTTTCCGTATTTTATTGGAGGCTTTAGTTTCCCGGACCGGCAGCGAATTGGTCTTACGCCAATATTCGCCGATGCACCAATTTCAGCCTTTACGGTTAGAAAGGACCAGGCCAAGAAGACTTACGATACCGACTTTTCAATTATCAGCTTGATCAAGAGTCAGACTGGAGAAGTAATGGCAAAAGTAAGCGAACAGTATCGGCTGAATGGACCAATCGACAAGGCTGAGGATGCAAAGCAAGGTCGCGTTCTATTCTATCGTGAGGTCAACCTCCCGCCGGACCGGTACACGCTGGAGACGATTGCCTACGATGCGCCTTCTGGTCGGGCGAGTGTGCGCACTGCGACATTCGAGGTTGCGGATACCGATGAGGCGAAGTTGCGCTTGAGTGATGTTGTCATTTTGAAGCGAGGAGAACCGGCGAATGGTGCGGATGATAGTAGGAGCAACCCGTTTCATGTGTCTAATATGATGGTGAGTCCCTACCTGGGTGAGCCGGTTCCTCGGAGCCTGAAGCAAGTTCCGTTCTACTTTACGGTGTATATGCCTTCGGGAGTTGCTGCGAAACCAAAGGTCACGATCGAGCTGTTGCAAGGTGATCACGCCCTGGTCCAATTACCCGCCACGTTGCCGGACGCTGATGCGCAGGGCCGTAGCCAGTTTATGGCGGCGTTGCCAACGGACAAGATACCGGCGGGTGCTTATGCGCTGAAGATAACCGTGACCGGTGACGGGACCAGTCTCTCGCGTTCGAGAGCTTTTACCCTGGTGGACTGAGCAATTCCTCTGTGCGATCTTTGTGCACTCTGTGCCTCGGTGGTTAGCAAGACTATCCAAAATTTCAACCACCGAGGCACAAAGAACACTAAGGTCGCACAGAGATTCTAGTCGGTTAAGGTTTCAGTTCAGTTGAAGTTCCAGTTACTGTGAAGCGACCTTCCACAAAGGTCGTAGTCGAAGCGTCGGCGGTTCCGGTGAAGCCTGGTTGCTTACCACCGATTGTTACCTTGAACTCTCCTGGTTCCTCGATCGTCTTCCCGTCATTAGAAATCACTGCGAGTTGACGTGGCTCAAGAGTAAAAGTCACCACCCGACGCTCTCCCGGCCGAAGATGCACGCGCTCTACGCCCGCCAGGGAACGAATCGGCACCCGCACCGTCGCCTCGAGATCAGTCACATAAAGTTGGACCACTTCGTCGCCTTCGCGCTTGCCGCTGTTTTCCACCGTCGCCTTAACCGTAACCGGTTGATTTGCCCGCACACTCTCAGACGAAAAAGCAAGATCTGAGTATTTGAACGTGGTATAACTCAGACCGTGGCCAAACGGATAAAGCGGTTGGTCCTTGAAGAACCGGTAAGTACGCCCTTCCATCGCGTAGTTTTCGAAAGGCGGCAGTTGGTCCACTGACTTGTAGAACGTGACCGGCAGCCTGCCCGCCGGGTTATAGTCGCCGAAGAGCACGTCGGCAATCGCTGCGCCTCCCTCTTCGCCGGGGTACCATGCCTGAACTATCGCCCCCACATGTTCATCGGCCCAATTGACCGCCAACGCACTACCAGATAGCAACACTACTACGATTGGTTTACCTGTCGTTGCTACCGATTCGAGCAGGGCTTGTTGCCGCGCCGGAAGTTTAATGTCCGTCCGATCGCCGCCGAGAAATCCCGACTCGCGCACATTCATTTCTTCACCTTCAAGCTGCGACGACAGGCCCAACACAAGCACAACAGCATCCGCTTGTTTCGCGACACTTATTGCCTCGGCATATGGTGAGCCCTGATTGACTACCGGAGGTTGCCACACGAGTTTTGCTACTGCGCCGATTTTGCTCTCGTAATACTCCATCTTGACGTCGTAACTTTTGCCAGCTTCGAGATCGACTGCGCCGGTCACAGTTGTCGGAGCGTGTTGTGTCCAATCTTCAGCAATCAACTTGCCGTCGAGGTAAATCCGAACGCCGTCATCAGCGATTGCGCCAAATTGATACTTTCCTGACTGCGTAGGTGTGAGCTTACCTGTCCAACGCGCCGAAAAATCATCGACGGGGATACTCGTCGCCGGGCTCGATGTGCCCCAGTCGAAGTTCACAGTTTCATCGACGCGCTTCAAAACAGGTGGTCCTTCGAGATTCTTATTGGCGAAGTATTCTGCGCGTAGCCCGCGTTCACTATCTGGTCCGCTCAAGGCCGACGCTGGCACCGGCACAGCAGAGACGGCCGTGAGAGTTGTTCCCATGGCATGAAGAACTTTAGTTTGTGGCGACACGTGATTGCGAATGCCGTCGAGCGGAGTTGTGGCGCGTGACGGCCGGCCGTTGTAGTTGCCCAACAACACTTCGACGTCATCGGCATTTGGACCAATTACTGCGATCGATTTGAGGTCTTTGCGCAGCGGCAGCGTGTTCTTGTCGTTCTTCAACAACACAATCGACTCGCGAGCGGCTGCGAGCGACAGTTGGCGGTGTTCGTTTGAGTCGTTGGCCGAGAAGGGAATTCGGGTGTAAGGAACCATCTCTGGAGGATCGAACATGCCGAGTTTGAAACGCGCTTCAAAGAGTCGCTTAAGTGCGCGATCAATCTCGGCTTCGGAAATCAGGCCTTGCTTTACCGCGTTGACCAGAGATTTATAAGTATCGCCACACTCAAGGTCGGTTCCTCGTTTGACTGCGAGTGCAGCGGCTTCTTCAGCCGTCTTCACGAAGTGGTGGCGCTGATAAATGTCTTCGATCGCTCCGCAGTCGGAAACGATGTAGCCATCAAAACCCCATTCGCCGCGCAGGATGTCGCCCAGCAAGTGTGTGTTGGCGCAGCAGGGTTCGCCGTTCGTGCGGTTGTAGGCACACATCACTGAAGCTGCACGAGCTTCCATCACCGTTGAGCGAAAGGCAGGCAAGTATGTCTCGCGCAAGTCCCGTTCGATTGCGGCGGCATCGAAACGGTGTCGCTCAGGTTCTGGTCCAGAGTGAACCGCATAATGTTTCGGAGTAGACACAACTTTTAGATACTTTGGATCGTTGCCCTGGAGACCTTTTACAAATTCGACTCCGAGACGGCCTGTAAGATAAGGGTCTTCACCGTAGGTTTCCTGACCGCGTCCCCACCGCGGATCGCGAAAGATGTTGATGTTGGGGGACCAGAAAGTTAGACCATAAAACCGGTTCCGATTTCCCTGGCGCTGTGCCTCGTGGTACTTAGCACGAGCCTCTTCGGAAATTACTGTGGCTACCTGGCTGATGAGTTTAGGGTCAAACGTTGCTCCAAGACCGATGGCTTGCGGGAATACCGTGGCGATCCCCGAGACTGCGACGCCGTGGAGCGCTTCGTTCCACCAGTCGTATTCAGGAATGCCGAGGCGCGGGACCGCCGGTGCAACGTTCATCATCTGCGAAACTTTCTCCTCGAGTGTCATGCGCGAGATGAGATCGTCAACGCGACGGTCGACGGGCAATGATGGATCGAGATAAGGTGCCTTTGCTGTTTGAGTGGCTAGTGGTGCGCTGACGCTCAGCAGGATTAAAGCTATTGCGATGACGGGGTAACTCGCACGAACCGGCATGTTTGGTTGCTCCCTCTGGGTGATGTTGTTAGGACATCTTTTATCACATCCCCGCATGAGGTAGCAGAATTCACTATCACACCAATGGGATTAAATGTCTCGACACCACCAGCTTGAGAGACTGGACGAGACTCAACTATCTCATTCTCCCCAAGCTTCAGCTTGGGGTCACGGAAATTGAATCAGGACCCGTCAACCGTTTCAACGGTTTACTTGTTCCTTCAACACCCGAGTAATGTTGCCAGGAAAACCGTTAAAACGGTTTCAGAAGATTCTGTAGTGCAAATTTCCCCAAGCTGAAGCTTGGGGAGAATGAGACGGATAGTGAGTGCTCTTGATCTACTTTTTGCTGAGTCTTGCGCGTGCTGAGCTAATGGCTGAGTCAAGTGACGGCTTCAGCGAGCTATCCAACTCAAGGCAGCGGCGGAAGTCACGGTTAGCATCAGCCTCGCGTCCCAGTAACAAGTAGGCGATGCCACGGTTCTGGTAGACTGCGGGCAGCTGGTCATCAAGCACGATTGCGCGATCATAATCAAGAATCGCTTCATTGAGCTTATCAAGGGCGAAAAAGACACTCCCGCGATTGACGTAGGCTTCGGCCATCGCTGGCTCAAGCTCGATGGCACGCGTGAAATCAGCGAGTGCCAAACTTACATCCTTCTTAGACAAGTAAAGAACCCCGCGGTTGTAAAAAGCATTGGCCAGTTTAGGGTTCAGTCGGATGGCCTTGTTGTGATCCGCAAGCGCACCGTCGTAGTCACCTCTGGCGACTTTCACAACACCTCGATTTGTGAAGGCGTTTGCATGGTTGGCATCGAGCTCGATCGCCCGGTTGAAATCATCAAGGGCCTCGTTTAGTCGATTCAGTGAATAGTATACCGCGGCCCGATTTACGTATGCGGAAGGGTATCGAGGCCTGATCTCAATCGCCCTGTTGTAATCGTTCAGTGCCTTGGCGGTTTCGCCATTGGCTTGTAACAGCACGCCGCGGTTGTAGTAGGCGGTGGCCGACTCCGGATGAAATTTGACGGCAATGTCGGAATCTTTGATCGCTCGTTCGATATCGTCTGGAGACATCCACGCCCGTCCCCGGTTGATGAGGTCGGATTGGGCGTTGGCGATGGATAGGTTGAGTGCAAGCAGGGAGAAGAGAATTAGGAATGTTCGACTCATGGATAC
>DATIBX010000569.1:0-5863 GCA_035457105.1 Pyrinomonadaceae bacterium
CCCGCTTCTTACGGACGTCGAGCGTCTCACCCTCCACATACTGCATCACGATGAAGGTCCGGCCGTCTTCGTCGCCAACTTCGTAGACTGAGCAGATGTTTGGATGATCCAGTTTGGCTGCTGCCTGCGCTTCTCTGACGAGACGCTTTCGAGCCTGCTTATCAGCTACCAAACTGCCGGGCAGGAGCTTGATAGCTACTTTGCGATCGAGCTTAGTGTCTTGGGCCAGATAAACTTCGCCCATTCCTCCTGCGCCAATTCGCGAAATGATATTGTAGTGGCCAATTGCCTGGCCCAATATCGAATCCTTATCTTCTAGTAATGCCCTTGCTGCCATCTCCAAAGCAGGCTTTTCGAGGAAACTCTGGGCGCCATCATCAGAGGCGAGCAGCGCGTCTAGTTCCTTTCGTAACTCTTCGTCATCGGCACAGGCCTTATCCAGAAACGCAGGTCGCCTCTCTGGCGACAGTTCAAGCGCCTCACCCAGCAAGCGATCAACCTGGTTCCATCGTTCAGGTTTCATGAAGGAGCATTGGGTTATGTTGTGGGCGCCGTGCTGCGCCAAGAACTCATCAACGCGTGGGTCTATTCTAACGCGGCTTTCAACCAGGCCTTCGCTTTGCGCCATTCGCGTTCAACCGTTCGCGACGAAACGTGCAGACACTCAGCAACTTCATCAGTGCTTAGTCCGCCGAAGAACCGCATCTCCACGATTCGGCTTTTCTGTAAATCCAACTTTGCGAGCTTGCTTAAAGCCTCATCGATCGTTACCAAATCCACAACGCTTTCTTTAGACGCAATGACCGTAGCATCAAGCGACAATCTGTGCGCGTCGCCGCCTCGTTTCGCCCGGCCGTGAGAGCGTGCGTGGTCCACTAGAATACGGCGCATCAACTGCGCAGCAATGCCAAAGAAGTGACTCCGGTTTTGCCAGCGCACATCTCTTTGATGGACCAGCCGGAGGTAAGCCTCATTAACCAGCGCAGAGGTTTGCAGCGTATGACCAGGATGCTCGCGCCGCATGTAGCGACGCGCCAGGCGATGAAGTTCGTTATAGACCAACGGTGTTAGTCGATCCAGCGCGGCCTGGTCACCATCACTCCAGGCTATTAACAAGTCGGAAACATTCTCACTTGAAGGTGTGGGCATTAGTAGGTTTCGACCCAAAACCCATCTTTTCTATCCTTTCCCGATCTTTGTCAAGAACTTCGTGGCGCGCCAACCATGGAAAGTTCTTCTTGTCGGCCTTTCTGGAAATATGTCGCGTTAATGAATGAGCGCGAAGATTACTAAGTTGATGCCCGAATTTTCCAGGAGTTCAGCGAAGGGCCGCGGCAAACCCGATGCTCGCGGCAGAAGCATAACTCCGCGCACTCAAAAGGAGGCAAGAAATGAAAAGACGAGGTTACGGACAGCTAATTGAGGAAAGAATTCCTGGCAAGTGTACAACTGTTGGACCGAATCAGCTGCCTTGGATCATACGGTCCATCTCCGCAGCGCTACTGGTCCTCAGCGCATTGGTTCAGCCGGGCCGGGCCCAGGATGTCGTCGCAGAGTGGAATCAAAATGCGCTGCAGGCGATTCGGACGGCCAATACTCACTTCACGCTCCACGCTCGCGTTCTGGCGATGGTTCACGCGTCCATTTTTGACGCTGTCAACGGGATCGATCGCCGGTATGCGCCGGTACACGTAGACTGGGCGGCTCTCCCGGGAGCCTCGCGACGGGCTGCGGCAATCCAAGCCGCTTACACAGTCCTGGTTGTTATGTATCCATCGCAAAAAGCTACGCTGGATCAGGAGCTTGATCAATCGCTGGCGTCGATCACGGACGACGGCGATTATCAGAGCAGTCAGTCCATCGCCCGCGGACGCGCCTGGGGAGCAGAGGTGGCGCAGGATATTCTTGCCTGGCGTAGTACGGATGGGCTGTCAGATTTCTTTCCATTCTTTGGTGGCACCAATCCCGGCCAATGGCGATCGCTTAACAATCCACCAACGTCGATGCCGAACCCGCAATTGTCCACAATGGTTCCCTTTGCGATGACTTCGCCAACCCAATTCCGAACCGTAGGACCGCCAGCACTTACTTCTGCGCAGTACGCAGCAGATGTCCAGGAAGTGCAGGCGATTGGAAAATCCAACAGCTCTATTCGAACCCCTGAACAGACCGCAATTGCGTTGTTTTGGACCGATCCCGCCGTCCCTCACTGGAACCGGATCGCGCTTACGGCGCTGGGCGATCAGGAATTGAGTCTGCTGGAAACGGCCCGCTTGTTCGCTGATTTGAATATCGCGCTGGCCGACGGCATGATCGCGAACTGGGATACCAAGATCGCCTACAATTTCTGGCGGCCAACGACCGCAATCCGTCTGGCGGACACGGATGGCAACCCGCTTACGATCGCTGACCCAACATGGACACCACTCTTCTCTCCACCAAATTTTCCCGAATATTCATCCAACCATGCGGTAGTCAGTACCGCCGCCGCAGTCGTCCTTGCCGCTTTTATCGGTGACAACCACACATTTACCCACGTGTCATTTTCGGCGGGTACTTCTCCCCGCACCCACACCAGCTTCTCCGGGGCAGCAGCCGAAGCCGTCGAGTCACGCATCTATGGCGGCATTCATTTTCGGACCGGATGTACCGATGGGATCCTGCAGGGTTTCAATATAGGTCAATATGTGCTAACGACCGTTGCCCAGCGAGCGGATCGTGGGCCAGCCAGTCGATCGCACAACCACGGGCCGGTGACGATTCGGCCGGACGGAGAACTGTACGTCGGCGCAGACGACGCCCCACAAGATTAATTTTCCAAACAAGCACCATTCTTTTCCTCGGTACTGCTGGTTAAGTGCCTGGAGCCAACAAATGGATGCAAGATGCAAGCAACGGACTTCCACGGTGATCAGCTTTTCGTCCGCCCTTAACCCATTACTGTCAATTGGCGCGGACCTTAATAGCCAGGCTGTGATCCAAGGGAATTACGATCACGGTAAACGGCGTTCCGGCATCGTCCGTCACTTGCGGCAGTGCCTTACCAAACTCATTGCCGCCGAGCATCGCGTTCTCGTAATAAGGAGCAAAGATCATCATGTGCGGATGCCAATGACCAACCCCTGGTCCTAATTCCATGTCTGCGGACCACATGTACGCAAAGCTCACGGTGTCCCTTCGCGGCAGTTGTCCTTTGACGTACGCTGCCTGGACACCTTCCGCGATTTGGTCGGGGGTCTTCCCTTCCATTCCCAGCTTGCTTCGCAGTTCGTAGTACGGCATCACGATACGCGATGCGATTGGGTCGAAACAAATTGGTGCACGCACGCTTGCATCGTAAACGAGATTGCGGAACGGAGCCGGCGTGTATGTTGGTGCAGACCATCCACGCATTACGAGGCACACGAAACCATTGTCGCCTTTGTAAGCCACTTCATATCCAGACTTGGTCAACACCTTGATCGTGGCTCGATCCGAGATGTTTGCAGGAGCAGCGCTCTTCGCCAGCGCTATCTCGCTATCTCGAGGCAACAAGTATTCAGTTAGTGCCGGATACTGCGCGCCAACTGATCCATCAAATATCGCCATCATTAGGACCACCCAACCCGACAATAGTGGCAACCGTTGTAGTTTGCTTCTTGTCTTCATTGTCAAATTCCCTTCAAGCCATTTCCGCTCATAAAGAAGAGCATTTCAGATAGAGCAGCCTCAACCTATTTGAGACTGGTGCTGCCTTTACAAGTAAGACGAATGGCGAGAGCTCAAATCGACACTTGGGTCAAAAATATTTCGCTTCAATTAGGTTCTGACTCTTGACTATCTCTGGAAATTCGACGATAAGTCAGCTTGCCAGCGCTTCACGTTTCTGGGTTTCACCTGATTATGTTCCTCAAAAAGTCTACAAGTTTATTAGTCGCAGTTCTGTGCTTTTGCCTGCTGTTTACCTCTGTTTGTCCACTCGCAGAAGCGCAAAAGAAAAAGACTGCGCCGGTCGAAGCCACCCCGCCGCCCGTCCGGGAAGAGTTCAAGTTTGGCGACGTCGACCTGGAGATTCTTGAACAGTGCAATCTGCTTGATACAAAGTTTGAGCGTGATGGGCTGGTCCTTCATAACGAAGCCACCGATGCTTATGTGCGCCACATCGGACAATCGTTGGTTCCTAAGGGATTCGAATTGGAGCGGGTGAATTGGAACTTTCGCGTACTCCGCGACCCACAGCCAAACGCTTTCGCACTACCAAACGGTTCGGTATACATCACCACTGGATTGATTGTTCTTGTCGATAACGAATCACAACTGGCTGCGATCATCGCGCATGAGCTGACCCA
Organism: Pyrinomonadaceae bacterium; assembly: GCA_035457105.1. Taxonomy (GTDB): domain Bacteria; phylum Acidobacteriota; class Blastocatellia; order Pyrinomonadales; family Pyrinomonadaceae; genus PSRF01. The sequence continues at coordinate 4,329 of DATIBX010000569.1, forward strand.
TGTTATGCGGCGCCACACTTACGTTCAGAATCGAAGCAACCGCAAAAAATTTCTCACGATGAACATCATGGCTGCAGTCGGCGCCTATGCCCCAGGAGGCATTGTGGGAGCAGCCATCATTCTGGTGACGACAGTCGCGCCATTTATTTTGATGGCGACGGTCTACGGTTATAGCCAGGACCTCGAACGTGAAGCTGATCTTAAAGGTATCGACATGATGATCAGTGCTGAATACTCGCCGGAAGAAATGGTCAACGTAATGAAGTTGTTAAATCGAGACATCGAGGGCGAGAACATCCGGCTGTTTTATAACGACCACCCGTCACTTGATGAGCGAATAAAGTATTTGAGTTCGTATCTGGGCTCGCGGGCCGACCGAGTGACGCATCAGATGGAGCTGAATCGGGAACGCGAGGCTTACTTCAAGATCATGGAGCCCGTAATGCGCCATGATATTCAATTATCCATCAGCGCCGGCCGCTTTCGTGCAGCAGTCTTTCATGCGCAGCGTCTGGTGGATTTTCGGCCCAGTTCGGAAAATTTATTTTGGTTGGCAGAAGCCTACCGCACGCTCGGGCCTCGTTCGCCACAGCTAACCGAGAAAGAACTGACAAACAGCGGGAAGAAAGATGCTGCGAAGAAACGTGTGAAGCGCACGCTGGAAGAAGAAGAACTGGAACTGCTAGCGACACCGGCGGGTAAAGAGAATTCGCAAAAGCACCAACAAAGGGCAGAAGAGTTATACAAACAAGCCCTAAACGCCGAGAACCCCGTGCCTGTGGTACATCGCGGGCTTGGCATGCTTTATGAAAAACTCGGACGAGCAAACGATGCCGCCACTGAGTATGAGAAGTATCTCGAGCTGGCCCCAACAGCGATCGACCGCGAACGAATTAAAAAACGTATTGAAACGTTAAGGAGAACCTAAAATTGAAGCTTACCAGTGCTGTCCTCGTCTTCAGGCTGCGAGCATTAATCTTAGTACTCGCAACTCTGCTGCTCACAGGTTTCACTTCCACCTCGATCAACGCGCAGTTTCTTCATCCTAAGATCAAGTCGAAAGAGACCACCGTTCACACGGTCGTCGTCTTCCCAGCAAAAGTGAATGTGGTCCGCGATAGTATGAAGGGTCCAGAAGGAATGGCGGCTGAGTCTGACGAACTGAGCGCGCGCGTAGAAAAGGTAATCGCTGAAGTGTTGTCGAAACAGAAACAAGTGGCGACGTTGGCGCCTCCGACACAGGGAGCCGGTCAGGGCGATGCTCAACCGAACTACAATGTCGCCGACTTTCAAACTAAGTTTGACGATCTGCTACCCAAGATCATGAAAAAGCGAAGTGACGTTAAAAAAGGGCGCTTCACAATGGGCGATGAAGTGCTGAACCTGAATCTGCACAAGGAGGCGGACGCTGTCGTATTCATCCGCGGCTCCGGGCAAAAGCTGACGTCCGGCAAGACTGCGTTCAGGTTGCTCGTCGGCGGCGGGCCTCCAGCTTATCTGATGTTACAGATCGGGATTGTGGATGCGCGAAACGG
>DATIBX010000570.1:0-20042 GCA_035457105.1 Pyrinomonadaceae bacterium
GAAGAACGCCGCCGAGACGTTGATGCGCTTTACTTCAATACATTGCGGGTCAACACCACAGCCCGTAATTTCGTTGGTCCAGAAAGTCAGGCCACCCTGATCCGGTTCCCGATTTAGAAAGTCGATATAGTGCTGTCTCACAAAGAACGACGGCGTGTCGATGGGATTGACGCCACCTTCGCTCTGACCATCATTAATCGTTAAAGTGGCCGTTGCTGGTGTACCCAGGGACGCGCCACTCGGATTACTCAAGGTAATCTGGAAAGTCTCGGCACCTTCAGCGTAAACGTCATCGATGATCGGAATCGAAATAGTCTTGCTCGTCTCACCAGCCGCAAAAGTCAACCGCCCGACACCAGTCAAATAATCGCAACGCGACGACGCGTGACCCGTAACCAGATTGCAGGGATTAGCTCCCGAATTATCGCTAGTTGCATAGTCGACCGAAACTACTCCCGACGTATCTCCTGACCTTGTAATCCCTACGTTCAGAGACGTGCCATTCTCGTTAGCGTTGAACGCAGAGGCCGAGAGTTGAATGGTGGCTGGGGTTGAAGGCGCATTCCAACCGATGTCGCGCAAGAGCGAGAAAGTAAGATCGTTGGGAACAGTGACATTGTGAGTCAAGTCTCCATTGATGTTTGGCTCCATCAACTGATTCGGAAACATACTCGTGTCAAAGTGTGAAACTGATGATCCTTCATCAACCTGGGGCGGCGCATACAACTTTGCTCTGTTTGAGGAATCAGCGCCCGCTCGCACATTTGGATCCTGAAAAACGGAAGCATTTATTGGACCACCCAGTTGTGCTCTGATTGAGTCGGCGTCACTAAGATTCAAGCTGACCGACGGGATCGTTATGGTTGGATCTGTACCAGCCATACCTGGTGCAATTGTTGGGTCAAGACTGTCGCTTACGTTGCCGATTACTACCGCCAGCGCACCGGCGTTTTGCGCGTTCTTTACCTTCTCTACAAATAAGCAACCTCCGCGATCGATGAATGCTATCTGACCGGTGACCCCGGTCATCGCACCACAACCGTCGATTACTGAAGGCCTCACCAAACTGGCTGTGACCCCCGGGAATGAAACTTGTGGTCCAAATTCTGCGGTTCCAATGTTGTAGTTTCTCGCGATAATTGGCGGAGAATTAATTTTAAGAGTGGGCTCTCCCTGAAGAACAGTTGGTACTGCTGCAGTAACCTGGGGACCCGTCCACACTAGATTTCCGTCGTTGGTTGCGGACGCAGCTCGTTCCGCGTTAGTCATATTTGTCCAGACTTTTCCGGTGGTGTTGTCGCGCAAAAAGCGATCGAAGATCGAAGGGAAACCGGTATCGAATGCTCCGGTCGTCACGTCCGTAAAACTCTGAAAGCCCAGACCATGACCAAACTCATGTAGTAAAACCGTGACCAGATCTGTTCCATCCCCATGATTGTTGTCGAATCCCAGATACCATGGACTCCCGGAAAAGCAAGTAGGCGATCCAATATTGATATTCACCGTTGCATCTATTTCGGCAGTGGCGCCGTTACGATCTGAGCCCGCTATAGCATTAGCGAGCGCTGCCCCATACCAGGTGTCCGCAAAAGGCGCGTTAGGGAAGTTTTGATGAATTGTGATGGTGCCAGCGGACGCCAACACCGCACTGTTTGCTGAACAACTTAGAGCTTCCCATTGAGCCCGGATAATAATTTTCGTACTACTGGTGACGTTTGCGCCCCAGATATTAGCGGCGTGTTGAAATGCATTTAGGCGCTGTTGCCCCAGAGTTGTTCCTGAATTGCCGCCAACCGGCGACACCGGTGTCGCATCATTGAAACCAACACCGACAGCATCATTATTTTTGACTTCTACGGTAGCAGCAGCCGTTGCGGAAGCGGCAGACGAGATCGCAATGACGCACATCAGTAGAACTGCGGGAAACCTGGATATCAAATAGTTGATCATGATGATTTAGTTCTTTACTGGAGCACTGCGAATAGGAGTTTTGGAAACGCCCGTAGACGACTGTACGCCAACGAGTTTCGGGTCGATTCCCAGAAAGGCAGCCGCTGCGCGAGGATTGTCGACACAAGACTTTGCAACCGAGCCGTCCTCATTGCGACGAGCCAACACAACACTCTGAAAGCGGCCCTGGAGATCCATCGAAACGGAGCCATCCGGCTGCCGTTGTTCAACCAACCCGGCGGTCGAGCGGTTCAATCTGCTCTTTAACTCTTCGCCCATACGCTGCGCTTCTTCCTGGGTCAAAGGTCTGACCTGGCCGGTCTGCCCTTCAACTTGAGGATCCTGTTTTGCAACCTTTAAGGGCATTGAGGAATTCGTTGAGTTGTGACGAGCATCTGCCTTTGAGGCGATCAATTGGCTGGACGCCACCGTGATAGCGGCAATCGCCACCAGAGAAATCGTAGCCAGAATAATCGCAACCCAGCGACGGCTCCGAAATTGAGACTTAGCTTTTTTGGTCTTTGAATGGCTCATTTGTTCTCCCCAAAGCACTACAGAAGTGCGATGTGCGCAAATAGACGTGTAAGTAAAGAACTAGACGCTTGTTGACGTAGGGCGGGGACCACGTGAACGAAACTGACCGGGCCGGTTAATGCGAGAGGTCTAGGAGTGAGACCTGTGCCGCAGGACTGCTCAAAACAGGTAGCCAAGCACATCAAACCGTTGGCTCAGCCGTCTAAAAATCTAAGCTGCGGCGTCGCAACGTGTCAATGATGATTTTTGATTGGTCAGAGTTGCTCAGTTATTTGAGCCTGGGGAGGCCTTGGACTTACCGGAAATGCTGTCCAATCTGTTCGGTGCCGAATGTACCAATGCCGTTCAGCCGAAAACTGAAAACGACTCTATTTTCTTTCCTCAACCCGACGTTGAAAGTCGAGAACTGCGTGGTAAAGGCGCAGCAGTCCCAAGCCTTTCCGAGCGTAACTGTCGAGTTAATTAGCGAGCTATCACCCTTTCCCGGCCGTTTTTGGAAGTCAAAAAAGAACGAGGCCCCGCCAAACCAACCGCGCTCTCGATTTCCGATGAAGGCTGCGGGACTCCATTGAGACCCGCGTACCGTGCCAGCCTCTAGCCCACGAGAGTCGGCGAATTTGGCCAGGACTGCGTCGAGTTCGATTGCACGTGTGTAATAGAAACTCTGGAAGATCTGAACAATTGATCTGTTCAAACCAAAAGTTGTCGCAATCGCCCTTAACCCGGCGCCCTGGGTATCGACATCGGTTCTAAAATCAACAAACAAATTTCTGCGCGGTCGATACCGGGTGTCGATATTCACCGGCGAAAATCGCCGTGGCAGTCCGCCCGACGCAAAACCCGAAAGTGTATTCAATGGATAGAACTGATTTCGCTGACCTGGGACGAGTGCCCCGCCAAAATAAGGATCGAAGTAGTATTTGGCGCGCAATGTAATTGTGAGCGCTTCGTACGGCTGACTGGAGAGTATCGGTTCATCTCCTGTTCTCGTAGCTTTAACCGTCGCGTCACTCACATTTTCCGTCGAACGCCGGGTAAAGAAGCGATTGGCGACTCCAAATTCAATTTCATTGGTATCGGCGATGGCATCGAGATAGTCGAATCGGATGATCCGATCGAAGTTATTTATGCCCGAGAGCTTGCGATAAGTGACGTAAGGTTCAATGACGTGCCGAAAGAAAAACGTGCCATTATGTTGATAATCCTTCGCGAGGGCTGGCGGTCTGACATCCAACTCAAACTCACCGTAGGAACGAGTCAGGTTCCGACTCAAGACATCACGGTTGGTCGGATCGAGTGAATTTGAATAAAAGGTTACTCGACCGGCGCCTGTGGCTGTTATGGACCAGCCGGCAAAGTTCAAAGGCAGCTCAAATTTTGGGTACACATCCAGTCGTTGGACGATCGATGGTGTAACAATAGGATTACCACCAACATCACTCACAAACTGCACGGCATCTTCGACCGTCTCTTTTCGACTAACACCTTCAGCGCCGCCACTGAAAGAGAAATAGACAGGCACTTTATCAAGAAAGCTCAGGATCACAGGCCGCTTGTCGATTGTTATGCTGGGCAGCTCTCGAATGCGGATTCGCGCGTTCGTTAATGAGGTAACCTGCGTGCGCGCCAGGAAGTTAAAACTGTATTCGTTGTGATCTTTGTTGACGAATACCTGTGAAGTCTCTTCGGGCGATATCGCCTGCTGAATGTTGTCAGAAAATACCTGTCTGAAAGCAAGATTTGAAGTGATGTTGACGTCCGCCGCCGCCGTAAATCCGTTCTTGAAATAATGAACACCCTCCACATAAAAGCTTGATCCACCCTGATCGGGATGGGCCTCATCGGCGCTTGGGCCAAAGATGCGATCTTTGACAGTATAAAAACCTACGTTAAGAAACGACCGGGAGTTCGCTCTCGTCCTCAGGTCACCACCGAATCCGAGTCCGCGTTGAGTGTAAACATCACTGCGAAATGTAAAGTCAGCTGAGCGACCGAGTGTTTGATAGTACGCGTTCGACAGTCGCAATCCCTTTGAGCCCGAGCCCCCGATTGTAGGAGTCAAAAATCCCGAGGCTCGATCACGCGGCTTAATGGAAACGGAGGCGTATGGCAGATAGAAGATCGGCACATCTTTGATTTTGACTTTCGGCGAGTAGATGCGAACACGATCGCCAGTCTTGATACGTGCTTTACTCGCATGGAAACTCCACTTGGGAACGTCTTCATCACAGGATGTAACCTGAACGTTTGTCGCAACAATGGTGTCGAGACTTATTTTTTCAACGCGGTCGGCGGTGAAGTAGACGCGCGTGCCGTCCTGGGTTTGATTAGTAAAGCCTGTTGAATTAACGAAGTATCCTGTTTTGGTGCGATAGTTCCAATCACCTTGAGATCCGGTGATACGCTGCGAATCCGCCTGATCGAAAACCACACTCCCTTCAGCAACTATTCTATTTTCAGCTTCGTAAACGGTCACCTTGTCTGCTTGCAATCGATAGGTACCAATCCGGACATCGACGTTGCCTTCGTAAACGGCAACCCGTGCTGTTTCAGGCCCTGACACGCTTTGTTTTGTTGCGTCGACGGTTATTTGATCAGCACTAACTCCAGCCACACCACCTCGCTGCTGCGGGCGGCGAGTTGTCAACTGGTCCGTGTCAAGCGGATTGACGTTCGGCGTGTCAGTCATCGGATTCGTTACTTTCCGATCGACGGGATTTGTTTGCTGAGCAGAGGCGTAGGCGCAAGCAGCTACAATGGTCAGGCTCGCGAGCAGCAACCGGGCGAGGTTATTCAGACCGCCTGGGCACGAAGCAAAACGCAAAAGCGAGTGAAATCCTCCGGAGGGATTGTGCAAGCGGATTTAAATCGTTCGTGCCGCCCGCATCTTCTTGTTAAAGCGTGTGGATGCTAGCACGAAATTTCGAAAACGCTGTAACGGATCGTTTGTTATTATTCTGCTCAGTGTCTGAAACATACCGATTGATGGTTGTGGTGGGCGAGCCCTCAGGCGATGCGCACGCCGCAGCACTTGTACGCGCTCTCCGTTCGACCGCCCCACGAATCAACTTCGAGTTTTTCGGCGCAACCGGTCCATTGATGCGCAAAGAGCAAGTCGAAACCATAGTTAATTCTGACTCTCTCGCAATAATGGGAATAGTTGAAGTCGGCAGAGTTTTCCCGAGATTCCTGCGCGCCTTCCGTGAGCTCAAAGATGCAGCATTGGTTCGCAAACCCGATGCGGTAATTCTGGTTGATTGGCCAGAGTTTAATCTAAGATTAGCGTCCGCTCTTCATCGTCGCGGCTTTAAAGTCATCTATTACATCAGCCCGCAACTTTGGGCCTGGCGGTCGCGACGTATCAAAACGATTAAACGCCACGTAGATCTGATGCTCGCCATCCTTCCTTTCGAAGTCGAATGGTACAAAGCGCGCGGAGTGGACCACATAGAGTTTGTCGGCCACCCTCTTTCAGGCGAAGTGCACGCACGGTATGGGCGAGAAGAGTTTTGTCGCAAGCACAATCTAGCTCCCTCAAAACCGGTGGTAGCGCTTCTTCCTGGTAGCCGTCACAAGGAATTGATCCGAATTCTTCCACCAATGTTGGATGCTGTCGACCAACTGGTGCGTCAGCGACCGGACGTCCAACCTCTGATAGTAGTCGCGCCAAGCCGGCGTCGTAACGAGGTTATCGGTATTCTTAGCGCTCGATCACTAAAGCCACCGCTGACAATCGTTGAGCATGAAACTCGGGAAGCACTCGCAGCTGCTGATGCAGCAGCAGTGGCAAGTGGTACGGCAACGCTGGAGGCCGCTTTGTTAGGAACCCCGATGGTTATTGTCTACAAAGAATCTTCGATCAACTGGCACACGCTGGGACGGTTGATTACAGTGGATCATTACGGCTTGGTGAATCTAATCGCCGGTAAACGCCTCGTCACCGAATTGATGCAGGATGAACTAACAGGTGAACGACTTTGTGAGGAGATTGTTCGGTTGTTAGATCCGGTTCAAAACCAAAAGATGCGTTCTCAGCTACATGCGATCAAGAATCAACTCGGAGAATCCGAAGCATCTGAACGGGCAGCCCGGTCAATCGTGACATTCTTGCGCGCTTTGGGTTCACCCACCGTGGGGTGACACGTTTATTAGCCAGACAAGTCCGGAAACAGTCACTTTACCGAAGCCTGTCTTCCAGTTCTTTAATTTTAGCCTTCAATTCCTTTATGTCTTCACGCATTTGAGGCAATCGTCCCAGATGGGCGTTCATCCGTTTGTAATCGTCGAGCGGTTGGATAGGAATGCCCCACCATACCCCGGGTCTGACAATCTTTCCGGGAAGTATTCCTGCTTTCGAGCCGATGATTGCGCCTTTTTGAACTCGAGTGTGATCGCCGAAGCCGACCTGGCCGCCGATTACTGCATCATCTTCAATAACCACACTACCGCTGATTCCGGTTTGAGCTGCAATAACAACTCGCTCGCCAATATCACAGTTGTGGCCCACATGGACCATGTTGTCGAGTTTTGTGCCTCGCCCGATCCGGGTTTTTCCTAAAGCCGCTCGATCGATACAAGTGTGCGCACCAATTTCCACGTCGTCTTCAATCTCAACTGTCCCAATCTGAGGGAATTTGTGGTAGCCCATGTCATCCCGGACGTAACCGAAGCCATCTGCGCCGATACAAACTCCGGCGTGAAGAATCACACGACTACCAATGGTGACACCGTCATACAAAACTACGTTGGGGTGAATCACACAATCGTCGCCAATCGTCACGTCAGCACCAAGAACCGCACCCGCTTCGATGCGGCAGTTATTACCGATTCGGACATAATCGCCAACAGTTGCATGTGGTCCAACATATGCCGAAAGGGCAAGGTCGGCGGTTTCTGCAATCACCGCTGTGTCATGAATTGACGGCTCTCGATGGATAGGAGGATGAAGGAGTTTGGCGACCAGTGCGAAGGCGAGTTTTGGATTCTTCACCTCAATGGCGGCTGCACTCTTGAGTTTCAGCCTTTCTGCGAAGCCTGGTGGTACCAGCAAACATGAGGCGCTACTGTGAGCAGCAACGCCAAAAAACTTTTCATTATCGACGTATGCGAGTTCCTGATTACCAGCATTCTCAAGATTCGCGATGCGTTCGATCAGGATGGACCCGTCTCCCAGCAAACGCGCCTGTAAATACTCCGCAATTTCAGCTGTCGTTTTGCCTCGACTCATTCTGCGATTTTTTGGCCTCGTCGCGTGGGCCTGTCCCTTTCTTCAACATCTCGAGGTACTCGCCGTTTAATCAATCTGTTTCCTGTAGCGAATCATTTTTAATGTCCCTGCGCTCGGCGTGAGTGAAGCCGCGCTTCGAGTCACGAATGAACTGAACCAGATGGTCCACATTAGGATCTTCGAGCGCACTCAGCTGTTCAAATACGTCAAACAGTGGCAGATCCGAGCGAAACAATAAACGATAGGCGCGTTTTAACTGTAATCGACTTTCCGGCGACAGTCCCGCTCGCTTCAGTCCGACGCTATTCAGCCCTCTCACTCTGGCCGGATTACCGTCAGTGGTAAAGAACGGTAAGACGTCTTGCACTATCTTCGACTTGCCACCAACCATGGCGTAACGACCCATCCGCACGAACTGGTGAGCCCCTGCGTTATTTGACAGGAAAACGTGGTCTTCAACTTTGATATGTCCAGCTAGTGCAGCGCCGTTTGCAAATATGTTGTCGTCACCGATGTCACAATTGTGAGCGATATGAACACCGATCATGAGGAAGTTGCGCGAACCCACTCGAGTGATTTCATCACTGCCGCTGGCCCGGTGAAGCGTGCAAAACTCTCTAATCAGATTGTCGTCCCCGACTTCGAGATAACTTCGCTCATTCGTAAACTTGACGTCTTGAGGTTCGCCGCCCAGAACAGCATTTTCAAACACACGGTTGCGCCGCCCCAACTTCGTAAATTTCTTGATGACGGCATGGGCTGCAATTTCGCAATCGTCACCTAACTCAACTTCGTCCTCGATCACTGCGTAAGGTCCAATAGTGATGCGCTCACCTAGCTTGGCAGATGCGCTGATAATCGCCGATTCGTGAATTCTCATTTGGTCATAGGGTGCCGGACTCCCGTTCAGGAGACGATTCGGAGTCGCTCGGACATCAGGCCGCCAGGTCAGGATATACTACACGCTCGTACGAAACCCAGCGGGATTTCGTGTCATTTAGTGGATCACTTTTCCAGCAGCGTATGCGCATCACATGAACAAGACATTGACGGCAATCCGTCCCCGCATCGACTTACTTCTTGTGAAAAAGGGGTGTTGAGTATCGGCCATTGCAACATGATCATCAGATTTTCCGGCTTTTTTCCGCTTGCCATAGCGGTTTGGGGCATCTATCATGCATCCGCCGCTTTTTGGTTGGCCGTCAACACAAATTAGCGGTTTATTTTTGTCATAGTTAGACTTAAGCGGCATCCAAGCCGTCTTAGTTAGCGTTCGCAAGAGGAGATAGAACCTTTGTTTAGTGACCAGTTTCGCAGAGGAGAGTCGGATAAGAGTAAGCTCTCTGGAGTAAAGGGCTCAAAGCTCATTTCCGGTCTTTCAGACGTAGCCTGGAAAGCTTTTCAATCGGTCAATCAACTACTTCCTGAAGGAGAGGCCATCCGTCCCAACTGGGCACCTGGTCCACTCCTAAAATCGTACGAGCGCACCGCTCCACCACTTGGCTTTCCCAGAGAGACAGACAGCCTTTGTCCAACTTGTGTTAAGGAAGTTCGGAATGCCGTCATCACGGGTCAAGTCCCACTTGAAACGTTGATGAACGAACATCCGGGCGAGATCAAAGCTCAAATTCTGGAAGCTGATGGACAGGTCGTCATGCGTAAGACGTGTCCCAAACACGGCGAGTTCGAGGACGTAATGGCAACCGACCCGGCTTTTCTTAACCGGATCGAATCGCTGTTCTTTGGTCGTGACTTTCGTGCCGCGGAGGACAAAGACGTTCACAAACATGGAACGTCAAACATTCAATTTGGACGTGGCGCGGTACTTACTGTCGACCTAACAAATCGCTGCAACATGATGTGCAATCCCTGCTTCATGGACGCGAATCAGGTCGGGTATGTACACGAACCAACTTTTGAAGACACCAAAGCCATACTGGACCGCGCAGTCTCTTTCAAACCGCGCAGACAAGTAATCATCCTGTTCTCAGGCGGTGAACCAACACTCTCGCCTTACTATTTGGATGCAGTGGCCTACGCGAAGAAGATCGGGTTCTATCGAATACTCGCTGCCACCAACGGAATTCGCTTCGCAGAAGATCTCGAGTTCTGTAAGGCTGCGAAAGCTGCGGGCCAGCACGGCGTCTATCTGCAATTTGATGGTGTCAGCGAAGAGAAGAACAAACACCGTGGCGTGGGAAATCTCTTCGACGTAAAACTCCAGGCGATTGAGAATCTGGCAAAGGTTGGGATCAAAGTCACTCTCGTAGTGACGATCGTAAATAACATCAACAACGATGCGATCGGACAGATCGTCGAGTTTGCCGCAAAGAACATTGACAAGGTCCAGACCATCGCTTTTCAGCCAGTCTCGTTTACTGGACGCGACGAAGACATTTCAGACGAGATGCGCACGAAGTGGCGTTACACGCTCGCCGGAATGACTCACGATTTGAAGGACCAGCTCGATGGTCGTATTCAACCGTTGCGTGATTGGTTCCCGCTGTCGTCCTACTCAGCCTTTACGAGCGTGATGGACATGCTCCAGGGCGCCGATGCTCCATGGGGTTGGTCATCATGTAACTGTCACCCCAACTGCGGCATCTTCACCTTGCAGGTGGTGAATCGACACACTGGCGAATTCAAATCACTGTTCGAGTTTTTTGACTACGAGCAGTTTATGAAGGATGTGGCGGTAATCACTGACACGGCTCGAGGCAAAAAGCTCTCTTATGCACAACTGGGAATGGCGATCATGCGAAACTTCGACGCCGAACAGGCGCCGGAAGGATTTCCGATTTCGCAGATTATCAATCTCTTCAAACCATCTTCGGCAAATTCAAACTCGGATCGCAACGACCGCATGAAAGCCCAGACGAGCGCCAACGAAAACGACGTTTGGCGAGTACTCTGCGTTGAAGGCATGTGGTTCCAGGATTTGTTTAATTACGATTTCCGGCGAACCGAAATGTGCGTTATTCCGTACGGCACCCAGGAAGGCGAGATCTCATTCTGCGCTTACAACACGGGCGTTGGTTGGCGCCAGATAATTGAGAATATGCATAAGACAGCAAACCTGGCGGAATGGTACGAAGACAACGGCCGTCATAAGGTTTACGCAGCCGGCAAACCAGTGCCGCTGAGAACTACCAAGCACTCCTTGAGCTTACCAGTGATTCAAGCGGTACTCGCTGAAGATGCTGATGAGCAACCTGCAATAGCGACGCCTTATCTTGTCGACGAACACGTCGAAGTAGTGAGTCGCTAGAAATTCCGCAAGAATCTATCGATCAACTCCAGAAGTTCCGATAGTCTTTGTGTTTCCATCTGCTCCTGGCTTTTGGACCTCACGCAGTTGGGCCACTATATCTCTCATTCTAATAGCCAGTTCTTCGATAGTTTGAGCTCGTTTACGAGCCCGATCGCTCAGGTCTTCGCGCAATAAAAGCTGGGCCTGGCCCAGCACTCCAGTTAGGGGGTTATTTATCTCATGACGAATGCGGGCGACTAGTTCTGCGACTTCTTCGAGCTTTGAACGATACTTCGCAACCAGATCGCCCGGACTGTCAGCACCAGAGTCCGAGGGTGTTGTGTCGTGTTCAGTCATCGACTCTCCGCCTCAAAGATAGGGGGTTAGACGTTGAGATATTCAGTTTACGTTTTTGTGGCACCGAAGGGATCGCCGCTTTGTTGCGCGCCCATTGTGCCTTGAGTAGTGATTTCAGGCAATCTTTTTCTGAGTGAGCGAGGTGGCTTGTAGTTCTTCTCTGTGCGACCTCATGTTCTTCGTGACTCGGTGGTGAGAGTTTGTGTGGGGTCCTACTAACCACGGAGTCACAAAGAACACCGAGATCGCACTGAGGAATCCCCTGAAAGCTCAAGTTGCATTTCTAGTGAGACGCTAAGTGCAGAATGAGACCCAGTTGAGGTGTAGTTGACAAGGACGGTGAGCGAAACGTAAATTTCAACTCCCTCGTTGCTGGGAGGTCGTCCAATGGTAGGACTCCAGACTCTGGATCTGGCTATCGGGGTTCGAGTCCCTGCCTCCCAGCCAAATAGATTCAATAAGCTAAGGGCGGCCCAAAAATCGAGTCGCCCTTTTCTGTGCCTTGGAGTGCGTCAACCTGACTTGTCGTTGAGTGAAACTTCAGTCGATAGTTGATTTAGCCCTGATTGGTTGCAGCAGCACCAGGCAGACATCGTTCTCGCGAAAGGGTATCTCTCGCAAGAACATCCCTGAGGACGGCACCTCCACACTCATCACAGCTTCTGCTTTACCATCGTTCTTGTCGGCGAGTGTGCGAACCTGCTCGCGCGTAAGAGTCGACGGCGAGCCCATCCTGAAGTAATCCGTATATACGTCATTGACGTCATAACCGACGCGGTAAAGCCGCATAATGTATTTTCCCGGCGGAACTCCTGAAATCGAAACTCGCGCCCGACCGAGATCCTTCGCCGGTAGGTCTCGTTTGAAGTAAACCTGGTTGCTCTCATCGGTCTTTGGAGGCGTGTAGTTCCAGAAGAGAATCTGCACACCACGATTGCCGCGTGTGGCCCAACTATCCTGATCAGTACTCTCAAGCTCTTCGTTGCCCAGACGATTCAGGAATTGATAAGCGTAGAACGAGGGTTTGCGCAGCCCCTGGAAGTTGATCAGTCCGAACCCGCCGTGAAACGGAGACGGCACCGGACCATTCTCTTCAAAAATATCGGTGAAGGTCCAATACGACATCGAGTCGGCGTTGCCCTCAGCGCCTTTGAGTCGCGAGACGATATAAGCAGCGGAAAGATAGGCGTCGTGAATTGGATCGCGCGGCGAGTAAGATGTACTCCATTCTGTGTAATGAAGGGGAAGGTTGGGCATTGCAGAAGCTTTAATCTGAGCGCGAATGGCCCGTACTCCAGAATAGATTGCGTCCGCCGACGTATCGAGAAACAACTGTTGATTCCCTTCTGCGTCCACACCACGACCGCTAACGCCGTAATCGTGCGTAGTGACAAAGTCTAACGGAACGCCAGCCTGAACCGCGTGTCCAATCGTCTCCGGCACCCAGGCTCGACCTGCAGTGGCTGGACCACCAACGCGATAATCCATCGAGACTGATTTAACTGCTTTCACTGTCACGTCATAGAGCTTGAAATATTCCGCCTGGTCTCCTGACCAAAAGGCGTCCTTCAGGTTTGGTTCGTTCCAGACCTCAAAATACCAACGGCGCACCTCTGCTAGTCCGTAGCGATCGGTCCAGTGCTGGACCAACGAATGAATCAGAGCTTCCCATTTCGCGTAGTCTCGCGGTGGAGTGATATTGCCCTTCCACCAGAAGATTGACTTACTACCGGTGGCGAGCTTTTCCGGCATGAATCCGAATTCCACGAATGGTCGCATCCCGGCATTCAGGATCGAGTCGTAAACAGCATCGACGTATTGGAAGTTATAGAGCGGGTTGCCGTTGCGATCCTCGGAGTAAACTCCCAACTCGTCCTGAAGTAGGCCGTGAAAGCGAACATACTCGAAACCGCACTCCTGATGGACCAGCTTGAGATCTCGTTGCCAGTCTGCTCGTAAGCCTTCTGCGGCTCGTCCGGCGCCGACTACGAGTTGGGGGAAACGATTATGAGGGCCCCGCACGCGGCGATAGTCGACGAAAATTTTGCGACTGGGGGCTAATGGCACCTGCGCGTAGGCTAGGGACGACGGCATTACGAGCAGGAGGCACTTGAGTACGAAGATTGGCAGCTTAGACGGTGGCGTTTTGGGTAAGTATAGTTTCATTTCGGACGGTTTGGATCAGTAGGCAAGTGATATTTGATAATTGATATTTGAGAATTACTAATTATGCGACCCCGAACACTTGAACAATAAGAATACTAATGATGGCTTGCGACCGGGCCAGAATAGCAATTCTTAAATATCAAATCATAATTCTCCAATATTCTCTCTGCCCCGAACCTTCTGGCTCGGGCAAGTGCGCGTTGAATATCTGGCTGAAGCGCTTCGGCCCACAACCTTTCGGCGGGTACCTGCATCCGATGCTCGAACTCTTCTGTCGTCGCTCTCCCGCTTGCAAAAGCACTTGAGTCTTGTTAAACCTCGTCAACGAAATGCCCCTGGGAGATGCATGATGAAAACACCACTTCGACTCCTCCTTGTAAGTTTCCTTTTTCTAAGCATCGCTAGTCCAATTTTTGCAGATACCATCCATTTAAAGGATGGAAGCGTTATACGCGGACAGGTGATCGGCTTTAAGGATCAACAATTTATCATTTTGATCGGCAGCAATGCCCGAGGACGTCGCGGACAGACCACCGTTTATGTCGAAGACGTTGAGTCGATCGAATTCGACTCGTCTGGAGGCGTCTCATCTGCCGCTCCGAGCGACCCGGCACCCAACAATGTGCCGGTAAATACCTCGCGGCCATCCAACCCTATCAGTCAGCCAGATCAAACGACGGCTGCCACTCTGCCAATCTCGACAAACCCGACTTACTTCACGATCAAGGTGGGTGTCCGAGCCGATGCTGCAAACAATGGATGGACGAACAGTGGCCTGGTCGTTCGTAAGGGACAAAGGATTCGCATCAATGCCTCAGGCAGGGTTTCCCTCGGACGGGGCCGCTTTTCGACTCCGGGCGGAGTATCGAACATTCCCGACAATGATAAGCTTATGCGAAATGAGGCTACCGGTGCGCTGATTGCCGTAATTGGCGACGATAATGACGACTTTTTGCTAATCGGCCCGAGGCGTGAGTTCATCGCCCAACGTGACGGAGTATTGTTTCTGGGCGTCAATGAGGGAGATTTAGCGGACAATACCGGCTCGTATGACATCGTCATCGAAGCCGAGGCCGGGGGCGGGTCTCTAAGGTAGGGTGGTAAACTTCAAACGACCTGGAAGCATCACACCAAGTCGAAAACCTCCAGGCGGAAAAGTAGATAGGAGAGCCCTGCCTCGGCGAGGCCCTCAAGCCCTCCTGGCGTGTACTTCAGGAGTCATAACATATGAAATTCCATCGCCGATATCAGATTCTGAGCGTTCTTCTGATTGCCTTGTTCATTGTCGCGAGCAATAGTTTTCCAACTTCTTCCCAATCCCGTCGTCAGCCCCCGACGACAAACGAGAAGAAGAACAAACGCCCGGCAGAAACACCAAAAGAGGGCGAAAAAGAGCAACAGGAACCGTTACCTCCAGACATAACACCAACTAAGCCTCAGGACATCGAAAAGTTAGCGATCTCGACCAATGTTGTAAATGTTGATGCGGTCGTGTACCACAAGAAGAGTGGTCAGATCGTGACCGGACTCAAGAAGGGTAACTTTGCAATCTTTGCTGATGGGACGCAGCAAACCATTACCAACTTTTCAACGCCCGAATCGCCAATAACTGTCGCGATGGTCGTTGAGTACAGTAAGTGGACTGAAGAGTTCGGGTACTACGGGAGCGGCGGTTATGACTACGGGACAATGGAAGTCATACGGCCGACGGCGATGTTCCTAACTCAGTTCATCAAGCCTCCCGACGATTTTGTTACCGTCGTCGCTTTTGATATTCGTCCCACACCGTTGACTGACTTCACTAATGATCCTTCACGGATCTCACAAGTCATAAACTTGTTGCTAAGAAATTCACCGGCCTTTAGAGAAACCAATTTGTTCGACGCGCTCAAATTCGTGCTCGTCGGCGGCCGAGGAGATTCGGTCGTGCTTGAGGACTCGAAGTCAGAAAAATCGGATTACTCGGGCTTGGCCGCAGTGCAAGGCCGCCGGCGTGCTGTCATCCTCGTCGCGTCGGGAATTGATACTTTCAGCAAGATCAACTATGGCGACGCTCGCAAGGTCTTGCAGAATTCCGGTGTCCCTGTCTACATAATCGGTACAGCCAACCTGTTCAAGAAGAAGTACGGTGATATGCTGCCGCCAACCGATAGTATTACCGGGATGCCCGGACGAATGACTTTCGCGCAAGCTGACAACACTCTACAAACATTTGCAAAAGAGACTGGTGGAGCATTCTTTCCCTATACCTTCGAAGGCGAGATTCCGAAGATTCTGCAGAACATCAACGCTTTGCTTCGCAGTCAATACAGTCTCGGTTTCAATCCCGGCGATGTTCATGACGGCAAGCAGCACAAATTACAGGTGAGAGTTGATGTCGATGGCGATGGCACCTACGATGATAAGGAGCTTGTCATCCAGGCGAGGCAATTCTACAACTCACCGAAGCCACCAAAGCAGTGAGAGTGATTATCTGTCAGTTTAAAAAGGGCAGCAGGTCTTAAAGACTGCTGCCCTCTTAATTTAGAAAGAAGATAGGGTTACACGCCGTAAATGCGGAGCCGAAATTCGTCGTTGAACGAAACGATCTCGGCTCGCTTGCCTGAGAATTTCTTTGACTCCAATAGAAGACTCGGCAAACCACGCAGGGCGAGCTTCAATCCGTACGCTGGATTAACAAGCGTAGCTGCAATCTGCGGACTCAAGCGTTGTGGGAAACCAAACTTAATTGCCTTTTGTGCGACTGGAGAAAAACCTGAACTACGTCGCGGGTTCACCAACTCCAAGGAATGGTCGAAAATATGAAGTCGACTTGGTTGCTCTCGCAAAGCCAGATCTCGATGGGCCAGCATATTAGTGACGCCTTCGAGAACGACCCCCCGGTGATAATTGGCTCTCGCGGGAACAGGTGAAACATCAGCCAGGGTCTCGCTGAGACCCCTGGGCCGTATATCCCACAAATCACAATACTGGTTTAAAAAGCCGACGAGTCTTTCAAAAACAGTCAAAAGATTACCGGTAATTTTGACGCGCTCAACTACAGTGGACTGTAAAGAGTCGCCGGAGAACCTGGTAGCAGTTACCGCCGCGCGAGGGAATAACTCGGCGACTCGCTCGTCTTTTCCAAATAAGAGCAGGCCGGCAACGGTTGGCACGATTTCAGCGCCGAACGGAGTCGCCATTAAAAGATCTCGCTCGAGCACTTCGCTGGTTGGATATGCTCCAAAAGCTGCTTCATCAAAGGCACCCCCCTCAAACTCGCGCAGAAAGCTCCACAGGTGAGCCTCGTCAATATCGGCTATTGCTGCTCCCAATGCCGGTACGTCTTCATACCTTATAGGTCGCGATTCATCTAATAAAGCAGAGAGTTCTTCCCGTGATGCTTCACGTTTTTCAGCACCGATTCGAACATAAAACCGACCATCTCGAGTGCGGTAAGGGCGTCGTTTACTATCGATATCGAGGGCTACTATTCTCCGACCATTATCGAGGGCTATTCGATCAATATAAGGCATCAAAGACGGCTGTATTTCCTCGCGGCAAATGCGCACCAGGTCTTCCTGAACACGCTCCGGATCGTCTACACCTTCAACTCTGAGTTGATCGTTTACCCCAAAAATGATCAGACCGCCCCCTGTGTTGGCCAGGGCTACAATCTCTTGCGCAACTTTTTCGGTGTTTGAAAGTTTGACCTTGAGTTCGAGAAATGTATCTTCACCGCCGCGGACTAGCCGTAACAATTCGGTCCGAGATGTTTGCGGAGCTGGAGTTGAAAGGATGTATTCCTGGTAGGAACGTTCCGTCGAGGGTTCGTGTCGTTGGTTAGAGCGAAATCTTCTTCGAGCCATTTGTGTAATGACGGGGCTCCCGAAACCCGCCCGGATGCGTAAATCCCTGCATCACTGGTTTGCAAATCGACTTATTAAATCAACGACCGGACAAGCTGGTTATCATTCCTGGCGCTTACTGATCAGGCTCTTTCACTGCCTCGAGTATATCCAGCTCGCGCCTTTCTAATGATCTGCCCTGTATGCCGATCAATAAGAAATATGCGGCGACCAAAGCGACCGCGAGTCCGGCCAGTGTAGCATACTCATAGAAAAGGTTGTGCGTGACATATCCGACAATGACGGAACTCGCCGGTGCTATAGCCAGAATAACGATCATCGGGATGATCAAGAGTCCAGCTACTCCAGAGACATTCAACCTCTTTCCATACTGCATTCGTTTTGGGAAGCGAATTGAAAACCAGTTACCTATGAACGACATTGAGGCGGCGAAACAGACGAAGCTGAGAGTGGCAAACAACACATTCCTGATGGTCAGATCTCGAAAGACGATTGCGTTGACTATTAAAAGGGCCACGGAAAAGACCAGAGCCAGCAAGACTACCGTGATGTTCTTTCCCATCAAAATTTTCCGTCTGGCAATCGGCGACAAAATAAAGGAGCGCATTCCGCCTTCTTCAAAGGCAAAAAGGTTACAGGAAATGCCAGCCAGTATGAGAAAAACGTAGAGAACGCCGCTGGTGAGAATTATTGCGGAACCATACGTTTTGAACGAGCCTGCTGCCGAAACTCCCGGTTCAAGTCCCGTGCGAAATCTTCGCGAGTTTGCGTAACGAATGATGATGATGATCAGCGGCATGAGTGCCATCATTCTCAACTGAGCATTGCGCACCGCATAGCGCAGTTCCTTTTCTACGACGGCAGATAACTCGGAAGAAATTAGCGGCAACTCCCACCCGGTGTACGGCGCGCTCTTGAGCACGGCATCGCTTCTGGATCGTTTTCTTGAACTCCCCAACCCGAGCGCGGAACGTCGTGCAATCCAGAATGTGCCGACTATGAGAGCGATCCCGTAACCCATTAAAAGTACAAAGCTGATGACCGAGGTGATTGGGTCTTTCAAACCCTCACCACCCATCAAGAATGCAGCTGCTCCCGGCGGTGTCCAGCGTAGGGATCTAAACGATTCGGCATGGCTGATCAGTATTGGACCAAGCTGACCTACAAGTGCCCCGCCCAACCCGGCAACAGCTCCGATTAAGGCTAGAAGGGTCTCGCCGCTAGCTCTCTTTTTCCTTACCAGGGATCCGATCGTGGTCGCCAACCACTTTGAGAGGGCTACTCCAAAAACAATTGTTGGTATCGCTGCCAGGAGACAACCGGTGAGATTGCCTGACCCAAGCCCGGCACCGATCGAGATCGCGATGATTGCCGGAACTGCAAACAGCGACTGCAGCGTCGTCAGTTCGCTAATGAAATCAACCGCAAAAAGCTTCCTCAAACTGATTGGATACATCAACAAACGGCCAGCGTCGAACTGTTTACTCCCGCCGATACTGAGGGGAAGCGTGGCCCACATCAGATATAAAAACGAGAAAATGGAAAAGAAGATCAACTCAGCCGAGGCACCACTATGGCTTTGTTGGGCCATAGACTTTTGCATTACCGCTGCCATCTCCGTTGAATGGGTAACGAGATAGGCAGTAATGCCGAGGCCCAATGCCACACCGGTCGCCAAAATTAGAGTGATTAAAGTTCCGAGCGCACTGGCGAGCTGGTTAGCGATCGCTTTCGTCGAGCGCAGGGAATTTCGTAGGAGCTTCCACTTAAGCCAGATGAGCGTTAGTAGTTGCGACATGTTTGAACGACAATATAGTTGATTTGACTGGCACTCAAGGGAATAATGAGGGCGACTTTTCAGCTATCACTCCAGACCTCTGCTGATGATCCCAAACGCGTACGTTGGTCTAGGCTCAAATTTGGGCGACCGTGCTGGTAATTTATTGCTGGCGGTTCGCGGCATACTGGAGGCAGGCATGGAAATTACGCGCTTATCTCCCATTTACGAAACTGAGGCTATTAGTAACCTGGCTCAACCTGATTTTTTGAATCAGGTAGCGGAATTGCGAGGCAAGTCCCTACCAACTCCGGAACAAATGCTCGCCAGATTACTGCGGGTGGAATATGCCCTGGGGCGGACGCGTGATATTCCAGATGGGCCTCGTACCATCGATCTGGATTTGCTCTTCTATAAGGGCGAAACGCGCGATACTGAGTTTCTGAAAGTCCCTCATCCGCGGCTTCACCTACGACGCTTCGTCTTAACTCCACTTAATGACCTGGTGCCCAATCTGCTTCACCCAACGATTGGAGCAACTATTGGCGATTTATTGCAAGACCTTGATGACGAGTCCAGGATAACGCGCTGGAGCCCATCATAGTTCGGAGACTTTTGCCTGTTTGCTCTTTCCCGCTATAATGACTTCACACTTGTTACCGAGCCCGCGAAATTTCCTGATTCTTCGTTTCTCTGGCAACCCAATTGTCCAAACATCCAAAGTGTAAAGAGAGCTGAAATATGCCTTATTTGAAGCCTGAACGTCCGGAAAAAGTCAGCGCGCCGTCGTTGCGATCCAGTAAAGAGAGGGGGGAAAAGCTGGTCTGTTTGACGGCCTATGATTACCCCACCGCCAGGATCGTCGATGAAGCCGGTATTGACATCATTCTGGTGGGTGACAGCCTGGGTAATGTGGTCTTGGGTTATGGGAAT
>DATIBX010000571.1:0-5299 GCA_035457105.1 Pyrinomonadaceae bacterium
CGTTCTTCTTTTGGTCCTTCCCTACTCATGATCAGTCAAATCTTAGAGAGCGTTTGTCGCATACGTGTGCCTCAACCCTTAAATTGTAGTAAGCGGACCATTAAATTGTCGTAAAGGATCTCCTTTGGAATGCTTGTAAAAAACGGATGAGAGAGACTGTTGCAACTCACCCATCCTCACTTAAGATTGCTGAATAATTTCCCTAATCTTCTTTTGAAAGACTGTTCTTCAATCTTTTAACAACTCCCTAACGAACTCTTAACGTCTCATTTATGACTTTCTTACCGATGCCCTGCTACTGTGAATATGACCCACAATGATCTTCCAACACACGGGAGTAATCAGCATGCAGAAACCCGCGCCTTCATCATCCGTGCATTGCAACGTTTCCGCCGCGAAGGTTGACGATACGAGTAATGTCGAAGGCAGCCAACAAGACTGTTATCAACCGCTGATTCCGAAGACGGCATGTTGTGAAACCGCGCAAACACTCGGCGAGCGGATACGTGCGCTCCAAATTCTGACGGCTTCCCTATCTCATGCATTTACATCCGTAGAGGTCGTTCGGGTGCTCGTCAATCAAGTTCGGAGTGCGGTCAGAGCCAGCGGTGCCACGCTTCTCATGAAAACTGGCGAAGCCGAAGGTTGGGAGATAGCAGGTGTGGCCGGGCTCACGAGTGAGGCAATTAACCTTTGTAATATCGACCTCATGAATACCCGTTTTCCGCTCGCCGAGGTTGTAACGCGCGGAATGGCGGTTTGGTTCGAATCTCACATTGACGTGTTGCGCTACTACTCGGCCTCCGCCGCAAGAGAAGCTCTCAAAGGGTGTCGGTCAATGGCATGCCTTCCACTCATATTGGAGCGCGGCGTCCCTGCGATGTTGCACCTGACTTTCTCCGAAGCTCGGAAATTTAATGGCGCAGAGCGCGCATTTATACTTCTGTTCACCGCTCAATGTGAACAAGCGTTGGGCCGCGCTCGACTATATGAGGCAGAGCGCCTGGCTTGCAAAGAGGCCGAGCAAAACAACCGAACAAAAGATGCGTTTCTGGCGACTGCTTCCCATGAACTTCGCACGCCGCTGACTGCAATCCTCGGTTGGTCGAGAATCTTGAGTGGACAGAAACCAGATCCATCTACATATGTCCATGGACTCGAAACGATAGAGCGGAATGCGCGCGCTCAAGAACGGTTGATTGATGACTTGCTCGATGTCATTCGCATCAAGACGGGCAAGTTGCGTCTTCATCTCGGTCAAGTAAAACTCTCGAGAGTCATCGATTCGGCAATTGACTCTTTGCGACCTTTGGCTGATGCAAAGCATATCGGGTTGCAACGCATTACCACTTCGGAGGCAGCTTGTGTTTTGGGCGACTGGGACCGTTTGCAGCAAGTAATGTGGAACCTTCTTTCAAATGCCATAAAGTTTACACCTCGAGGAGGGCACGTGATGGTTCACCTTGAGCGCGTTGGTTCACACATGGAAATCAAGGTCACCGACACCGGAGCAGGCATAGACCAGAACTTCTTGCCTTATGTTTTTGATCCATACCGTCAACCCGATGAATCAGCAATAAGAAGCGAGGGGCTCGGCCTGGGTCTTGCGATAGTACGCCAATTGGTGGAGCTACATCACGGTAGAGTACGCGCAGAGAGTTCCGGAAAAGGGCAAGGCTCGTGCATAACGGTAAGCCTCCCTTTGACGGTTGCCAGCAAGGCTTCCCAGGTAGCAAGCGGAGCAGTGATAAAGAACCAGACTGGCGTATCAGTTGGAGCGTAGCTGGATGG
Source organism: Pyrinomonadaceae bacterium (assembly GCA_035457105.1). GTDB lineage: Bacteria > Acidobacteriota > Blastocatellia > Pyrinomonadales > Pyrinomonadaceae > PSRF01. Next base: position 1,792 of record DATIBX010000571.1, read on the forward strand.
TCCAATGCTCACAATACCGATACCGAAAATACCAGTCTAGGTCTTCATGTGGCTGACGTGCCCACACTTACTCTGAAACCGGAACTGAGATCGTCTTTACCTTCCTCTGTATGATGGCGGCGAGCGCTGGCAGATACAGACTTCGCTGTTAGGACTCAGCAAGCAGGCTGAGAGGGACATGTTCCCATTGATATGCAGATACCGAATACTAGAGCTGCTCTATGGTGGTTATCAAAGATGCTTCTAGCCGTACGCCGCAATTGGAGAGGATATGTCGCAGCCATTATCGGCGTTACAACCGTAACCATAATTTTTCGCGTGTTGATTTTTCGCATGCTGTTTCTAACCGACGTCAGCATCACGACCATCGCGTTGGGCTATTTACTGTTCGTCTTAATCATTGCGTCCAAACACGGACACGGGCCCAGCATTTTCGCTTCCCTGATTAGCACCTTCTGCTTTAACTTTTTCTTTCTTCCGCAACCGTTCACCATCACGGTGGAAGATCCACACAATTGGGTGGCACTCACATCATTCCTGATAACTGCGGTGGTCGCCAGCCAGCTCTGGTCCACGGCTCGCACACGTACTCATGAAGTCGTGAAGAGTCGTGAAGAGATATGGAAGCTATATCAGCTCAGCCGAACGAGCAGCGCTGCCTTGGATCCCAAAACGCTGATCATGGCTATCGCTCCCAAGATACAAGAGGTCTTCGCTGTTCAATATTGCGGTGTTTTCGAGTCAGTTGACGATGGCGAATGGAGTGCTCTCTCAATTGCTTCAGAGCCGAGCGAGGAAAAGATATTCACACCTTCATTAACGAGTATCAAGGAAGTCGCGCTTTCGGGAAAATTGAAATTAGTTCCCCTGACCACCGAAAACGCACCAGAAATCAAGTCCGTGGGGTCCGAACACACCAAGCCCTCTTCCGCAGTCACATACCTTCCTTTGCAGGTAGGAACAACCTCCATAGGAGTGATGGTCCTGATTGCAACACTAGAAGAGAAAACGATGGAAGCTATTGCGGGACTGGTCGCATGGACTCTCGAACGGGCGCGCATCCTGGAAGAGGTAAACCGCACAGAAGCGCTTAAACAGAGTAATGAATTAAAATCAGCGTTGCTTGCTTCGGTCTCTCACGATTTGCGCACACCACTCACTTCCATCCGCGCTTCTGTAGATAGTCTTCTTCATAGTGACACTGAGTGGGACGCGGCGACCTTACACGAGTTCCATTTGATCATCAGCGAAGAGGTCACTCGACTCTCACGACTAATTGAAAACTTGCTGTCCATGGCCCGGATTGATGCTGGTGAATTGCGTCTATCAAGGAAATGGGAATCGCCGTCCGAAGTCTTTCATAACGTGCTCGATCGATGCGCTGTCTTGACTCGCCACCACCGAGTGGAAGTCGAATGTGATGACTCTCTTCCAGTTGTCCTCATTGATTCTCGCTTGGTAGCCGAAGCACTCTCGAACCTTGTTGAGAACGCAGCCAAATATTCTCCGGCGGGTGGCGAAATATCTGTGAAAGCCGAGATGAAAGGAGATGAATTACTGATTAGTGTAACGGATCAGGGGCCCGGTATTGTGCCTGAGGAAACCGGCCGTCTTTTTGAAAAATTCTATCGTGGTACGCACCCGCAGCAAAATTCCGGTACGGGAATGGGGCTGGCCATTGCCCGCGGGATCATCGAAGCACATGACGGTAAAATCTGGGTTGAAAATTTGCCCGGTAAGGGAGCAACCTTCGCTTTTTCGCTACACGTGGAGCACAAGCATACTGAGGAGGTGGATCCAGCAGAGAGCGAGCATTTCGTATGAAGCGGCCGGTGATCGCAGGTCCTGACCTGAACGGAAGATTATGATGAGTTGTTATCTAGCTGCGTCGATGTCCTCAATCAGCTGTTAGTACCTGAATCTTGAGCGGAGAAGGCACCCCCGATTCTAACGGTGACTCGTTGACCTTTGTCGTATCGTCGGAGCGGACGATTTGGTTTTCAGAGAATGGAGGGATTTGCTATGTTCCTACGCGCAAGAGAGCTGCAAGACTATACGATCCGCGCAACAGACGGAGATATCGGTCATGTCGAACAACTCTATTTCGATGATCAGACCTGGACCATCAAGTATGTGGTTGTAGACCTTGGCAACTGGCTCTCCGGCAGGCAGGTGCTAATCCCACCGATAATCGTCACTGAAGCGGATGCTTCTGGCAAAAACATTCATGTCTCCCTCACGAGAGAAGAAATCCAGAAATGCGCTGGTATCTATACCGACAAACCCGTTGCTCTCCAGCATCCGACTGATTACTCGATTTATCTGGGATTGCCGCCGTACTATTGGGCGTCGACTGGTCTCGGTGCTGCTGGTGGATATCCTTCAGGCGGAAGCGGAGAGACGAGTTCTGATTCTGAAAGATCCGTGAACGCAGGATTCAAAGAAGAGAACAACCCTCATTTAAGAAGCACGAAGGTGGTGGGTGGATACCACATCATGGCCGTGGATGGTGAGATTGGACATATCGAAGATTTTATTGTCGACGATCGGACGTGGACGATCCGGTACGCCGTGGCAGACACAAAGAACTGGTGGCCAGGTAAGAAAGTACTGTTGGCTACGGAGTGGATTTTGTGGGTAAGTTGGGCAGAGTCAAACGCCTACTTAAATCTCCGACGCGAACAGATCACTAACGCGCCGGAATTCGAACCAGCGCATCCGCTCACCCGCGACTATGAGGTTAAGCTTTACGCCCACTACAAACGTTCACCATACTGGGAACAGAAACGTGAGGGGCAGAATGAAGCAGATGCCAACTAATCAGCCTCGGTGATAGCTGGCTGATTCGAATTTTCTTTCGCCGTCTGTTTACAATCCATCTTACCGAAGTTAGAAGAGTGCTCATTTTGTTAATTAGAACTACCTAAAGCGGTAGCAGGCAGCTAAGGCTTAAACTTTAGTCCGGGCCTGTTGATCAACTGGGACGCCATGTTTGAAAACCATCTCCCCACCCAGTTTGCCTGAAATTAAGATAAGGATGACTCCGAAAACGGACAGGCCGATTGGAATGGTGTAACCCCATTCACAAGCGCAGAGCCGCTTGTGGTACGCAGATAAAAACTCGTCGCAAAGATCAAGAGTGCGATCACGTCTCCTGTTCCAGAATGCCTGACGGCATTTAGGTTGCTAGTCCCAAAAGGGGCGTTACTATTTAGAAGGTTAAGTGGATTGAGGCAATTCTGAGCCTCGTGGCGCGCGAGCCGAGAACGATCTCGCAACTCGCCGAAGCGCTTAAACTCTCCCCACCAAGCGTCCACACTCACATCAATGACATGATGAAGAGTGAGCTTCTCCGAGAATCTGAAGAGTGGGAGAAAAACTATCCCACCGAGCGCTACTACGAGCCAAACTTTCCAGTCTTCAAGGCCGAAGAGTTCGCCGAGTTCAAGTGACTCTGCGACGAGATGAGCAAAGAGTTGGTTACGCTGTATGAGAGGAAACGACAGAA
>DATIBX010000572.1:0-4312 GCA_035457105.1 Pyrinomonadaceae bacterium
TTGATGTCGGCCATTCGATAAACAAGACCGCTATGAATACCCATCCGCAGTTTTATTTCAGGAGTTGCTCTCAGCGCGCGACTGAGCTCAACGGCGCACCGCACAGGGGCTTCCACTTCGTTAAAGAAAACCAGAGCCATGCCATCACCGGTTGGCAGCGCAATAAATCTCTCCGCTTCGGTTGCGCGCTTGCATTCATCGCTCGCACCCACAATTTCCTGAAGATGCATTAGATTCTTCTTCTGTTCATCTATCAGCGAGCGGGAGTAGCCGACGATATCGAGGAATAGAACATGGGCCGTCTGCAGAGATGACTCATCGAGAATCTCATTAACAGGTGACTCCTTCATCTTCTGCGTTGGCAGCAATGTCTGTTCATAGTCCGTTAGTAAAGCGTCTGAAAGAACGTCGCCAAACTCGCGTGCACGGTTGTATCGATCGTCAGCACTGAAGGATAACGCCTTTAAGAGTATCTGTTCCGCCTTGGGATTCAGACTCGGCCGAAGCGCTGAGGGCTTAACGCGAACACCCATGCGCTGCATTTCAAGGAGTTGAAACGCAGACTCGGGATTGTTTGGTCTTCTACCGGTTAACATTTCATATGCAATCACTGCCATTGAGTAAATATCGCTTTCGGGAAGTACGGCTTTGGCAGTCAGCTGTTCAGGTGACATGTAAGCAATTGTCCCTACTGAAATCCCCTCTGCGGTACTAACATCAATTATTGAATTCCTGACTTTTGCTACTCCGAAATCAATTACTTTTACCTGCTCTTCATCATCATTCAGGTGCACCATGATATTTTCCGGTTTTAGATCACGATGGAGAATTCCGGCCTGATGTGCGGCGCTTAAGGCCTTGCCAACTTGTTTGATGATATTTGACGCTCTGCAAAACGACATTCCTTCCGGCGTAATGAGAGACCGTAAACTGACACCGTCGATATATTGCATAACTATGTAAGGGCGAGCGTCAGGAGTCTCACCACAATCGAGGACACCCACTACACTCGAATGATTAATCCGTGCTAGCGCTTCCAACTCCTGCTGGAATTTCTTCTTGCTCCAATCGTTGGACACTTCCTCGCTGTTCATGACCTTGATGACAATCTTGCGTGAAATCATCTTTTTGTCGGCGCCAAGATATACTGAACCAAAGCCACCATGACCTAACTTACTTTCGATTAGGTAGCGCTGATCAAGAACGGTGTTAATTAGTGGATCTTTTGGTTCAGGCTTGGCGGGCGCCATTTTTGGTTTCCTGGTGTTGCCGCCACCAATTGAATGGTCGGAGTAGCTCATAAACTCTGACTTTCATTGCCGCGCATTCTAATTCTGCGCTTCTAATTTTTGGGGAACTCTTCCTACCAGGAATCTTTTCGCACCTTCGTCACGTGTGTAGAACACTCTTGGCCGTTGAACCTTCTGTTCGTCGGCTTCATCTTCGACAAGCTCTTTGCGTTTTAGTTCTGATCTTCTGAGTTGAGGTACTCGGCGGTTTGCATAATCAAACCATTCTTCTAAAAAAATATATTTATCGCCATTGTCGTCCGCAGCGCCCGCTTTCAAACCCTCCTCAAGCAGCGCATACGCCAGGTAGCTATGTTTGAAGGCCTCTGCCTCGAATGCGACTTCCATGTTCTGTGAAGCGGTCAGGACGTACATACCCTTTTCATAAGCCAATTGCGCAAGTCCTTTGGTGTTCATTGGCCCACGCCTTCTTTCGGTAGATTCAACGGCCTGCCCGGAGTAACACGCGTCGATAACAAGCAATAACTGATCTGCATCTAGCGGTTGAAGAGCAGTTTCCAGCTCGTCATCGGAGATGCCGTGTTTGAGGATTAGTTCAAAACCAGTTTCGTTGAGTTTAGAGCGCTGGCCCATATAGCCGAGGTCATGAGGAATCAGAAAGAAGTGATTGTTGTCGGCGACGCCATGCCCGGAAAAATAGACGAGCACTGCATCTTCCGGTTGTGCGGGCTTAATGCGCGACAGCACTGCTGGTGCCCTTGCCGGTAGGACCTCTGTATTTCTTCCCGACAAATGCTCGAGGGCCAACAGAATATTTGCTTTCGTTGCATCGCCGTCGATCAGTGGAATAGTGACGACCGGGTTGTACGTGCCAACTATTTCTTGTTGACTTTTCAATTGCATTTCCATTTCCGCAACATCTGCTGCGGAATAACGAAGGTTGTATTCTGCATTCTCATAATGTTCGACACCAATCATCAATAAGTACGCCGTGCCTTTGCGCTGCAAACTAGCCGGACCTGTGATGATCAGGTTCGCATCGGTACTTTTGACGTTATCGTCATTAAACGCATAGGCAACAAATTTGTTTTCTCCAGCAATGATCGGAACCGTGGCCTTAATGGTCGTAGCCTTCGTATCTTGAATTAAGTCACCGCGCCAGGCGCGAATAAGGAGACCGTTGCGAAACAAACGAAGGTCTCGCGCACCGCCTTCTTGGGGATGATTCTTTTCAGGAGGCGATGCGCGTAGCGTAATATCGACCGTAATATTGCGCGGGTTCGGACCGGCAGTCGCTGCTAAACTAACAGACGGTTGACGTCTGTCCTTTTGCGCTATGTCTTCGCTCGCCTTCGGATTTTGATCGGCCAGAATTTCAGCCAGCACCCCTGGATAAAAGAACTCGTTGAAGAATGCCTCTACGGGAACCACGTTGAATGTGCTTTGATCAAAACGCCAGACCACGCGATCCCAGGAGTCTGAGGAACCATCAAAAAGGCCATCCGGAGTTACCACTAACCAGTCATCGCTGGCGGGAATCGAAATTAAGGTTGCCATCAGCTTTCCGGTCGCTGCTTGCCAGAGCAGAATCGTGCCATCGTAGCTTGCACTTAGAATCCATTTACTGTTTTGACTGAAAACAACACTGGTAACCGCATCAATACTTCCTTGTAGTTGATGGATTTTCAATCCCGTTTGAAGGTCCCAGACGATTACGGAGCGATCAGCACTTGCCGAAGCTAACTTATTGCCATCAGCACTAAAGCGAACGCAAAGTACTTCGTTCGTGTGGTCCTTCAGAGTTCGGACGGACACTCCGTTTACGATGTCCCAGCATGTAATCGTGCCATCAGAATTAGCAGCAGCGAGCACATCACCACTTGAATTCAAAGCGAGACCATTAACTTCGCCTGGCGACTTCAGGGTTCTTATCGCGGCGCCACTATTCAGGTCCCAAATGCGAATTGTTTTGTCTCTGCTGCCGGTGATTAAACGGTCTTTTCCAAGCACGACACTGCTTATTTCTTGTGAATGTCCTGCGAAATAACGTGCTTGCTTCTTCTCGAGATCCCACACTTCCACCCTCTGGTCCATTCCAACCACCGCGAGGATGTTCCCCGTCAAATCAAACGCAAGATTGTTAACCCCGTTGGTACGAGACTGCAGACCAAATAACAGTTGTGCATTATTGACATCCCATATTTTTATTTCACCACTCTTGCTGCCAGAAGCGAGCAAACTACTGTTTGGACTGAAGGCTACTGCGGTGGCATAACCAGCATGGCCTCTAAGCCTGGGTAGTTCACGGCCAGTTGCCACTTGCCAAAGTCTGATTGAGGAGTCGTGATTTGCTGAGGCAAACCAGCGGCCGTCAGGGCTGAATGCAATTGAATTGATTGACGACGCATGACTTTCAAAAGTTTGGACACCCTCGCCCGTCGCAACGCTATTTGTTTTGAGAATCCTGCTGCCATCCGTCGAAGCAAATATGGAGGCGCCTGAAGCGATCACAGCGAACGCAAGTTGTTCACTATTCGAGTCGCCAGAAACCGCTCTCCTCAAGTCGCCAGTGGTTGGATCCCATACCTCGATCTCATGATTTGCGTGTATGGCAATGAGTGAATCGTTAGCCGCAAATTCGAGGGCCAGAACCGCCGTCGTGTTGTGCTTGAAAACAAGATGTTCGCGATGAGTTCCTACCTTCCAAACTAGAGAGTTTCCGTCGGCTTCACCGAGCGCCAAAGACGTTTCATCGTCAGTAAGTGCAATGTTAGTTACGGCTGCAGTAGATCTCTTGAAAGTTTGCTTGGCTTCCCAGGTTTTGGTGTCCCAGACGATAACGTCCGTATTCGCAGACGAAAATAAGAGAGTGCTCGATTTGTTAAATTTTAGGGCACCAATCGGTGCGTTGTGTTTTGTTAAGGATTGGACTTCGTTCCCGGACTTAAGATTCCATACCTTAATTGTCTTATCAAAACTTCCCGACGCCAACCAAAGGCGATCGTTACTGAACGCAAGTGCCGTGATTGGTCCAGCATGCGCCGGAAGACTGAATACTTCCT
>DATIBX010000573.1:0-2848 GCA_035457105.1 Pyrinomonadaceae bacterium
ATTCCCAGTCTTCTGTCATGGGCCCTCCGGCCGAAAGTGAAGCGCCATAAGACACTTCGACCACAATTTGATCGGCTAAGCGCACTAATCCCGGGTTCCCAACGTAGGCGGAGACAATACGCTGGCTGACTGCCCTTTGAATCTCGTAACGGTTCGTGGCCGGTGTGTTGGACGACTCAGATCGGCGCTTCAACTCCGCCGCGAATTCCAGGCGTGCAAGCTCTCTAATGTCTCTCTTGTACTTCTCGAAAGCGATTCGATTTGCATCGAGGACGGCGTTCAATGCGCTTGGGCCAGACTTATTGAAAAGTTGGAAGATTATGTTGACTTCGGCAGGCATGATTACATCATCGAGCTTGGCAACAAGAGGTGTGAGGATAGTCGACAAATTCTCATCTTCCGGTTTTGCGTGCCGCGACAAAGTTGCCAGTGCGGGCGCAGAATTGGGCTTCTCGAAGATTGCCCGAATGTTGTCGCTCAATTGTTGTTCGTCTTGCCGCTGATTGGTCCTCACTTCAGCAGCGATTTTGGATTTTTCGCTCGCTTCCTGCGCCTCGCGCTCTCTGGTGATCGTAAGTTCCAGTGCCTTACGTTTTTCCGCTTCCGTTAAGAATTCTGTTTGTTTAAGCTCAAAGTCTTTCTTCTTTAGATCCTCTCGTGTCCGAGCTTCTGTTTCAGCTCGACTATTCTCTTCGGCGGCTTGCCTGGCTCTGGCTTCAGCCGTTGCTCGTCCCTCTTTCGCGATTTGCAGTTGGAATTGTTTTAAGGAACTAAGAACTTGATAGGCCCCGGCTACCGCGCCAGAGAGCGCGGCAACAATTCCGACGATCGCGCCGGCACTCTTGATCCAGGTTGGAATCGAACTGTGCTCATGGTCTGCATCCGGGCGTTTGTCTTCCATTGCATTAGCCTCACTCTGTTGGACGGTATTGTGTGCTCCTTGGACCGGGCGAGACTGCCGCTTCAGTCGTAGTCAGGCTGGTTGATAGTAACAACCAGAGTTATGACGTACCTGCTGACGCCGTGTTGAGCGTGCAAGGTACCGACACACAAGTCACATTCAGGTTACCGAACGGATTGCCTGACGGAAAGTGCATTGCAGAGTTACGAGCCCAGGGCCGGGCCAGCAATTCCGGCACGTTCAGGGTTCGCAATTAAAGCGACTGAAACGGCAGACCGGCTCAGATCTAATCCTTGAGGAGGTAAACGAACGCCTTCGCTTGCCATCCGGTATTTGTCCATTCTCGGCTGTTGGGGCCGAAGCTGCCATGCGATTCAAGGGTGGTACCGTTGTGAACCAGGGCCACGTGGCCAACGTGCGATGGTGCGTCCTGAGGCCGCAGGAACACGATTCGAATTTTTCCATCCTGAAGGAATGCATCGTCGCGAGTGCTGCGTTCGAATCCTTTGTCCTTGATCCAATCGTGCTGCACCACTGAACCATCAGGAAAATTGAAATGAGGCGTCGTCGCCCTCCAGATGGTCTCCCTCACGAAGCCGCTGCAATCCACTTTCTTGAAACCGCTGCCGGGGGTCGCGCCGTGTGGAGAGATTTTGGCGCCCAATCCATACTTCACGCGTGGAGAAGAGGTCATGCAGCTTTTCAGAAAATCGCGCGCAACTGTGATATCTAACGACAATTGCGGAGCGAGTGCCGCGAGAGTTTCCTCAGCGGAAAGATCAAATTCTTCGTTTACACCAGGGTCGCCGTAGTTTGTCAGCGCGCTTGGAGACCACCGTTGGTCTTCTGCAGTCGCAACGCTCTCGTCCATCGGATTTGCTGGATCGTTGTCGACTTGTGTCGGGTCGTAGGGCTGCGATCCGGAAGATTCATTTTTTGACTTCGTACTCTGATTACTCATTTACTTGTCTCCCTGAGGTTTAGGCGCCAAGGTCAGTCACAGTCTCCTGGCGACCGTGATAACCTGGCTAAGATTTTTCGAACTTCGGTCTATAAGACCTCCTGACTGTATGTCTTAAATCAAGGAAAACGTTTCGACGTGTATTTGATCCTCCACTCCGATGATCAGTACCTGCAGCCAGGATTAATGCGAAGAAGGGTGTCAATGTCGTGAGTTGTCATTTGGTTCTTTATCCCGTTGACCCGAAAACCGTCAGCTCAAAGAACTAGCTGGATCAGGATCAAACAGCGCATAAATTCTCGCTCAGCAAGATCTGGACGACCTGTTCACTCGTCAGCCTCAGATCGTCTGTTCGATGGCGGGCTCAGTAGAATCAGACTCCCAGATCAACTTATTCGACACTACGACGGTTCCTGCCAACATATCTCCGATGCGCTGCTTTCGCTGACTTGCAATGATCACTAGACCGGCAGGCAGGCCGCCGAGCAAAAGAGGATTAACTTCAATGATACGCAGACTGCCTCTGATCAACGCGGCTGTCCAATCACATCGATTCCCATCAAGCTTACGAACGACCAGGCCCTGAACATACTTCCCCAGCGTACGGGACCAAAGTGCCTCAAGCACGACGAAATACGCTAGATAGATAAAAAAGAAGAAAACGGCCTTCACCATCGGCAAACTCTCGGGCACGAAAGCAACGGCAATCAACATCAACGTGAACGCAATGATGTGATCGATAAACACTGCGATTAGTCGTGCCTTGGAGGCATCACCGACGATAGTCATGAATCTCCTTCTCTAAGCGATGCAACGGGATCCTGCTTTGATCGCTTTTACATCTGCCCTCTTTGGTTCTCATCAACAGATGCAGCTTGCTTACGAGGAATATTTGATCTGCTCCTTCAGGTGCCACTTAACATTCTTCATTTGGATTGAATGATAAGGATCTATCTTTTCGATACAGCCAATCTTTTCCAGAAACG
>DATIBX010000574.1:0-5708 GCA_035457105.1 Pyrinomonadaceae bacterium
GCTCTCTTTGGAATAGTGGGTAAAGAAACTTCGAAACTGAATCCGCTTGCATAATTAAGTATTCGTTGTTTGTCACTCCGGAGCGCACGTTGCCATGCCCTAAAGCCATTCTCCGTTACTCGCAGCAGCCGTGTCCCGACTTCCAACTCCTTCCAGAACGCAAACGCCGCAGTGGTCCAGGCAACAGTATGCTGCCGTAAGATCGCTGTGCCTTGGCTAACACCGAGATAAGCGGTTCCCATGTCTAATCGGAGTTGTCGAAACATTCGCTCGCTCGAAGATGCAACAACTTGTGCCGAAGCCTGACAAGCAGCCGCCCGATAAGAACCAACCGTGCTAAACATATTTCTTGTTCTTCCGAGGATAGTGCGGAGCTTAGTTCCAAGGTGGGCTTTTTTGCAGAAAGCAAATCCCACGATGGTCCAAACGGCCAGTCTTCGCTGCACGAACAGCGCGGTCTTTTCAAAATTTCGGTAGGCAGCTTGGAGGAAAAGCAGGGACTGCCCGAGCATTCCATGGACCAGGGATGCCAGGGCTTTTTCAGAAGGGCGGTAGGCTGCTGCGGGATAAGACCGAAGGGGGCCGAACTTACTTCTCACGGACGCGACAGGAATAGACGTCGGGTCGGTAGCCAGTGTGTTTGGACCAAAGCTTCGTTGCCAAACAACCCTGGCATAATCGGTCGGCTCAAGTGGTTTAAATCGGAAGGAGCCATCAACACACCTTCCCACCAACTTTACAGCTGCCGCCCCTTTGCTCGTTCCTAACTGGCCGTCTTTTACTTTGCCATTCTTAATGTAAAAGTATCCGGATTCTTCAGGTGACGAAACCTCAAGCAAACCGGTTTCTCCGCGGCGCAGAAATATTTCAAGCAGAAGGAAAAACGGGTACTCACGAAAACTCCCTGTGAGTAACATAGATACATCCCCGCACAATTCACGGAAGCTTTCGCCCCGCGAAAGGATTTCCAGTCATTTAATTTACTGTCTCTGGTCACGCAAAAACTCGCAAGAAATGTGACGTCCCTTTGGCCAGACTTCTCCTTCCAAAAATTACCCAAAAAAGGGAAGCCTTGTGGCAAGGCGAGGAATTGAACTCTAGCGAGTAAGTCCTCTTGCAAGCGCTCGTCTCGCATCTGGGTACGTGACGGAGCTGATGGTTAGATAGTGCCTTATTGTAAGCTAATCAGAAGATAGTCGAAACGGAGGATCCTGCCAGACTCGACAGTAGTTTTCTGCCATTTGAAAACGTACTACTCAAATTCGAACCTATCGAGCATTCTATCCCAGGTTCGAAAATGCCACTCTGAAGAGAGTGCGCCCCCCGATCTTAATGTCGTAGTAGGCATCTATTTCCCATGTGTTCTGTTCTTTGAGCAATAATCGTGCCTTTTCCTAATATGAAGTAAGCCCTCACGTTCGAGCAATCATGCCCAGTTTTTCGGGATCTCTGTGTCGTTCAAATCTATCTCAGTATTAATGAAGTGCTCGCCTACGAGCACTTGTGGCGAAACAAAGCTGATGTCAGGGGACGATTAGAAACACATCATTTTTTTGAACCAAAGTTGATACTTTCACTCGACGATTTTGCAATAAACCCACTTAACCGGGGACAAATTTCTCAACCTTCCCTCAGGGATTAGGTATTTCTTCACCACAACGCCAACAAAGTACACCACTCGGCTCATATTCAATTGAGTTTGATTATCGAAAAACAGCAAATAGCCAGATTCCTTTCATACTTCAAGCGGACGATGATCATTGAAGTGTTAGAACAACTAAGATTTCGTTTCGTGGACCGATTTCAGATCAATTGTGTCATTGAGAGTCAACATGGTGTGACTGAAAAACCAGTTCGATAAACGTCAAGTAGTTGAAATTCTTGTCCTCTCGCGTGTTAGCCCAATCACCAATGACTTCTACAGGCATCCAAGCGTAGAATAAGGCCGGAGGAGGGACAATCATTAGATGGACAATCTAAAGAATTCCGGCTCGTTGAACGAGCAATCGGATCCCTTAGCTGCTACTACACGCGCACTTCCTCGCGTTGCACCGCCTCCGCAGGAAGACAACCCAGAATTCAGGGAAGGACAGAGTCGAATTCTGAGAATGATTGCCAACAACGCGCCGCTCGGCGAAATCCTTAAGAGCCTTGTACTCCTGATTGAGTCGCAAGCGCCGGACATGCTTTGCTCCGTGTTACTTCTCAGCGCTGATGGTAATCACATGGAACATGGAGCCGCCCCAAGCCTCTCACCGCAGTACGTTCAAGCGGTGAATGGCGGTCCGATTGGACCAAAGCACGGTTCTTGTGGAACAGCAATGTACCGCGGCAAACCCGTGATCGTCACTGACATATTTGCGGATCCACTTTGGGAAGATTATCGCGAACTAGCTGCGGCAAGCGGTTTACGAGCGTGCTGGTCAACGCCGATCCTGTCCGGACGTGGCAAAGTTCTTGGGTCGTTTGCGATGTATTATCGCGAACCTCGCATTCCGAGTGGTGAAGAAGGTCATCTAACCAATGTAGCAACCTATATTGCCGGGCTCGCCATAGAACGGACGGCAAAGAGTTAAATGATGGACGCTCCCAAAACCTAACCGTTCGACACGCAGAAAATAGAAGATGAAAACCGGTTGACTGTTGCGGTCAACCGGTTTTCGGTAAAGCTGGTTAGTGGAAAGCGGCGGCAGGCCGCCGCACTCCATGATCAAGGTCCAAAGCGTTGGCGGTACTCGACAGAGTTAAGGAACGCCTTCACCATATCGGCTTGTTCAAAGTTTCCACCAAACGAATTCAACTTGGTCAGCCAGAATTGATAACCACTGTCATCAACATCGGGTGCATCTGTCGGATTTCTTCGCAGGTACCCAAAGTATTGCAGTAACACGAAGGCCGAATTAAATTCAGCATCGCGAACAGTCGTCGAATCCGCCACACTCCTCAGCGCTGCGACCCTGCCGCTCGTGCCACCCGCTCCAAATGCAAGGACGGCTGCGGAAGTCTCCTCGACGGTTAAGGTCACATTCGCCGTGTCGGCAAGAGCGTCAACGTATTGTGCTGCAGTTAGGGCGAGTGAGTAGTGAGCTATGAACGCTGCACTCTCGACAATCTGCGTAGCGTACGCTTGCTTGTTTGCTTCCAGTAAAGCGTCAGCTCCAGGTTGTCCGATAACGACTCCCCTGCCGACCTGTTGCGCATCATGCATGAATTGTGCGTACGTCAGTCGTGTGCCCGCGGTATCTGACTCTTTAGCAAATGCCGTGCGTTGCAGGCGAACAACTTCAAATCCTGTTTCACCGAATTCTTCCGAGAGGAAGAATGCGGCAGAAACGTTCTGGCGCTTGATTTCGATGCAGACCGGATCGGCTCCACACGAAGTTATTTCGGCAGTCCAGAACGCAGCGCCGGCAGCATCAGGCTCGCGATTGAGAAAGTCGTGATACTGCTGGCAAACGAACGTGGCGGGATCGTCAATTGGATTTGGTCCAAGCACCAGATCATCATCGACGATCGTTACCGTACTCAGGCCTCCGCCAGCCAAAGTGCCCGAGCTCAGATTACTCAAGTTAACATTGATGGTTTCATTCGGTTCAACGAATGAATCTTCATTGATCAGAATTGGAATCACCTTGCTCGTTTCGCCAGGAGCAAAAGTCAACGTTCCTGAAGCGATCTCATAGTCAGACTTCTGAGTCGCGGTTCCATCGCTGGTGGCGTAATCAACGGTGACCGTACCCGACCCTGGATTTACGCGGGATACGGTGACGTTGGTTGCGGCACAGCCTTCGGTACCATCAACGTTAGTCGCGCTGAACTGGATGGTGTCGACGTTAACTGCGCCGGTACAGTTGAACGCGATGATATTTCCCTGTTCGTTGCCGGTAGGTACACCGCTGGGAGTTGAGCCAGTGAGATTCCGGCTCGTGCCACCTGGACCAGTAACAAAGATCAGGAAGCGTTTGCCGGGGTTGGGGCCACCAAAGTTGAACTGTGCCGTAATAATGTTATCCGTGGCAACGACAAAGCTGGTAGCGTTAATTACATTGCCTGGATTGCCATCTTCAACTGCGAAAACCGCAGTTACAGGACCCGGCGAATTGAAGTTGACTCCAGAGATTGAGACGTTCTGGACCACGCTACAATCTCCTGTAGTTTGCGTGACACCGAGGACGATTGGCGCCCGAGTTCCAGGAGCCAGAAGTGCCGAGGCCGTGCGGATGAATGGTCCAAAGATATTGTTATCACCGAAAGTGAATGTAGTCGTCAGGGTGATAATGCCTGATCCTGTGAAAGCACTGAATGGGAAGGCTGTTCCCGCGGCAGTGGCCAAAGGAGACATTCTCGCCGTGACCAAATTCTTACTTACGGGCGTAATATTGGTGAGCGCAAAGGTCGCATCAGGGATGCTATCCAGGTTGTTATCCACAGAATATACAACCGCTGAGGTAACAATCTTACCGGCCCTGGTTGTAGGTACTCCTGGGGCTGGAGGTTGCACTCCATTCAGGCAGACGGTCGTAACCTCGTTCGGGAAGAAACCGCTACCGACAATGAGTACGTCCACGCCACCTAGAGCATCCAGTAGATCGGTCCCAGCGTTCGGCGTAAAGCCGACTGGCAATGGAATAACTTGCTCGATCAAGGGAGAGGCTGGTGGACCGTTTGCGATTCCAAAGAGATCAATCCGCTCACGATTTGGATCGGGCTGGTCAGGATGCTGGCCGTCGGTCGGGTTATTTCCTTCAAAGCGAAGATCAAAGTCAGGTTTTGCCTGGAAGACGTTAGAGTCGGCGTCGACTCCGGGATCTTGGCCGCTGTTGAAGAACTCAAAGACAGTGGGTTCAGTACCTTCCCCAATCAGGCCAGGCAGGATTCCTCCAGTTTGACCACCAGGCAAGACACCAAACGGTGTGCCATCGGCCGCAACTGCCATCTGAGATAGATTCTCTTCACACAAACCCGGCGGATTGAGCGGGTCGAGTAGGCCAACTGAATATCCCGTCAACACTGGTGAACCCGGTGACCCAATCAAATCCATTCGACCATACACGAACGAGATCAGCCCGGAACCAGCCGGCCGCGGAAGTTCGCCGACGGGACCCGCACCATTGACGGGAGAAGGTGCGAACCGGCGGTCGGTTGGACCTTCTTGCAAGTCAAAAGGCACGGCGTTGTTTCCGATGGGATTAGCTGGATTCAGCGGATTGCTGGCGTTTTCATCGATCGTTGCGCCATCGTCATAGAGCGTTGTGCTAAGCGTGTTGGCCGCTCCGCCCTCTGCCCCTGAACAGAGTTCATTACCGAACGTCGGTACGTTAATGTAACGAACCTTAAAGGCATTCACGTTGGAAAATCCAAGCGCCAACACCGGAAAGTTTCCGGGGCTGACCGCGCGGGCGTTGGGGTTTAGATCGGACCATGCAGCTCCGACTCTCGGGAGCCCCTGTCGCAATTCCAAAATGGTTGGAGTATTGTCGGTATCTCCAGTTCCAAACGTTACATTTCCATTCGAGTTAAAGAAGAAGGCGTTCCAAACCGAAGCGGCCGTTCCAACTGGACCACCAAAGTTAAACTCAAAACCACCATTGAGCGCTCCCGCAATGGGGTTACCTCCAGCGCCATCGTCGTCATCTCCTCGGAAGGGTGTATTCTGATCATCGCCCCCAGCAACCTGATGTCCCGGATCAAAAAGGTCGAAGAACAAC